>DATBAZ010000279.1:0-2956 GCA_036271255.1 Alphaproteobacteria bacterium
CTGCGCCGCCGACCCGGCAGGCTCAGCCTTCATCAATGTTACGCAGACGCTGACCCTGGCGGGGCGACTGGCCGAGCGGGATATCAGCACGCTGTTCCTGTCCACCAACCAGGTGTTCGACGGCCAGGCGCCGCATATGCCGGCCGATGCGCCGCGCGCGCCGGTCAGCGAGTATGGGCGGCAGAAAGCGAAGGCGGAGGCCGGGCTCGAACGCCTGATGGAAGCGGGCGCGCCGGTTGCGGTCCTGCGGCTGTCCAAGATCGTCTCGCCGGCCATGGCGCTGGTCTGTGGGTGGGTACGGGCACTCAAATCCGGTGAGCCCATTAGGCCCTTCACCGATATGGCGCTGGCGCCGGTGGAGACCCGTCTCACGGTTCAGGCGATCGCGGCGCTGATGCGGGCGCGGGTGCCGGGAATATTCCAGCTCACCGGCCCGACCGACGTGACCTATGAGGCGGCGGCCCGCTATATCGCCGGCAGCATCGGCGCCGACACGGCGCTGATCGAGCCGGTCCCGGCCGCGTCGGCCGGCATGCCGCCGGGCGCAACGCCGCGCCATACGACGCTGGATTGCCGCGCGCTGGCCGACCGTTTCGGCATCGTCGCGCCCGGCCCCTGGGCGGTGATCGACCGGATCGTCGCAAATGCGGAGCCGGTGAATTGACCGACCGGCTGGAAGCGGCCCTGACACCGCCGTTCGACGAGGCGGCGTTCCTGTCGCATCTCGGCGACCCGGCGCGCATGCCCGCCTTCATCGATTTCGTCGTGCGCCGCCTGCTGGGCGGGCAGCACCACAGCCTCTTCTGGGGCGACCGGATGCTGACCTTGGACAAGGCGATGGGCTTCCTCGGCGACCCGGCATTCGCCGGGGCGTGGGACCAGGTGCGCGGCGCCCATGACTACGACCAATATGATGCGCTGCAATCGATCGCCTGGCGGCTGAATACTCTCGTCTGGGCCGCGAAATCCGCGCTTCGCCTGCCCGAGGGCGATTTCGTGGAATGCGGCGTCTTCCAGGGCGACATGTCGTTCGTGGTACTGCTGGCTTCCGGTCTGCTGGACAGCGGCCGGAGCCTTTATCTGTTCGACTCATTCGATGGAATCGACCCGGGCCGTGTGGTCGCGGGCGAATATGCCGGCTACGGCAACTATATCGATATGGCGAATTCCCATTACCGCAAGCCTGGCCTCTACGAAGGCGTCACGGCCCGCTTCGCTCCGTATCCGCAGGTCAGCGTCAATAGAGGCTTCCTGCCCGAAAGCCTGGAGGGGTGGGCGCCGGACCGGATCGCCTGGCTGCATATCGACCTCAACGCCGCCAAGCCGGAAATCGATACGCTGGACATGCTGTTCGACCGGATCGTGCCCGGCGGGCTGATCGTGCTGGACGATTACGGCTGGTTGCCGTTCAAGGCGCAGAGAGACGCGGAAGACCGGTTCTTCGCCGAACGCGGCTACGCAGTCCTGGAACTGCCGACTGGCCAAGGGCTGGTGGTAAAGCGGCCTTAGGGCAGGCCCTAGCCGATATTCAGCAGCACGCGGCCGCCTTGGCCGCTGCGCACGACATCCAGCGCTTCGTTGACCTGGTCCAGCGTGAATTCGTGGGTGATCAGCCCGTCGAAGCTGATCCGACCGGCCTCATCCAGCTTCAGGATGCGGGGAATGTCGATATGGGGATGGGCGTCGCCGCCGTGCGAGCCGGTCAGCACCTTGTTGAAATGGATCGGCAGGCTGTCGATCGTCACCTTCTCCGACGGCACGCCGACCAGAACGCAGATGCCGTCCGGATGGGTGATGTCGTAGGACTGCTCGATCACCGCGCGCACGCCGGTGGTCTCGATCACCTTGTCCGGCCCCTTGGCGCCGGCGATGGCGCGGATCGCCGCCGGCACGTCCGCCGTCGCCGCGGCGTTGATCACATGCGTCGCGCCCAGCGCCTTGGCCATCTCCAGCTTGTTGTCCAGCAGGTCGATGGCGACGATCGGATAGGCGCCGGCCAGCGCCGCGAACTGCACGATATTGAGCCCGACCCCGCCGGCGCCGTAGACCGCGACGGATTCGCCTATCTTTACCTTGGCGTCGTTGTTGACGACGCCAACCGCCGTGGTCACGGCGCAGCCCAGCAGCGGCGCGATCTTGAGATCGTAGTCGGACGGGATCGGCGTCATCCGATTCTCGGACACCACGGCATATTCGTTGAAGGTGGTCACCCAGCCGGCGTTGAGCTTGGCGCCCTTCCAGCGATAATCTGGGGTCGGGCTCTGGATGCCCTGGCTCGGCCGCCAGTGCAGCACCACCGTGTCGCCGGCCTTTACATTGGTGACACCGGGCCCGGTCTCCACAACCTGGGCCGAGGCCTCATGGCCCAGCAGGTGCGGCAGGAACTTGTCCGGTCCCTTGGCGGCGGCGATCTCGTTGATCTGCGCCCCGCAGATCGAACTGTGCAGGATCTTGACCAGCGCCTGGCCGACGCCGAGTTCGTCCGGCAGGGTGAATTCGTCCACCACCAGCGGCGCGCCCGACTGCACCAGGATGGCCGCCTTGGCGGTCTTGATCTTCATTCCGGCACACCCGCTTATTCGAAATAGATGAACTCGTAATCGCCGGTATAGCCGAAGCGGTTATAGAGCCAGATCCATTCCGACGTGTGCAGGATCGATTCCGCGGTCAGCGCCCAGCATTCCAGGTTGAACTGCTCCAACTCGTTCCGGTAGCCCTCGACCATGATGTACTTGTTCTTGCCGACCCGCTCGATCTCCTGGACTGCGGTCTCCAGCTCGAACAGCTTCAGATTGTGCAGCGTGCCCAGCGAGATGACGAGGTCGAACGACTTGTCGCCATAGGGGTAGCGGTCCTGCGCCTTGTACTTGAACAGGTGCGGCTTGATCTCGTCCAGCGCACTGGCGAGGCCGTGATTGGAGATGTCGAATCCGGCGATCCGGGCGTTGGGCAGTAT
>DATBAZ010000280.1:0-11433 GCA_036271255.1 Alphaproteobacteria bacterium
TCAGGCTCATCCCCGCGATCTGGTGACGGCGACGCCGCCGGCCTGGATCTTCTTTCCCTCGCGGCTGGAGCCTCTGTCTTCCACGCAACTGCGCACGGCGGCGCGCGACTTCGGCCCTGACTCATTGCGCAGCCGCTTCACCGCCTCTATTTTTAAGGATATCGACGCCGGCATGACCCTTTCTGTTTTGGAGAAGACCCCGATAGCACGCTCGACCACCCCAGCCTCGTCCATCGGGGCTCCTGAAGCCGATCAACCCGCCCTGTCCATCGATCCGGCGCCGGATCTGCTGAAGGACGCGATCGTCAAGTCGGTCGATGACGACAAGGGCGAGGATATCGTGGTGATCGATCTGCGCGGGAAATCCAACCTCACCGATTTCATCGTCATAGCCAGCGGCCGCTCGGCCCGGCAGGTGGGCGCGATGGCCGATCATATCGTCCGCAAGCTTCAACCTCAGCTGTCGTTCCGCATGCAGGTCGAGGGCCTGCCTCAGGGCGACTGGGTGCTGATCGACTGCGGCGATGCCGTGGTCCATCTCTTCCGCCCGGAAGTGCGCGACTTCTACGCCATCGAAAAGATGTGGGGCCTGGAGCCGCCGGTCCTGCAGAACGCTGCCGCTGCGCCCCAGCCCTGAAAACGCCATAGTTTTCGTCGAATAGACGGCTGTGAAAATCGTCATCGCCGCCGTTGGACGTTTGCGTGATGCGCCTAGCCGCGCCTTGTTCGAGGATTATGCCAAGCGGTTGAGTTGGCCGGTTACAGTGCGCGAGGTCGAGCTGAAGCGCGCGCTCTCCGGTTCCCAGGCCAAGGCCGAGGAGGGCCGGCTGCTGCTGGAGGCGATCGGTGAGCGGGCGACCCTGGTGGCGCTCGACGAGCATGGCGCCGAATGGAGCAGCGCCGATTTCGCCGGGCGGGTCGGTGCATGGCGCGACCAGGGCGTCGCCGAGCTGGCTTTCGCCATTGGCGGGGCCGACGGCCACGCCGAGACGGTGTTGAAGCGGGCGGCCGCGACGGTGGCGTTCGGCCGGATGACATGGCCGCACCGCCTGGCGCGGGTGATGTTGGTCGAACAGATTTACCGTGCCCAGCAAATCATCGCCGGGCATCCCTATCACCGTGAATAATGTTAATATATCACGCGAAAAAGCGATTATCCGACGCGGTCCAGCGTGATCAATTTATGTAAGCAGTTTGAATTCGCGAACGTTTTTCGAGGGATTTGAGTTTACGGAAGCGTATGAGCTCCTCGTCCGCACACGAACCGGCTGAGATCGAGGCTCCGCCCGCCACTTTGTGGGAGGGCGTGAAGCAGCGTGCCAGCCTGATCGCGACCATCGCGATCTTCCTGCTCGCCCTAGGGGCGATGCAGCACGTGCTGCGCGACTTCCACTATCACCAGATCATCGCCCAGCTGAAGTCGCTCTCGGCCCGGCAGATACTGCTCGCGCTTGTCTGCACGGCGGGCAGCTATTGGGTCCTGACTTTCTATGACGTCTCGGCCCTGCGTTATGTCGGGATCAGGCTGCCGTACAAGCTGGTCTCGTTCGCCTCCTTCACGGGTTATGCGATCTCCAACAATATCGGCTTTGCGCTGATCTCGGGCGGCAGCGTCCGCTTCCGGCTCTATTCCGCTGCCGGCGTCTCGGCGGGTGACATCGCCAAGGTGGTGCTGTTCGCCGGCATCACCTTCATGGCCGGCCTCTTCGGCATCGGCAGCTTCGCTTTCCTGATCGCCCCGGGTGAGCTGGGGCCGGTCGCCCATATCCCGCCCTCCGCCGCCTCGACCTTCGGCGCGGTGGCGCTGGCGGTGGTCATGGCGACCGTGGTTACCGCCGCGGTCAATCCGCACCCAATCCGCATCTGGCGCATCCGCATCGCCCTGCCCTCGGCGCGGATGGTGCTGGCCCAGGTGCTGATCTCCGGCGTCGACATCTCGCTTGCCGCCGCCGTGCTCTATATCGTGCTCCCGCCGCTGCACGGCATCGGCTATTGGGGCTTTCTCGGCCTGTTCTCGATCGCCCTGCTGCTGGGGGTGGTCAGCAACGTGCCGGGCGGCATCGGCGTGTTCGAATCGGTCATGCTGCTGGGCCTGCACCGCGATCCCGCCGCCGCGGTGCTGGGCGGTATCGTCGCCTATCGCGCGATCTACTTCCTGATACCGCTCGTCGTCGCCGGCGTCCTGCTGGCCGCCAACGAGCTGCGCCTGCGCCGGCCGGCGCGGCTGACCCAGCAGCTTAGGGTGATCGGGCTGGCGGGATCCCGGCTCGCCCCGCCCTTCATGGCCGCCCTGGTCTTCGTGGCCGGCATCATCCTGCTGATCTCCGGCGCGGCGCCGGAGACCGACTGGCGCATGGAGCTACTCCAGGACGTCGTCCCGCTCTCGATCCTCGAGCTTTCCCACATCCTGGGCAGCCTGATCGGGCTGGCACTGCTGATCCTGGCGCGCGGCCTGTACCGCCGGCTCGATATCGCCTGGTACATCTCGGTCCTGGCGCTCGCGGCCTCGGTCGTCGTCTCGCTGGTCAAGGGGCTGGACTATGAGGAGGCGACCGTGCTCGCCGTCATCACCGGCGTGCTGATCGCCTGCCGCGGCGAATTCTATCGCCGGGCGCGGGTGACCGACCTGCGCGTCAGCCTGCCCTGGCTGATGGCGATCGCCGGCGTCATCGGCGGCATCGTCTGGCTCGTCTTCTTCACCACCAAGCATGTCGAATATTCGAACGAGCTGTGGTGGCAGTTCGCCGTATCCGAGCATGCGCCGCGCTCGCTGCGCGCCACCTTTCTGGTCGTCCTCATCCTGCTGGTCTTCGGGCTCAGCCACCTGCTGCGGCCAAGCCCGGTCAAGCCGCACCTGCCGACCGATACGGAAATGGACGCCGTTCGCGACATTCTGAAGACCGCTGACCGGGCCGAGGCGAATGTCGTCTATCTGCGAGACAAGGCGCTGCTGTTCAACGACGCGCGCACTGCCTTCATCATGTATGCCGTCCGCGGCCGAAGCTGGGTCGCGCTCGGCGACCCGGTCGGACCGGCTGCCGAGGTGCCCGAGCTGATCTGGCGCTTCCGTGAGCTCTGCGATCGGGCCGGCGGGCGTCCGGCCTTCTATCAGGTCTCGGGCGATACCTTGCCCTTCTACCTCGATGTCGGGCTGACGCCGATCAAGGTGGGCGAGGAGGCGCGGGTCAACCTGACGGACTTCTCGCTCGATCAGCCCGGCCGCAAGGATCTGCGCTATTCCGTGCGCCGGGCCGAGCGCGACGGCCTCACCTTCGATATCGTGCCGCGCGACCGGACCGCCGGCCTGCTGGATGAGCTGAAGCCGATATCCGACGCATGGCTCGAGACCCGCAACACTGCGGAAAAGCGCTTCTCAGTCGGCGCATTCGATCCGGATTACTTGAGCGAGTTCGATATCGCGGTGGTGCGTGTCAATGGCCGGATCACCGCCTTCACCAATATCTGGGCGGCGCCGGAAGGGCGCCAGGCGGCGGTGGACGTCATGCGCTTCGATCCCGGCGCCTCGCCCTATACGATGGAGTTCCTGTTCGCCAAGCTGATGCTGTGGGCCAAAGACCAGGGCTTCGAATGGCTCGGCCTCGGCATGGCGCCGCTCTCGGGCCTCGCGGGCCGCGACCTGGCGCCGCTGTGGCAGCGCCTGGGGGCGCTCGTCTTCCAGGCCGGGGAGCGTTTCTATAACTTCCGCGGCCTGCGTCTCTTCAAGGACAAGTTCAAGCCGATGTGGGAACCGCGCTATCTCGTCTGCCAGGGTGGGCTGACGCCGGTCGGCGTCTTTTCCGATACCGCTGCGCTGATCGCCGGCGGACTGCGCGGGGTCTTGCTGAAGTGATTCGTCTTGTCTGTGTTGCGTTGGTCCTTGTGCTCGGCATCTCCGGGACGGGCAGGGCGGGGGAAGCGTTGAAGCCGACCCGGGTCGACGGCAGCCCGCTCTACCCGATCCATTACTATGCCCCACCGGAGGGCAAGACTCCCGACGGCTTCGTCATCGTGATCTCCGACAATCAGGGCTGGGACGATGCCGCGGCGGCGCTGGCCCAGCATCTCGCGGCTGGCGGCAACACCGTAGTCGGGCTGGAACTGCCGGTCTATCGCGCCGCGCTGGGGCATGAGGATCACGAATGCACCCTGGTGACCCGCGACCTGGAGACGACGGCGCGCGATATCGAGCAAACGCTCCCAGCCTACGCTCAGTACAAGCCGCCGCTGATCGTCGGGATCGGCGCTGGGGCCGGCATCGCCTATGCCGCCGCCGCCCAGGTCCTGCCCAACACTTTCGCCGGCGCCGTCGCGCTCCGCTTCGACCCTACCTTCGATGTCGGCCACAAGATGTGCCTGCCCACCGTATCGCCGGACGGCGCGCCGCTACGGTACGGCCCGGTCGGCAACCACGACACCAAGTGGTTCCTGGCGCCGACCGCGCCTTTCTTCTTCACCCCGTCCGAGGCCTTCGCCGGGCCTGAAGGCGGGCTCAAGGATTTCGTTGCCGGCATGCCGACGGCGCATCCGGTCGCGCCCAGGAATGACGACATCGCCACGGTCGACGAGGCGATGGCGCAGCTTGCCAAGATGGGCAAGACGGAATCCTCTGTCGACGGTTTGCCGCTCGTCGAGATTCCGCCGGCGGCCGGCAAGGAGGGACAGCATCCGCTGGTGATCTTCTATTCCGGCGACGGCGGCTGGCGCGACATCGACAAGAAGATCGGCAGCTACCTCTCCGACCAGGGCTATTTCGTCGTCGGCATCGATTCCCTGCGCTATTTCTGGCGCAAGAAGGAGCCGCAGACGATGGCCGCCGACCTTGACCGGCTGATCCGCCATTACGGCAAGCAGGCACTGGGTAACGGGGTGATGCTGGTGGGCTATTCCTTCGGCGCGGATATCATCCCCTTCATGGTCAACCGTCTGTCGGCCGACACGAAGTCCGAGATCCGGATGGTGTCGCTGCTCGGCATCTCGGAGCATGCCAGCTTTGAGATCCGGCTCGCGGATATCGTCGGCGGCACCAATACGGACGGGCCGCCCACCCTGCCGGAATTGATGAAGCTGAAGGGCATCCCCATACAATGCGTATTCGGTGAGGTGGAGAAGGATTCGGTTTGCGCCGACAAGGCATTGGATGCCTCGGTCAATCGTGTTGAAATGGCGGGCGGCCACCATTTCGACGGTGACTACCGCCACACCGCCGATCTCATCATCGGCGCCGACAAGACCAGAGTGAGCAAGCTCAAATGACTGAGAAAGACAAGCGTCCTGCGCGTCCGCGTCCCGTCGTGCTCTGCATCCTCGACGGCTGGGGCCATCGCGACAAGACCGACGACAATGCGGTCACCCTGGCGCGCACCCCCAACCTGCACCGCTTCTGGAAATATTCGCCGCACGCCCTGCTTGAGGCGTCGGAGGAGTGGGTCGGGTTGCCCGCCGGGCAGATCGGCAATTCCGAGGTCGGCCATATGAATCTGGGTGCCGGCCGGGTGGTGATGCAGGACCTGCCGCGCATCGACAAGGCGCTGGCCGACGGCGAGTTCGCCCAGAACATCGCGCTGGTGAACCTGATCGCCAAGGTGAAGGCGAAGGGCGGGACGGCCCATATCCTGGGGCTGGTGTCGGAGGGCGGCGTCCATTCCCACCAGAACCATGTCGTCGGCTTGGCCAAAGCACTGAGCGAGGCCGGTCTGCCGGTCGTGATCCATGTCCTGACCGACGGCCGCGACGTGCCCCCGCAGGCGGCGGAGGGTGAGATCACCCGGTTCCTCGCCGATCTGAAGCCGCTTTCGGGCGTCACCATCGGCACGCTGGGCGGCCGCTATTTCGCCATGGACCGCGACAAGCGCTGGGACCGGGTGGAGCGCGGCTACAATGCGATCGTCGCGGCTGACGCGCCCCAGGTCGCCGACGTGCTGACCGGCATCCGCGAGGCTTATGCCGCCGGCAAGCACGACGAGTTCATCCCGCCGGTGGTGATCGAAGGCTATCAGGGCATGAAGGACGGCGACGGGCTGATCGTCGCCAATTTCCGCGCCGACCGCGCCCGTCAGATTTCGGCCGCGCTGCTCGACCCCGCCTTCGACGGGTTCCCGCGAATCAAGACCGTCCAGTTCGCCTGCGCCGCCTCGATGGCGGAATATTCCAGCGAGCTCAACAAGGTCATGGAGGTCATGTTCGAGCCCGAGCGGCTGGACAAGGGCTTCGGCCAAGTCATCGCCGAGCAGGGGCTGCGCCAGCTGCGCGCGGCCGAGACCGAGAAGTATCCGCACGTCACCTTCTTCTTCAACGGCGGCCGCGAGCAGCCTTATGAGGGCGAGGACCGCATCCTGGTCCAGTCCCCCAAGGTCGCGACCTATGACCTGCAGCCGGCCATGTCGGCGGCGGAGCTGGCCGAGAAGGTGATCGCCGCGATCGACGGCGGGACCTACGATGTCGTGGTGATGAACTTCGCCAATCTCGACATGGTCGGCCATACCGGCATGCTGAAACCCGCGATCGAGGCGGTGGAGGCGGTGGATGACGGCATCGGCCGCATCGCCGAGGCGATCAAAAAGCAGGGCGGGCTGATGTTCATCACCGCCGACCACGGCAATTGCGAAATGATGAAGGACCCCAAGACCGGCGGGCCGCACACGGCGCACACGCTGAATCAGGTGCCGGCGATCCTGGTCTATGGGCCGGATGGCGTGAAGCTCAAGGACGGCCGCCTAGCCGATGTCGCGCCGACCTTGCTTGAGCTGATGGGCATCCAGGCCCCGGCCGAGATGACCGGCAACAGTCTGGTCGTCCGTCCGGGCGCCGAAGACCGTAAAGCCGCCTAGGCCGAGGCCGATCACGCGCCCTATCGCAGTCTTGTTGCTGGCGCTGGCCGCCGCTCAGCCCGCCTGGGCTGCCAAGCCCAAGAAGACCGCTGCTCCGGCCGCCACGGCGGCGCCTTCGGCCGCGCAGGTGAAGGCGCTGGAGAAGCAGGCGGCCGAGAGCCGCGCCCGCGCCGCGGCCTTGGCCGAAAAGACGGCCAAGATGGAGAAGGAACTCCAGGCCCGGCGCAAGTCTCTGACCGATACCGCCGCCCAGGTCCGCGCCGGCGAAACCACGCTGTCGAAGCTCGAGACCGAGCAGAACGCGCTGGCCGATTCCGTCGAGCATGAGACCACGGTGCTCGATGCCGACAAGGCAAAGCTGGCCGAGCTGACCGCCGGGCTGGTGCGCCTCGCCCGCATTCCCCCCGGCGGGCTGCTCACCGCCTTCGATGCGCCGGTGGATGCCGCCCGGGCGGAGATCTTGCTGCGCTCGGCGCTGAACGCCACCGACGAGGCCGCCAAGCGCACCCAGCAGGACATCGCCCGCCTCAACACCGCCGACCAGAGGCTTGCGGCAAAGCGGCGCGAGACCGAGCGTCAGTCCGGGGTGCTCAAATCCCGCCAGGCCGATCTCGCGTCCCTGATCGACAAGCGCCAGGCGGTCTATCAGCAGACCGAGAGCGACCGCCAGGCCGAGGAGGAACACGCCCGCCAGATCGCCGAGCAGGCCAGGGACCTGCGGGACCTGGTGGCCAAGATCGAGGCCCAGCAGAAGGCGGAGGCCGAGGCAGCCAAGCGCCGGGCCAAGCAGGATAAAAAAGCTGTCCCGGCGGCGCTGACCGGGCACTACACCGCCGCGGCCGGCCTGCCGGTCAACGGCCAGGTCAAGATCCGCTTCGGACAGAATGATGGGCTGGGCACCACCTCACACGGCGTCACCGTCATCGCCCGCCCGGGCGCCACCGTGACCGCCCCGGCCACCGGAACCGTTCGTTTCGCCGGCCCGTTCCGGGGCTACCGGGAAATCTTGATCCTTGAACATCCCGGCGGATATCTTAGTTTGATCGCAGGCATGTCCCGTGTGAATGCTGCGGTGGGAGCACAGGTGACGGCGGGAGAACCGATAGGGACGATGGATGATCGGGCTGGTGCGTCTCCCGAGCTCTACTACGAACTACGGCGCAATGGTCAATTTATCGATCCCGAGGCGTCAGCGCCACCGGGTGGGGTGAAAGGAAAAGTTCGATGAACAAGGTTCTAGGCGCCGTGATCGCGACCACCCTGGTGGTCGGCCCGCTCTCTTACGAGGCGGCGGTCAGCAAGCCCTCCGATACGTACAAGCAGCTCGATCTCTACGCTGATGTCTTCGAGATCGTCCGCAACCAGTATTTCAAGCCGGTTCCCGACGACAAGCTGGTCGAGGCCTCGATCAACGGCATGGTGTCGTCGCTGGACCCGCATTCCAGCTATATGAACCCGAAGGACTATGCCGACCTGTCGTCGCAGACGAAGGGTGAGTTCGGCGGGCTGGGGCTCGAGGTCACGCAGGAGAACGGCATCGTCAAGGTCGAATCCCCGATCGACGACACGCCGGCCTTCAAGGCCAACATCAAGTCGGGCGACCTCATCACCCATATCGACGGCGAGCCGATCGTCGGCGTCCCGCTGAACGACGCCGTCGAGAAGATGCGCGGCGCGCCCGGCACGCAGATAAAGCTGACATTGCGCCATAACGAGAAAGGCGACCCCTTCGAGGTGACCTTGACGCGTGAGGTCATCAAGGTGCCGTCGGTCAAGTCGCGGGTCGAGAGCGACAATGTCGGCTATATCCGCATCTCCAGCTTCTCCGAGCAGACGCAGCCGGGCCTGGACAAGGCGATAACCGACCTGAAGGGCCAGCTCGGCAACAAGCTGTCCGGCTATGTGATCGACCTGCGCAACAATCCGGGCGGCCTGCTGAATTCGGCCATCTCGGTGTCCAACACCTTCCTGGATTCGGGCGAGATCGTGTCGACCCGCGGCCGCAACCCGGATGATGTCGACCACATGGACGCCAAGCCCGGCCTGGACAAGACCAAGGGCATTCCGGTGGTCGTGCTGATCAATGGCGGCACCGCCTCGGCGGCGGAGATCGTCTCAGGCGCGCTGCAGGACCATCACCGCGCGATCATCATGGGCACTCAGTCCTTCGGCAAGGGTTCGGTCCAGACCATCCTGCCGCTGAAGAACGAGGGCGGGCTGCGCCTGACCACCGCCGAGTACTTCACCCCGTCGGGCCGCTCGATTCAGGCCAAGGGCATCACTCCGGATATCGAGGTGCATCAGTCCAAGATCGAGGAGCTCGAGCAGGCAGGGCGCCTGCATGAGGCCGACCTCAAGGGCGCGCTGCCCAACCCGAACGATCCGTCCAAGCCGAACGTCCCGGCCGCCGGCGGCCCGGGCCAGCCTTCGTCCAGCGCCACCCCGGGCCCGCAGGCCAAGGGTGACAAGGATAAGGCCGACAAGGACAAGAGCGACAAGTCCGAAACCGCAGCCGAGGCGACCACCCAGCCGAGCGGCAAGCCGATCGACTATCAGCTCGCCCGCGCTGTCGACCTGCTGCACGGCGTCGCGATGTTCAACAGCCGCGCGGTCAACTGAGCGGCCCCCTAACTACGGGTAACTCATGAGCAAGCCTATCGACCCGGCCTCCCTGCCTTATCGCAGGGGGGTCGGAATCGCTTTGTTCAATGACAAGGGCAAGGTTTTCGCCGCCGAGCGGATCGACACGCCTGGCGCCTGGCAGATGCCCCAAGGCGGCATCGACAAGCATGAGGACCCGTGGCCGGCGGCCCTGCGTGAGCTCAAGGAAGAAATCGGCACCGACCGGGCCGAGAGGCTGCACGAAACGGACTGGCTGCGCTATGAACTGCCGCCCCATCTCGTGGGCGTCGCCTGGAAGGGCAAGTATCGCGGCCAGGAGCAGAAATGGTTCGCCGCCCGCTTCACCGGCCGCGACACCGACATCGACCTCACCGCCGACCACCATCCCGAATTCAGCGCCTGGCGCTGGGTCGGTCTGCATGACCTGCCCGGCCTGATCGTGCCGTTCAAGCGGGATCTATATGTGTCGGTGGTGGAGGCGTTCGCGCGGTTTGCGGCTTAATCAGACTTACGGGATGGTTTCACGGTCGATCTTCTGCTTGCCGTGCACGATGCGAATGATTTCGACCGCTTCGATGCTGATCCGATAAAGCGTCAGATACTGTCCGGTAACCAAGTGTCGGATGCCGTCCGCGATATCTTCGCGGGCTATCCCTGAATGCGGATAAAGTGCGAGCTGCTGCCAGCGCCCCTCAATCGCATCAAGAACACGATCTGCCGCTATAGGGTTATCGGGGGCGATGCTTAGCCAAATGGCAATGAGGTCTTCGTCTGCTTGCCGGGTTCTGATGATCCGCGGCATGGTCAGGCGCTATACGACGAACCCTTGAGCCGGCGACGTGCCTCGGCTTTCACCTCAGTCATTGATGCGTATTCGCTCGGCCCGCTTTCCAGCCCTTCCTGGACCAGACTCCGGAGTTCCTCCACCGTGTAGCCGAGCAGGTCTCGTCGTTCCTTCCATTCGCGCACCGCGTCGCGGATGACCTCACTAGTCGATGCATATTCGCCGGTCTCTACCGCATTCCGAACGAAACCGGCCATCTCGCGGGTCAACGCAATGGTGATTTTCTCAACCGTGGTCATTTGCGGCTCCGCAGGTGTCTTTACTCTATGGTATGCGTTTCGCTTACCAGCGGCAACCCGTTAGCGCAGTCGTCGAAACACGATGGGCGTATCCGACCCGCCCTGCGGCTGCTCCGTATACTCCGTCTTCGTCACCGTGATCGCCGGTTTGCCGATCAGGGTCTTGTCCTTGGCGTCGGCGCCTGTTGGCGCGTCTTTGCAGGAGCCGGGCTTCAGCGTGCCCTGGAAACCGTTCTCGGCCTTGCGCCACAGCACGATGCAGCCGTTGGGCTGCTGCTTCAGCGCCGTCGGCTGCAGCTTCGCCAGCGGGGTCGGGTCGGCATAGGCGCCCTTCAGCTGCTGGCCGTTGGCGAAGTCGTAGGGCGTCATCACGATCAGCCCCTGTTCGTCATCCAGCTTGAACGCATAGAGCCGCTGCCACTGCATCGGCCCGTCCCGTCCCTGGGTATGCTGCTCGGCATAGACGACCTCATCGCCGATCGACGAGACATGTACCCGCTTGGCGAGGTTGTAGAGCACGTTGGGCGGCGGCTTGGCGGCGCTGGCCGCGGCGGGCAGGGTAGTGAACTCGCCCTCGAACAGGCTGGCCAGGTCGCTGACCGAGGCAACGGTAGCGGTCGGGGCGTCGGCGGCCTGGGCGCCGCAAGTGAGGACCAGGGCGAGGGGCAGGGCGGCTAGGGTGATACGCATGGAAACTCCGGGCGGGGACGCAGATGCCCCTCGGATATCAACAGCGCCGGACCGGAGTTGGTTTCATCGCGAATCGCTACACCGCCTATGTGCACGCGCTTTCGCCCCGCTATGATGCCTTGAGGAAACCACCGGGAGGCGGATATGAACCAGCGGGATTTGGCGCGGTTGCTGGTCAAGATTGCGGCGATCGTGATCCTTGCGACTGCGT
>DATBAZ010000281.1:0-9178 GCA_036271255.1 Alphaproteobacteria bacterium
GTCGTTGCCCCTGACCTTGCCGGCCAGCGAAGCGGCCAGGAAATCGTCGATATCGCCGTCAAGGACGCCCTGGGCGTTGCCCTTTTCGACGCCCGTCCGCAGGTCCTTCACCATCTGGTAGGGCTGCATGACGTAAGACCGGATCTGGTGGCCCCAGCCGATCTCGCTCTTCTCACCCTGGAAGGCGGCGACCTCTTCCTCGCGTTTGCGCAGCTCCAGCTCATAGAGGCGCGCCTTCAGCATCGTCATGACCTTGGCGCGGTTCTGATGCTGGGAGCGTTCCTGCTGCGACGCCACCACGATCCCGGTCGGGATATGGGTGATGCGTACGGCGCTGTCGGTCTTGTTGATGTGCTGGCCGCCGGCGCCGGAGGCCCGGTAGGTGTCGACCCGCAGGTCCTTGTCCAGCACCTCGATCTCGATGTTCTCGTCGATCACCGGCCAGACCGTGACCGAGGCGAAGCTGGTATGGCGGCGCGCGGCGCTGTCGAACGGCGAAATGCGGACCAGGCGATGCACGCCCGATTCGGTCTTCAACCAGCCATAGGCGTTGGCGCCCGAAACCTGGAGGGTCGTCGATTTGATACCGGCTTCTTCACCCGGCGACTCGTCGACCAGGGTCAGCTTATAGTCGTGCTGCTCGGCCCAGCGCGTATACATGCGCAGCAGAATCTCGGCCCAATCCTGGGCCTCGGTCCCGCCGGCGCCGGCATTCACTTCCAGGAAGCAGTCGTTGGGATCGGCCTCGCCGGAAAGCAGGCTTTCCAGCTCTTTCTTGGCGGCAATCTCTTTGGTCGCCGCCAGCGCGGCATGCGCTTCCTCGACGATCGACGATTCGCCTTCGGCCTCGCCCATCTCGATCAGACCGAGATTGTCGGCAAGGTCGCGTTCGATCTCTTGAACGGCGGAGATTTTCTGGTCGAGCTGGGTGCGCTCGCGCATCAGCGCTTGCGCTTTCCCCGCATCGTTCCAGAGGGCAGGATCTTCGGATAGGGCATTCAGCTCGGAGAGGCGGCGGAGCGCGTTCTCCCAGTCAAAGATGCCTCCTCAGCAACGTCAACGACCTTTCGATGTCGTCGGCGATTGCTTGGGTTTCTGCTCGCATTCAGTAAGGTCCTGCCCTTTGGCGAAGCGCGGCTTATGCCGCGTCCCGCACCTGCTCCTGGCCCAGGAACAGGCTGGTCATCTCGCTGACGAACAGCGCGATGTCGTCGCCCTTGGCGGTCAGCACATTGCCATGGATCTGGATCGGCTCGTCGCTCCACTCGGCCTTGGCGCCTTCCAGCGCGGCCTTGCTCTGCTCGGCGCCGGTCACGACCACACCCTCGGCACGGTCGGCGATCACCAGGATCTCGACACCGTCGCCGATCAGGGCCACCGGCTTCTGATCGTCGATGAACGCGGACACGACCCGCTTGGTGTGCGGCGTCTGCGCCAGCTTGATCATGCTGCGCGCGCCACCAGGGACCAGGAGCATGTCGTAGTCAGCGGAGAGCGTGGAGGAAAGCTGGCCGTCGACCGGAAAATAGTGCCCCCAGGAGTCGCCGTGCCAGCCATTGGCCAGGCTCTCGGGGCCGATCAGCTTAATGCCGGCGCCAAGCGCGAGCAGAGCCTTCTGCGGCTCGGTCATCTGCAGCTCTTCGAAGCCGCTGGCGACCAAAATAGCGACGTTCTTTCCGGCAAGCGGTTTGTGCATATGTATTTTTCCCATAGCTGGGCGGGGTCGCTGCGAAGCAGCTCAGCCGCGCTAACATCTTCCTCGGCGTAATAGAAGATCATGGCCGCCGCATGGCAGTCAGACTTCCGTGCTGTCGAATACGAAGATTGAGCCGCATGTCGCGGCAGTGAGGTGAACATACGTACGAAGCCCCGTGAGTCAATGATTCGGGGCGCTGCACCGCAGCTAATCGACAGCATACCATGTATGCACGATCGGAATTCTTTGTTCCACAGGAGGAGGGCGGAAGGCTGGCATATGCCGGACTGGCCTTGTATGAAGCAGGCTCTCGAGGGCGCAATCTAACCTGGACAGTGCGGGAAAATTCATTGAGTTACAAAAATATCCCCTCGAAAGGTATTCTTGTCTCTCTTGCGCTTGGGCTCTCCGTTTCGGGCCAAAGCCTTGCCGCCGATTCGCCCAGGCCGGCCAGCGCTGCATTGCAGCCTGCGGCAAAAGCGCCCCTCACCTACCGCATCGCCGGCGCGGACCGGCGAAACTCCAATTTCGACGCCAAGGCCGAGATCCAGGGTTACGCCGAGCTGGCCGCCGATACCTATGCCGCCGCGCTGACCGACGCCCAGGCCCTGCACACGGCGCTCGACGCCTTTCTGGCCACGCCCGACGACAATACGCTGACACGGGCACGCGACGCCTGGATCAATGCGCGGCGCAGCTGGCTGCTGACCGAGGCCTTCCGCTTCTATGACGGCCCGATCGATGCCGCCGACAACGAGCAGGGACCATTGACCAGGCTGGACGGCTGGCCGGTCGACCCGGCGGCGATCGATTATGTCGAGGACAATCCGACGGCCGGCATCGTCAACGACATGAAGCAGGCGCTGACCCGCCAGACCCTGCTCGCCCAGGTCAAGGCCGGCCACGCCGTCACCGGCTGGCACGCGATCGAGTTCCTGCTGTGGGGCCAGGAGCCGGCCGGAGACATCGGCGACCCCGGCGACCGGCCGGTGACCGACTATCTGCCCAACCAGCCCAACAATGACCGCCGCCGGGCCTATCTCAAGCTGGCCGCCGACATGCTGGTCGACGACATGCATTATCTGGTCGAATCCTGGGACCCGAAAAGCCGCAACAGCTACGCCGCCGCCTTCCGGCTGCTGAACCAGCGCGAGGCGCTGGGCCGGATCATGAACGGCGTCGCCCTGCTGGCCGGACAGGATCTGGCGATCGCCCGGCTGGGCGCAGCGCTGGACACCAAGGATCCGCACAAGCTGACCTCCCGTTTCAGCGCCCAGAATTATCAGGATTTCGTCTTCGCCCTGCGCGGCATCCGCAATGTGTGGACCGGCGATTTCGGCGGCGAGACCCGCCCGGGCCTCAGCACCATCGTCGGCCGCATCGACCCCGCCGGGGCGCAGCGCATCGCCCACGCGCTGGACCATGCCGAGGAGTCGGTCTCCCTGCTGGAGTCGCCTCTGGAGCGCGAGACCCTGCCGGCCGCCCCGACCTCTCCGCCCCGCCAGATGGCCGAACGCGCCATCGCCGACCTGAAGCGCTTCGCCAGCCTGATGCGCGACGCCGGGGCGAAGATGGGGATTGCGGTGTATCTGCCGAATTAGGTTATAGGCTCACCAGCCTTCCGTCAGCCCAGCATTCACCCTCACCCAACCCTCTCCCATCAAGGGAGAGGGCTCGAAACCTAGTGTCCCTCCCCTTGATGGGGGAGATCAGGAGAGGGTGAAACTAGGGATTAGCACCGCTGGCGGCTTTTTCTTCCGATACAGCACGTGCCGCCGCAGGAGATGGCCGACCGGCAGGTTCGGATGGTCGAAATCGCCATCCAGGTCGCGGACCATCCCAAGCCGCTCCATCACCGCGCGCGACGGCCGGTTGGCGGGGACGGTGATCGCGACGACTTCATCCGCTTGCAGAACTCCGAAAGCATAATCCAGCGCGGCAGCCGCGGCCTCGGTGGCGTAGCCTTTGCCCCAATAAGGCCTGGCAAGACGCCAGCCGATCTCGATGCAAGGGGTGAAATGGGCCTCGAAGGCCGGGAACATCAGGCCGACGAAGCCGGCGCAGTCCGTGACGCCGGGAATCTCGACAGCCCAGGGACCGAAGCCGTGCCGGTCGAAATGGGCCTTGATCCGGCCGACCAGCGCGTCGGATGCGGCGCGGTCGAGCGGTTCGGGGAAATAGCGCATGACCTCGGGGTCGGCGTTCAGCGCTGCGAAAGGCTCGAGGTCGCTGTCGCGCCAGGTGCGGAGCCTTAGCCGCGATGTAACAAGGTCGGTCAATCGTCGAAATCGAGGGCGATATCCAGCGCCGGGGCGCTGTGCGTGAGCCGCCCCACCGAGATCACATCGACTCCGCTGGCGGCGATGGCAGCCACCGTGTCGAGCGACACCTTGCCCGAGGCCTCGGCGACGGCGCGGCCGGCGATGAGGTGGACGGCTTCGGCCAACGTGTTGGAACCCATATTGTCGAGCAGCAGGACATCGGCCCCCGCCTCCAGCGCTTCCTCGATCTGATCGATGTGGTCGACCTCGCAGCAGACCTTGACCATGTGGCCGACGGCGGCCTTCACCTGGCGCACCGCTGGACCGATGCCGCCGGCGGCGACGACGTGGTTGTCCTTGATCATCGCCGCGTCATCGAGCGCGAAGCGGTGATTGGCGCCGCCGCCCATGCGCACGGCGTATTTCTCGAACACACGCAGCCCCGGCAGGGTCTTGCGGGTGTCGACGATGCGGGCCTTGGTGCCGGCGACGGCGGCGACGTAGTGGCCGGTCAGGCTGGCGATGCCGGACATATGGGTGATGAAATTGAGCGCCACCCGCTCGGCCGACAGCAATGCGCGGGCGCTGCCGGAGATGCGGGCGATGATGTCGCCGGTCTTCACTGTTTGGCCGTCCGCGATCAGCCGCTCGAAGCTTATCTCGGGCTCGACGCCGCGGAACGCCGCCTCCGCCAAATCCAGCCCCGCGACGATCCCCGGCTCGCGCGCCATCAGGCGGGCGGAAGCCTGCGCGGCGCCGTCGATCAGGGCGTCGGTGGTAATGTCACCGCGGCCGATATCCTCGGCCAAAGCGCGCTGGACCGCTTCGCGCACGAGGTATTGGGGGAGCATGCCAAACCCTAACGTAAAAACTTATTTGCGGCCGACGGCCAGCATGTTTTCGACCGAGCGGCGCGCGCGCGCGGCGACGTCCGGATCGACCACGACCTCAGTGCTCATGGTCTGCAGCGCGTGCAGGATCTTGGGCAAAGTGATCAGCTTCATGTGCGGGCACATATTGCACGGCCGCAGGAACTCGACGCCCGGATTCTGCACGGCGACATTGTCGGCCATCGAGCATTCGGTGATCAGCACCACGCGCTTGGGCTGGCGGTTGCCGACATAGTCGGACATGCCGGCGGTGGAACCGACGAAATCGGCCTCGGCCAGCACGTCCTGCGGGCATTCCGGGTGGGCGAGCACGACCAGATTGTCCTGGCCTTCGCGCAGGCGGCGGATTTCCGCGCCGGTGAAGCGCTCATGCACCTCGCAGTGCCCATGCCAGGTGATGATTTTGACCTTGGTCTGGCTGGCGACGTACTGGGCGAGATATTCGTCCGGCAGGCAGATCACCTCCGGCACGCCCAGCGATTCCACCACCTGCACCGCGTTGGCGGAGGTGCAGCAGATATCGACCTCGGCCTTCACATCGGCGGAGGTGTTGACATAGGCGACGATCGGCACGCCCGGATAACGCTGGCGCAACAGGCGGATATCGGCGGCGGTGATGGATTCCGCCAGCGAGCAGCCGGCGCGCACGTCCGGGATCAGCACGGTCTTTTCCGGGCTCAGTATCTTGGCGGTCTCGGCCATGAAATGGACGCCGGCCATGACGATGATATCGGCATCGGTCTTGGCGCCCTCGCGAGCCAGGCTCAGGCTGTCGCCGACCACGTCGGCGACGCAGTTGAAGATTTCCGGCGTCTGGTAGTTGTGAGCCAGGATCACCGCGTTCTTCTCGCGCTTCAGCCGGTTGATCTCGGCGACATAGGGCGCGTGAACCGGCCATTCCATCCTCGGCATGATGCGGGAAACGCGCTCATAGAGCGGCGCTGTCTCCGCGGCGATGGCCGGAGAATATTCGAGGGACACCGGCCGAGACCGGTCGAGGGTTGTCAGCATGGAAGGAGATTCCCAGTCCTAAAACGCTTACGTTAGCCCGTTGGCCCAAAGCTTATCGGCTACTTATGCTAACAGTGAGCATTACTCGGGCGGCTGTCAACCCGCCGATTCGCATCAGCGTCGCCCATCACCGATAAAACTGCGCGGCCCATTCGCGGTATTGGACGATCGGGCCGTCGCGATGGCACAGCCTGGGCTGCTTGCGGAATTTCTTGTGTTCCCAGATATCGAAATCCTCGGTCAGGGTGCGGGCCTGGGCATCCGCATAGGATCTGAGCTTTTCCCGCACGCCCTCGCCGTGCCTCAAGTTGGCGATGACGCACAGGCGGATATGCAGTTCCTCCGCCGTAATCGGTGTCGTGGCGAAAAAGATGATGACATCGAGCTCCCCGGTGATCCGCAGGACCGAGGAGCCGAGGCCGCTGATCCGCCCCTCCTGGCGCACATCCTCGCGTCCGCCCTCGCAGATTTCGGTGCCGCGATTGGTGCTGTGCCGCCAGATATGCTCGTGCCTGTCGAAGATATATTCGGCGCCGGCCGGGAATTCGAAACCGTGGACGAAGGCGAAGTGGGGATAGTCGATGCCGTTCTCGAAGATTTCCTGCGGGTGGCTTTTGATCCGGTAGTCATAGGCGATCCACTCCGAGGTCCAGGCCGGGTCCTCATATTGCGGGATCGGCGCGATCTCGAAGCTTGGCTTCCTGCCCTCCTTGTCATACCAGGCCCAGATGAAGCCGGAATGCTCCCGCAACGGATAGGACCGGATGCGGGCTGTGGGCGGGATGATCGTGGCATAGGGGATGGCGGTGCAGCGCCCCTGCCCGTTCCAGCGCCAGCCATGGAACGGGCATTGGACCGCATCGCCCACCACCTTGCCGCCATAGGCCAGATGCGCGCCCAGATGATCGCAATAGGCGTCGATCAGGCCGGACGCGCCGTCCTCGCCGCGGAACAGGATCAGCTCCTCTTCGAAATAGCGCACGCCCTTCATCTCACCGGGCTTCAGCGCCTCGGACGCGCCGACGACATACCAGCTGTTGGGAACGCCGAACGGAAAGCGGGGCGCAGGCTGATCCGGCATCGTTTCCTCCTTTAGTGAACGGCGGCTTCCATGGTGCGGCTGCCTTTGGGCAGCAGCAGGATCAGGGGCAGGCACAGCAGCATCAGCACGCCCAGCATGTTGAAGGCATCGACATAGGCCATCACCAGCGCCTGCTGGTGAATCTGCCCGGCCAGCATCGCCGCGGCCTTGGCCTCCGCCCCGCCGGGGTCGGGCGCGCGGCTGAGGAAGAGCCCGGCCATCTGCCGCAGCCGCTCGGCCGCGAGGCCGGCATTGGCGCTGACCCGTTCGGTCAGCGCATCGAAATGCACCTGCTCGCGGCTCTGGGTCATGGTCGCCAGCATGGCGATGCCGATCGATCCGCCCAGGTTGCGGAAGACATTGGTCAGGCTCGACGCATCGGCGGCGTCATGGCCGGGGAGGTCCGACACTGTGAGCTGGAGCATCGGCATGGCGAAGATCGGGAAGCCGACGGCGCGCAGCACCTGGGCCAGGATCATGTCATGGCCGGCGGTCTGAGTACTGAGATGCGCATTCAGGAAGCAGCTCGCGGCAACCAGCAGCGAGCCCACCGCCACCATGGGCCTGAGCGACAGATAGCGCACCATCAGCGGCATCAGCGGGAAGACGAGCAGCTGCGGCAGCCCGCTCCACATCACCACCGAGCCCATCTGCTGGGCGCTGTAGCGCGGCACCTGCGACAGGTAGAGCGGCACCAGGAAGATCGAGCCATAGCTGACCGCGCCGATCACCGCCGACAGGAAATTGCCGCTGCCCACCCCGTGCCGGCCCAGCAGGCGCAGATTGAGCACCGGGTTGGCACTGGTGAATTCGACGATCAGGAAAAAGGTGAAGGCGACCACCGCGACGATGCCCAGGTCGCGGATCAGCGGCGAGCTGAACCAGTCGCGCCGCTGCCCCTCCTCCAGCACCACCGTCACGGCGCCGAGGCCGGCCGTCATGGTGAGGATGCCCCACCAGTCGCCGCCGATCAGCTCCTTCAGCCTGACCGGCTCCCTGGCCAGCGCGTATTGCTGGAGCGCAATGGCGGCAAGACCGGGCACGACATTCAGGTAGAAGATGTAGTGCCATGACCAGTTCTCGGTCAGCCAGCCGCCTAGGGTGGGGCCGAGCGACGGGGCGAAGGTGACGCCGATGCCGAAGATCGCGCCGCCGACCATCTGCATCGACGGCGGCAGCTGGCGGGTGATGATGGTGAGCCCGGTCGGGATCAGCGCCCCGCCGGTGAAGCCCTGCCCGACGCGGAACAGTATCAGCTCCGGCAGGCTGGTCGACCAGGCGCAGGCGATCGAGAACAGGATGAACAGCGCCGTCGAAACGGTCAGGTAGTTCCTGAGGCCGAAGACCTTCGAAAACCAGCCGGTCAGCGGAATGACGATGATCTCGGCCACCAGATAGGCGGTGGCGATCCAGCTCCCCTCGTCGAGCGAGGCGCCGATCGAGCCTTCGATCTGGGCCAGCGAGGAGTTGGTGATCTGGATATCGAGGATGGCCATGAAGCAGCCGACCATCCCGCCGGCGATGGCCAGCCAGTCCTTCGCTGTCGGCTTCCGCTCCGGTGCGGCGACGGTCATGGTCCGATGAGGGAGAGCGTCGTCCGGCCGGTCTTGGGCGCCGTCCTGGTATCGACCGTCGCGGTCGCCGACAGGCCGGGCCGAAGCTCGATCCCGTCGAGCGAAGCCGGATCGATGGAAATCCTGACCGGCACACGCTGCACTACCCGCGTGAAGTTCCCGGAGGCATTCTCGGGCGGCAGCAGCGCGAATTCCGAGCCGGTGCCGGGCGCCAGGCTGTCGATATGGCCGCGCAGCGTCCGGCCCGGGAAGGCATCGAGCACGAACGAGACTTCCTCGCCGCGATAGAGACGGCCGAGCTGGGTCTCCTTGAAGTTGGCGACCAGATAGATGTCGCGGACCGGCACCAGGGTCATCAGCCGCGTACCGGGCTGAACCAGCTGGCCGGCCCTGACCATGCGGTCGCCGACCACGCCCGCGTCCGTCGCCGCGATCGTCGTGAAGGACAGGCGCAGCCGCGACTGCTCGACCGCGGCCTCGGCATTATCCACAGCCGCCTTCGCCTTGTCGCGCTGCGATTCCAGCACCTCCAGCGCGGCATGCTCGGTCCGCAGCATGGCACGCGCCTCATCGAGGCCGGCGGCCGAGCGCCTGAGGTCGGTCTGCGCCAGCTGCTCGCGCTGGCGGCTAACGGCGCCGCTGGCGATGAGGCCCTGGTAGCGCTG
>DATBAZ010000282.1:0-9759 GCA_036271255.1 Alphaproteobacteria bacterium
TATGGCCCGGGCGGAGCCATAACGACGATCTCGCCGGCGACCAGCTCATACCGCCGGTCGTCACCGCTGTCCCAGGTCAGAAACTCATCGACCGTTATGCGCCGAAGCGCCGCTTCGCCCATCTATCTCAGCTCCTTGCGAGAAGATGATAACAGATCGGCGAAGCGGCAACCATCGGATCAGAAGCTGAGGTCGGTGACGCTGACCACATTCGGCAGGGTGCCGATCCGCTTCAGCAGGGCGTCGTCGATCCGCTGGTCGACCGAGACCAGGCAGAAGGCGCGCTGACCCGCCGTCAGGCGGCCGTTATGAAAGGCGGCGATGTTGATCTGGCCGTCGCCAAGGGTGCGGCCCAGGCTGCCGATGAAGCCAGGCTTGTCCTGGTTCTCGATCAGCAGCATATGCGCGGTCAGCTCGGCCTCTGTCGGAACGCCGTCGATCGAGACGATACGCGGCTTGTCGCCGAACAGCGTGCCGGTGATCGAGCGCTGGTCCGTGCCGTTGCCCACCGTGACGCGGATCGCGGTCTGATAGTCGCTGGCCTGGTTGTTGCGGCTCTCGGTCACCTTGATGTCGTGCTGCTTGGCGATGGCCGGGGCGTTGACCATGTTGACGGTCTCCAGCCGGGTCGACAGCAGGCCCTTCAGGATGACCGCGGTCAGCGGACGCTGGTTCAGGCCGGACACATGGCCCTCATACTCGATCGTGATCGCGCTGATCGCGCCGTCAGTCACCTGGCCGATGAAGCTGCCGACCTGTTCGGCAAGGCGCAGATACGGGCGCAGCTTCGGCGCGTCCTCGGCGGACAGCGACGGGGTGTTGAGCGCGTTGACGATGGCGCCCTGGACCAGGAAGTCCGCCATCTGCTCGGCCACCTGCAGCGCCACGTTCTCCTGCGCCTCATTGGTCGAGGCGCCGAGATGCGGCGTGCAGATGATCTGCTCCAGCGCGAAGAGCGGGCTTTCCTTGGCCGGTTCGACCGCGAACACGTCCAGCGCGGCGCCGGCGACATGGCCGCTCTCGATCGCCGCCTTCAGTGCCTCCTCGTCGATCAGGCCGCCGCGGGCGCAGTTGACGATGCGCACGCCCGGCTTGGTCTTGGCCAGCGCCTCGGCGTTCAGCACGTTGCGGGTCTGGTCGGTCAGTGGCGTGTGCAGGGTGATGAAATCGGCCCGGGCCAAGAGGTCGTTCAGTTCGACCTTCTCGATGCCGAGGTCCATGGCGCGCTCCGGCGTCAAGAACGGGTCATAGCCCAGCACCTTCATCTTCAGGCCGAGCGCGCGGTCGGCGACGATGCTGCCGATATTGCCGCAGCCGATGATGCCCAAGGTCTTGCCGGTGACCTCGACGCCCATGAAGCGGGACTTCTCCCACTTGCCGGCATGGGTCGAGGTGTTGGCCTGCGGAATGTCGCGGGCCAGCGCGAACATCATGGCGATGGCGTGCTCGGCGGTGGTGATCGAGTTGCCGAACGGCGTGTTCATCACCACGACGCCGCGCGCCGTGGCGGCCGGAATATCGACATTGTCGACACCGATGCCGGCGCGGCCGACCACTTTCAACGCGTGGGCGGCTTCGAGGATTTCCTTGGTGACCTTGGTGGCCGAACGGATGGCGAGGCCATCATAGTCGCCGATGATTTCCTTGAGCTGGTCGGGCTTGAGGCCGACCTTCATATCGACGTCGACACCGCGCTCCTTGAAGATTTCGACGGCGCGGGGGCTGAGATCGTCAGAGATAAGGACCTTGGGCATTTCAAATACCTTTCGTCTTGCCCGGATTTCGGGCGTCATTGACGGAAATAGGGGAAAAACCGGCGCCGAAGCGCCGGTCAAAAATCAGGCTGCGGAGGCCTTGAGCTGGGCGTAGGCCCAGTCGATCCAGGGCAGGAGCGCCGCAATGTCGGAATTCTCGACCGTAGCGCCGCCCCAGATGCGCAGGCCCGGAGGCGCGGCGCGGTAGGCGGCGATGTCGAAGGCGACCTTCTCGGCTTCCAGCGACGAAGCAAGCTTCTTCGCCACCTCGGCCTGGGCCTCTTCCGACTGCGCGGTGAACCACGGATCGACGATCTTGAGGCAGATCGAGGTGCAGGAGCGGGATTCCGGCGTCTCGGCCAGGAATTCGGCCCATGGCGTCTGCGCGACCCAGCGGGCGATGGCCGAGAGATTGGCCTCGGAGCGCTTGATCAGCCCGTCGACACCGCCGACGCTTTCGGCCCAGCGGAGTCCGTCGATGGCATCCTCGACCGCGAGCATCGAGGGGGTGTTGATCGTGTCGCCCTTGAAGATCGCCTCGTCGAGCTTGCCGCCCTTGGTCATGCGGAAGATCTTGGGCATCGGCCAGGCCGGCGTGGTGCTTTCCAGCCGGGCGACTGCGCGCGGCGACAGGACGAGCATGCCGTGCGCACCCTCGCCGCCCAGCACCTTCTGCCAGGACCAGGTGACGACATCCAGCTTGTCCCACGGCAGGCGCATGGCGAAGGCGGCCGAGGTGGCATCGCAGATCGTCAGACCTTCGCGGTCGTCCGGGATCCAGTCGCCATTCGGGACGCGCACGCCGGAGGTCGTGCCGTTCCAGGTGAAGACGACATCGCGCTTGAAATCGACCTTGGAGAGATCGGGCAGCTTGCCGTAATCGGCGGTGGTGGACTTCACATCGGGCAGCTTCAGCTGCTTGACGACGTCGGTGATCCAGTCGGAACCGAAGCTTTCCCAGGCGACCATCTCGACCGGGCGCGAGCCCAGCAGCGACCACAGCGACATTTCGACCGCGCCGGTGTCGGACGCCGGCACGATGCCGATGCGGTAATCGGCCGGCAGACCGAGCAGCTTGCGGCTGCGATCGAGCACTTCGCCGAGCTTGGCTTTGCCGATCTTGGAACGATGGGAACGACCCAAAGCGGCGTCTTTCAGCTGGTCGACCGACCAGCCGGGACGTTTCGCACAAGGACCTGAGGAGAAATTGGGAGAGGACGGCCGAAGCGACGGCTTCGGAGCGGGAACTGTCATGCTGACTATTCCTTCCAGAATAGAGCGACCCGGTGGGGGGTCGTGGCCCGCCGCTGGTGATAATCGAGTGCGCCGATTCGGTCAAACCGGAGATAGGCGGAGCAGCTATGCGCTTCGCAAGCACGCCCATCATTTAGTTTTCACGCGTTAGGCTCTATGAAAACTAAATGATACAACCGATATAAATCAGGTCACTCTGCCACCGGAAAGGTCGATCACCATGACCGCTGCCGTCGCCCGCTATATCGACACGCTTCAGGATCACGGAGGACTGAAAGGTACCGATATCGCCAACTTCACGGATGTGTCGTCGGCGACCGTTCACCGCTGGAAGGCGGGAACGCATATGCCGCACCCATCGACCCAACTGCTTCTGGCGCAACTCCACTACATTGTCAGCCGCCTCGACGATTATTATTCGCCGGAAGAGGTGCGCCTGTGGCTTTACGCACCCCACCCCCAGCTGGAAGGCCGCCGCGCCATCGACTCCATCGTCGGGGGCCAAGCGGCTGACGTGATCGCCATCCTCGATCGCCTGGATGCGGACGTTTATCTCTGATGAGCACGCATCGGCCGCCGCGCCCGAAGGCGCTGCTCGATGCAATCGAAGCGGAGCGCCCGACACGCTTCCACGGGCCGGTATGGCGGGTGGTGACCGACGGCTTCGACCCGCTGCGCCCATCACGCGCCGGCGGCCGATGGGACGATGGGAGCTTCGACGTTCTCTACACCGCGGCGTCGCGTGACGGCGCCCTGGCAGAATCCTGGTTTCACGCCGCCAAGGGGCAACCGATCATTCCATCCAAGATCGCAAAACGGCTTTACCGGATTCAGGCTGAGCTTCACCGTGTTCTCGATCTTTCCGGCGACGGCAAATTGGTGTCATTTGGCGTGAACATGGCCGCCTATGGGCGGCTTAACTACGTTCAACGCGTCGAGGAATACCCGACCCTCCAGCAGATCGGCGAAGTGGCTTTCTTCTACGAGTATCAGGCCGTGATCGTGCCGTCGGCCCGCTGGCCGGCAAGCAACGTAGTGATTATGACCGAGCATGTAGCCGTTACGCAGTTGGAGATCGTCGATGATGAACCGGCGGACCTTGCTGGTTGGGCGGTTGAAAATCGGAAGAGGCAATCCGTGTCGGAGTAGGATTGGCGGGCTTTCAAATCGCCTCTGACCCTTTTCCTCGGGGCAGGTCATGTCCTCTTTTCTTGCTGCGGTCGATTTAGTGTAGTGTCCCGCCCGGAAATCCGGTGCGCTTGGACGTGTTTTGATATATATCCTCAATAATAAGATCGATGAACGAGATAAATTGGGGCTACGCGCTAAAGAGGTGTTAATGTTTTTTGATTTAAGTTCATTCTTAACCCACTCGGGGTCTTTATCAAGTTGTTTCGATAAGTAGGCTATTTGGGCAGCCCGAATTGCTCCATTCGTACGAATCCAAGGATTAGGCTCATCATCGTGCATCAGAAATAGAAGAAATTTTTCTATAGTATTTATTTCCCGAATAAACGGAAATAGTCTTCGTTCAACGTCAAGTTTAATCCGATTAAAGAAGTCGTTCTCTTCAATATCGCGGGGAAACAGTGACCATCTTGGATTCCAACCCGCTAATTTCCCAAGCGAGAAACTCATTAAACAATCGGCGGCCCCGTCGTTTTTCAACTTCTCGTATGCGAGACCGCCGTACTTCTTGATTTCATCAATGCTGAACGACTCAGCAAATCGATTTCTTAAACCGAAATGAGCAGTGAAAAACTCTTTTGGTGTTCCATACGTCGTGAAATACAAAAAAATGCTCGACGTCTTCTGTGCTCCATTCAGCTCGATAGATGTTTCGCTTTTCTCGGCGATAACCCAAATCGGACAAGGTACTGGTCAAGCCAGGTTCATATTTGATCAATTCTCAAACTTTCAGGGATTGGGCGAAAAGGGGTCAGAGTCATTAATATCCCTGGGGATCATCCATCGCAGCCTCACCGCTCCCCGCGCGCCTTTTCCTGCGCCTCGTAGCCCTGGCGGTTCTGATCGATCAGATAGGCATGGATGGCGTCGACATCCGCCTGGTCAAGTATGTCGGCGAAGCTTTCCATGCCCAGCGGCGCCGATGCGCCCTTCAGCACGATGTCGCCGAAGGCGGCGTGCATCTCGGGCGACAATTTCCTGAGGTCCGGCGTCACGCTCGGTCCCAGGGCGTGGCAACGGGAGCATTGCTCGATGAATTTGACGTCGCCGCGGTGAATCTGAGCGGCATCCGCCGTGCTGGCCGGCGGCTTGGGGAAATCGGCCTCATGCCGCGCGGGCGGGGTCGGCACCGGCCCGCCGTCGAGCTTGAACACGATGATGCGGTTGACGTTCTCATATTTCGCCGCGGCGCTGCCGGGCGGGGTCGTGCCGACGGTGATCGCCGTTCCGCCGTAGCCGCCCTGAACAGCGACATATTGCACGCCGTCGACCGCATAGGTCATCGGCGCCGCCATGATATGGCTGCCGGTGGGAATCACCTTCAGCACCTTGCCGGTATCGGCCGCGTAGACCCACAATTCGCCGGAGCCGCGTCCTTGAAACACGAGATTTCCGGCAGTGCTCATAACCCCGCCGTCATAGTTTCTGAGGCCGGCGGAGGTTTCATGTTCCCAAACGACGGTCTGGCGGACCGGATCCCAGGCGCGCAGTTGCTCGCGCACCAGGCTTTTCTTATGGCCCGCCTCGAGGCTCTTCAGGCCGGGCATTTCGCCGTAATAGGGGCGCAGCGCATCCGCATCGTAGGCGTCGTCGGTGATGACGCTGTTGCCGGTGAAGAAGCCGTTGAGATAGCGCACGGAGCCGCCGGCGTTGCGCGCCATGTCGAGCCAGACCGCCGGCGCCTCGAGCGTGGGGATATAGACCAGCCCGGTCTTGGCGTCATACGACATGGCCGGCCAGGTATGGCCGCCGGCCCAGGACGGGGCGATGCTCTTAGGCTGCTGATACCAGTCGCTTTGCGGCGTGACGATCGGGCGGCCTGTCTTCATATCAATGCCGGAGGCCCAGTTCACATCGACGAAGTTCTTTGCCGACAGCACCTGCCCGGTCCTGCGGTCCAGCACATAGAAAAAGCCGTTCTTGTTGGCCTGCATGATGACCTGCCGCCGCGCCCCGCCCGAAGGCAGGTCGGCCAGGATCAATTTCTGGGTCGCGTCGAAATCCCAATGGTCGCCGGGCGTGGTTTGGTAATGCCAAGCCACGCGTCCGGTTTTCGCATGCAGCGCCAGGATGGTCGCCGTGAACAGCGCGTCGGTGGGTCCCGGCCCCAGCAGCCGCAGATCGTAGGGCGCGGCGTTGGCGGTGCCGAAATAAACAAGATCGAGGTCGGGATCGTAGGCGAACCCGTCCCACACCGTTCCGCCGCCTTTATATTGCGCCTCCCGCCCGGCGGGCCAGGTCTTGTCAGCCTCCGCCAGTTCCGGATTCTCGTACGGTTTCCCGCGTTCGCCCGGCACGGTGTAGAAGCGCCATTTGAAAGCGCCGGTCTCGGTGTCGTAGGCGGAGACATAGCCGCGGACCCCGCCATGGTCCATGTCGGACCCGGCATTGCCGATGACCGCGACATCGCCCGCGATATAGACCGCGCCGGTGCTGGCATAGGACTGGGTGCGGTCGGTGATCGTGTCGACCTTCCACAGTTCCTTGCCGGTGGCGGCGTCGAGCGCATGCAGCCGGCCGTCGACCGAAGCCACGAAGACCTTCCCCTTCCAGACCGCGACGCCGCGATTGACCAGGTCGCAGCATGGATTCCGAGCCGCGCGCGGGTCGGCCTCAGGATCGAAGCTCCATCTTTCCTTGCCGGTCGCAGCATCGACGGCATAGACGTAGCCCCAGGTGCCGGAGGTGTACATCACGCCATCCACGACGATCGGCGTGGCCTCCTGCCCGCGGGCGGTCGGCATATCGTATGACCAGGCGTAGCCCAGCCGGCCGACATTGGTTTGATCGATTTTCGTAAGCGGCGAGAAGTAGGTCTGATTGCCGTCGCGGCCCAAGGTCAGCCAATTCTGCGGCTCGGCATCGACAGCTTTCAGCCGCGCCTGATCGATATCGGCGCCGGCATGGGCGTCCCTTGCGGCGCCGACCGCCAGCAGGACCGCACAGGCAAGTAAGCCCACCGCGTGAATCCTCGCCATCCCGCACCTCGCCGACAGGTCCAATCGCAACAGCATTGGCGTAAACGGCGAACTCGGCAATCGGAAAAACGACCAGGCTTGCCGGATGGGAGGACTTCAGGGGGCGCCTCGCCCCAGAGGTCCGCACCCCCGGCCGAATCCGGGGGCGTTGCGGAGCCCCCTTTGGACATAGTCGTGCGCTTCAGCCGCAGCGTCACGCAGCGCCGCCCCCCGCGCCAGCCCCGCCGCCACGGCGGACGCCAGCGTGCAGCCGGTCCCGTGAGTATGGCTTGTATCGACCCGGGTGTGGCGGAATTCGGCGCGCCCATCCTTGCCAACCAGAAGGTCGATCAGCGCATCACCCACCAAATGGCCGCCCTTGAGCAGCACGTTGCGGGCGCCCAACTCGACCAGCCGGCCGGCCGCCATTTCCATCGCCGCGAGGCTATCGGCCTTGAGCCCGGTCAGCGCCTCAGCCTCGGGCAGGTTCGGGGTCAGCAGCAAGGTTCTGGGCAGCAGGCGCTTCTTCATCGCGGCAACGCCCGGCGCATCGAGCAGGGCACTGCCGCTGGTCGAGATCATCACCGGGTCGAGGACGAGCGGAATATCGGGAATGGTCTCCAGAACATCCGCCACTGCTTCGACGATCTCCACGCTACCCAGCATGCCGATCTTGATCGCGTCGGCGCCGATATCGTCGAGGACGACGCGCATCTGCCGGGCGACGAACTCAGGGGGCACGGGATGGATGCCGAAGACACCCAGCGTGTTCTGGGCGGTAAGCGCGGTGATGGCGGTCATGCCGAAGCCGCCGAGGGCGGAGACCGTGCGAAGATCGGCCTGGATGCCGGCGCCGCCGCCGGAATCGGAGCCGGCGACGATGAGGACGCGGCCTTTAGGAGAACTCACTCCGCCGCGGCGAGGGTGCGGCCGGCGTCGGTGATGGCGACGCAGATCGTGTCGACGACCTCATGCACCAGCGCCTCGTCCTCGCCTTCGGCCATCACCCGGATGACCGGCTCGGTGCCGGACTTGCGAACCGACACGCGGCCGGAGCCGGCAAGCCGGGCTTCGGCATCGGCTATGCAGCTTTTGACATTGGCGTGCTCCAACGGCAGGCCGCCGGCGTAGCGGACGCTGCGCAGAAGCTGCGGAAAGGGTTCGAACAGGCTCAGTATCTCGCTGGCCGGCTGGCCGCGCTGGCGCACGCAGGCCAGCACCTGGAGTGCCGCGATCAGCCCGTCGCCGGTAGTGGAATGGTCGCTGAGCACGATATGGCCGGACTGCTCGCCGCCAACATTGAAGCCATGGCCGCGCATATGCTCCACCACCGCGCGGTCGCCGACCGGGGTACGCACCAGCTTCAGGTCCAACCCGTTCAGGAACCGCTCGAGGCCGAGGTTGGACATGATCGTCGCGACCAGCCCCCCGCCCTTCAGTGTCCCGGCGGCAGCGGCCTCGCGGGTCACCAGCGCCATGATCTGGTCGCCGTCGATGCGGTTGCCGTGCTCGTCGGCCACGATCAGCCGGTCCGCGTCACCGTCCAGCGCGATGCCGATATGGGCGTTGTGGAGGACCACCGCCTCCTGCATCACCTGGGGCGAGACCGCGCCGCAATTGTCGTTGATGTTCTTGCCGTTGGGCTCGACCGCGATCGGCACCACCTCGGCGCCCAGCTCCGTCAGCACCCGCGGCGCGACCTTGTAAGCGGCGCCGTTGGCGCAATCGACGACAATCTTGAGCCCGTCCAGGGTCAGGCCCTTGGGGAAGCTGCTCTTCACATATTCGATATAGCGGCCGCTGGCGTCTTCCATGCGCAGCGCCTTGCCGAGCTGCGAAGCCGGGGCGAGCTGATCGGCAAAGGAGCCGTCGACCCTCTCCTCGATCGTCGCCTCGATCGCGTCGGACAGCTTGTAGCCGTCCGGCCCGAACATCTTGATGCCGTTGTCTTCGTAAGGGTTGTGCGAGGCCGAGATCATGACGCCGAGATCGGCGCGCAGAGACCTGGTCAGCATGGCGACGGCCGGCGTCGGCAGCGGGCCGACCATGATGACGTCGAGCCCCATCGAGATGAAGCCTGCGGCGAGCGCCGGCTCCAGCATATAGCCCGACAGTCTGGTATCCTTGGCGATGACGACGCGATGGATGTGATCGCCGCGGCGAAGCTGCGTGGCCGCTGCCATCGCCACCTTGAGCGCGGTTTCCGCGGTCATCGGCTCGAGATTGGTGAGCCCGCGGATGCCATCGGTCCCGAACAGCTTACGCGCCATTCAGCGTTTCCCTATCAAACAACGGTCCTGCCAAGCCTTAGGTCAGGCTTGGGGTTCGGGCTCCAGGCTGGTGGGGCCTGGACGGCCGGCGGACGGCACCGAGGCGCGGCGGCCTGTGGCCGGGCGGGCCGGAGCGGCCGGCGGCGTGGCCGGCGTATCGTCGGGGTCGCGGCGCACGATCGGCTCGCCGCGCAGCAGTCCCCTGATCTCGTCGCCGGAGAGCGTCTCGTATTCGAGCAGGGCCTGCGAGATGCGATGCAGATCGTCGATGTGATCGATCAGGATCTTGCGTGCGCTGCCCTCCGCCTCCTCGATCAGGCGGCGGACCTCGCTGTC
>DATBAZ010000283.1:0-9834 GCA_036271255.1 Alphaproteobacteria bacterium
CGCCGCGGTGAAGGCGCTGACCGGCGGCGAGGCTGAGCTCGACATCAAACTGTGCCAGCTGGTCAACCTGCTGCAGGACGGCCAACCGGTAAAAATGTCCAAGCGTTCCGGCACCTTCGTGACCCTTCGCGACATCATCGATGAGGTCGGGCCCGGCGTCGTGCGCTTCATCATGCTGACAAGGCGCAACGACCAGACCCTGGATTTCGATTTCGCCAAGGTGATGGAGAAGTCGAAGGACAATCCGGTCTGGTACGTCCAGTACGCCCACGCCCGCTGTCATTCGGTATTCCGCAATGCGGTCAAGATGTTCGGCGACGGGATCACCGCCTCCGAGTCGCTGCTGGCGGCCGACCTGGAAAAGCTCGATTCGCATGAGGAACTCGACCTCATCCGCCGTATGGCGGCTTGGCCGGCGGTCGTCTCCGGTGCGGCCCAGGCGCACGAGCCGCACAGAATCGCCTTTTATCTCTATGACTTAGCGTCTGCCTTTCAGCAGCTTTACTCCCGCGGCAATGTGAACGCGACGCTTCGCTTCTTGCTCGAAAACGACCGTTCGCTGACAATCGCAAGACTGGCGCTGGTCCAGTCGGTGGCGACGGTCATCGCGGGTGGCCTGCGCCTCATCGGTGTGGAACCGGAGGAGGAATTGCGGTCATGACCTTCCAGCATCGCGAGCTGCGGGCCGATCCCGGCATCGCGCCCGGCGAGCGGAATATCGATCCGCCCAAGCGGCGTTCGATCTGGCCGTCCATCGCCGTGGTCGCCGCGGCCTCTGCCTTCGGCGGGGTGATCTGGTATGCCTATCACCAGAGTGCCACTGCGGGCGGCAACGGCATGCCGCCGCTGGTCAGGGCCGAACCCGGTCCGACCAAGGTGAAGCCCGACAATCCGGGTGGGCAGGAGATTCCCTTCCAGGATTCGACCGTCTATGACCGCCTGACCACGAACGGCGGCCAGAAGCCCGTGGCCGAAAAGCTGCTGCCGCCGCCGGAAGAGCCGGCGACGCGGACTCCGCCGGCGCCGCCGCCGGCCGTCGAAGCGACGACCGTGCCGCCGCCGCCTCAGGAAGCGCAGACCGTTCCGCCATTACCCGCTCCGACGCAGCAGGCGGTCGCGCCTTTGCCGCCGCCGGTCGATGTGGGCGCGCCGACCGCGCTTGCCCCGGCGCCGGGCGCGATCGTTATCCAGCCGCCGCCACCGCCACAGCCGAAGGTGGTTCAGGCCGCCCCACCGCCCAAGCCTGCTGTGGTTGAAGCGAAGAAGCCCGAGCCGGCCAAGCCAGGTGCGAACAGCATCGCTGCGCTGATTGCCGAAGCAGGTCCGGCTGCGCCGTCGGCGCCCAAAGCTGCCTCGGGTGGCGGGGGTTATCACCTGCAGTTGAGCGCCGTACGCAGCGCCGACGCGGTTCCCAGCGAATGGACGCGGCTGAAGCGCCGTTATCCGGAACTCGCCGGGCTGAGCAGCTCGACCCACAAGATCGACACGCCCGACAAGGGCACGTTCTACCGTGTCGAGGCCGGTCCGCTCGATGAGGCGGCCGCCAAATCGACCTGCACCCGCCTGCGCGGAGAAGGCCTCGGCTGCATTGTCGTCAAGCGCTGAGTTTTCCGCGGCATCGGCCTTACCGGGCCGTGATGCGCGCGCTGTCGTATTCGGCTGCGCCGGTCCGACGCTGAGCGGTGACGAGCGCCGGTTCTTCGCCGAAGCCGATCCCTACGGCTTCATCCTGTTCAAGCGTAATGTCGCCGATCCGGCACAAGTCCGTACGCTGGTTGCGGAATTACGCGCTGCGGTTGGCCGCGATGCGCCGATCCTGATCGACCAGGAAGGCGGCCGCGTCGCACGTCTGGGGCCGCCGCATTGGCCGGTTCTGCCGCCGCAACGGACGATCGGGCTCGTGGCCGAGAGCGAGCGCGGGGCCGGGCTTGCCGCTGCCCGTGCGCTCGGGCGGGTGATCGGCGCGATGCTGGCCGACCTTGGGATCGATGTGGCCTGCGCGCCCGTGACCGACCTGCTGCTGCCGGAAACCCACGCCGTCATCGGTAATCGTGCCTTGTCCGCCGATCCTGCTTTGGCCGGCGCTCTGGCCCAGGCTGTCGCCTTCGGGCTGCGCGATGCCGGGGTCACGCCTATCGTCAAGCATATTCCCGGGCACGGCCGGGCCACCGCCGACAGCCATCTGGATCTCCCGCGTATTTCGACCGGCAATGCGACACTGGAAGCCACTGATTTTGCCGCCTTTCGTGCGGTAGCCGACACACCCTGGGCGATGGTCGCGCACTGCGTCTACACCGCGATCGATCCGGAGCTTCCCGCTTCGATTTCGCCGAAGGGCATCGCCGCGATCCGTGAGAGGATCGGCTTCGAAGGCGTTCTGATCGCTGACGATATCGGCATGAAGGCGCTTAAAGGCACGCCGGCGGACAATGCCGCTGCGACTTTGGCCGCGGGCTGCGATCTGACCTTACATTGCAACGGCAACCTTCAGGAAATGCTGGAGATTGTGCCCGCCGTTCCCCGGCTGACCGAAGCTGCGGCTGAACGGCTGGCCAACGGCGCGGCATGGATGCGGCATGGCAAGGCCGCTTTCGATCCGGCTGCCGAACTGGCGCTGCTGGCGGGGTTGGCCTCGTGATCCCGATCGCCGAAATCGACGAGTTCGAGGGGCCGGAGGCTGATAATGACGGTCAGCTCCTGCTCGATCTCGACGGCTATGGCGGGCCGATCGACGTCCTGCTGAGCCTGGCGCGCGACCAGAAAGTCGATCTGACCAAGATCTCCATTCTGGCGCTCGCCGAGCAATATCTCGCCTTCATCGAACGCGCCCGGCGGCTTCGGCTCGAACTCGCGGCGGACTATCTGGTGATGGCCTCCTGGCTGGCCTATCTCAAATCGCGCCTGCTGCTGCCCGAGCCGGAGGGGGAGGAGGAACCTTCCGCTGCCGAGATGGCCGATGCGCTGGCCTTCCAGATCCGCCGGCTGGAATCGATGCAGAAGTCCGGCCACCGGCTGCAGAGCCAGCCGCTGCTGGGCCGCGACCTGTTCCCGCGCGGCATGCCGGAGCCCATCGTCGTCGACCGCAAGAGCATCTTCGACCTCAGCCTGTTCGACCTGCTGGCGGCCTATGGCCAGCATCTGGCGCGCAAGGACCGGCAGCTCTACACGATCGAGCCGTTCATGCTGCACTCGGTCGAGACCGCGATCGAGCGCCTGTCGCAGATGATCGGGCGGCTGCCGCAATGGACCCTGCTGTCGCAGTTTCTGCCGGCCATCGATGCCGAGCGGGTCACGAGCGGCGAGCAGCGCCGCCTGGTCGGCCGCTCCGCCGTCGCGGCCACCTTTGGCGCCACCTTGGAGCTGGCCAAGCGCGGCATCGTCACGATCCGGCAGGACGGCAATTTCGAGCCGATCTATATTCGTTCGACCCCGGCTGACAGGAAGAACCAAGCGTGAGCGCAGAGGACTTTGACGCCATCCGCCTGATCGAGGCGCTGATCTTCGCCTCGGCCGAGCCTGTGTCGGAGAAGGCGCTGGCCAGCCATTTCGGCGACGGTACCGATGTCCCGGCGCTGCTCAAGCGGCTGCAAGGCGACTATGCCGGGCGCGGGGTCAATCTGCTCGAGCGTGGCGGATCGTGGGCTTTCCGCACCGCCGCCGATCTGGCTGACCGGATGCGGATCGAGCGAACGCAGCTGCGCAAGCTGTCGCGCGCCGCGATCGAGACCATGGCGGTGATCGCCTATCACCAACCGGTCAGCCGGGCCGAGATCGAGACCATCCGCGGCGTGGCCACCGCCCGCGGCACCCTGGACGTGCTGATCGAAGCCGGCTGGATCAAGCCGGGCCGCCGCCGCGACACACCGGGCCGGCCGGGCACCTGGGTGACGACCGAGGGTTTCCTCGACCATTTCGCCCTGGAATCCTTGCGCGACCTGCCGGGCGTCGATGAGCTGAAGGCCACCGGCCTGCTGGACAAGCGGCCTGCGATCCAGACACTGACGCAGTCCGACGACCCGGAGGATGAAGAGGACGAGGCGGACGACCAGACCGGTTCGCTGTTTTAAGGCTGCCTGAAATCCGCCATCTTCCGGGACGATGAAGCGGGGCGATCCCAAGAGGCACCGATGACCCACCGCAAGATTCTCGGCCGTCGCGACGCGATGCTGTCCGGCGGCGCTATGCTTGGCGTCACGGCGCTGGGCGGCTGTACGACCGGCGTTCAGCCCAAGGTCAGGACCTCAGCGGCACCTGTGCTGCCGCCCGTGCGGGCCAGCATGGAGCGGGTCACGCGCATCACGGTCTGTACCCGCCCGTTCCGCGCCGACGGGCCGCGGCTGGATGTCGAGCAGATCGGGCACAAGACCGTCGTCCATAATTACGGTCATGGCGGCAGCGGCTGGTCGCTGTCCTGGGGTTCGGGGACGATCGCCGTTCAGAAGGCGCTGTCGACCGGCGCCAACCGCATCGCCGTGATCGGCTGCGGCGCTCTGGGGCTGACCTCGGCGACCTTGGCGCAGCGGGCAGGGGCCTCGGTCACGATCTATGCCAAGGACCGGCCGCCCGATGTCCGCTCGTCGCTCGCGACCGGGCTGTTCACGCCGGATTCGCGCATCTGCCTCGACGGCCGTGACACGCCGGAATTCCAGCTTCTTTGGGATACGATGGCCCGGACATCGTTCCAGACCTACCAGAACTATCTTGGACTTCCCGGCGATCCGATCGAATGGATCGACATCTATCATGTGTCGGACCCGAACACCGCGCCACCGTCCGGTCCGGACAGCGGGATACGCTTTGCCGAGATGTGGACGGGGCCGATGGGCGATTGGCAGCCGCGTCGCACCGAGCTCGACGCCGACGCCAATCCGTTCCCGGGCCGGCATGTCAGCCGTTCGACCAACATGATGTTCAACATCACCGAATATGCCCACCTGCTGATGTCCGATTTCCTGGAGGCAGGCGGGCATATCGAGACGCGCGAATTCCACACGCCGGCCGATTTCGCCGCCCTGCCAGAGAAGGTGCTGATCAACTGCACCGGCTATGGCGCCCAGGCCCTGTTCAACGATCAATCGGTCATTCCGGTGCGCGGCCAGCTCGCCCGGCTGATCCCCCAGCCGGAGGTCACGTACGGCCTGACCCACGACTATGTCTCGTTGGTTCCGCGCCGCGACGGCCTCGTCGTGCAGGTGTTCGGATCGGACGAGGGCGTCGGCTATAATGACGACACAACTGTTCCCGACCGGGCCGATGCCGAGCGCGGCGTCGCCGCAATCGCCGACGTTTTCCGCGACTCAGTCAGCGCCTGACAGTCGCTATTTCCGTAATCTTGTTGCTTTCCCCGCCCCGCGGGACCACATACAGCCCACGAACGGCAACCGCGCTTTGCAACGGCGGCGGCGGTTTGCGATAATGCGACTGAGTTCACGCGGGCTCGTTGCTGGGGATTGTCCGGAACACCGCTATTGAGAGTGTGACGCCATGGGTGGCTTGAGCATTTGGCATCTTTTGATCGTCCTGGTTGTCGTCGTGCTGGTGTTCGGCGGCGGCGGCAAGCTGTCCCGGATCATGGGCGACTTCGGCAAGGGCATCAATTCCTTCAAGTCCGGCCTGAAAAGCGAAGAGGAAGCCAAGCGTGAGGAAGAGGCGCGTACCGGCGTGATCGACCAGCAGCCGACCCGCACGGTCGACAGCACCATCCGCCAAGACGAAGCCGTCCGCCGCTAATCCTTTTTTCGTGCTCACGCGGCGCGTAAGTCGTGCCGCGTGACTTCCCATGGGCTATTAACGGGCCATGTTCGGATTCTCCTGGAGCGAAATACTGATTATCGGGGCGATCGCGCTGGTCGTGATCGGGCCCAACGATCTGCCGCGCGCGATGAAGACCGCCGCGCGCTGGATGTCGGCCGGGCGCAAGCTGGCGCGTGAGTTCCAGGGCCATGTCGACGACCTGGTGCGCGAGGCCGAACTGGATGAGCTGCGCGAACAGGCCCGCAAGCTGGCGATGACGCCGCTGTCCGAGCATATCGAGAAGATGGTCGATCCCGACAAGGAGATCGCCAAGGGCTTGGCGGCGCCCGATAATCTGCATGAATTCATGACCGGCATACCGACCGTGACCCCGGTCGAGGAACCGCAGCAGCTGGCGCCATTGGCAATCGCCAACGAGCCGCTGCCTGCCAGTGAAGCATTGCCGGCCGAGAAACCACAGGCGGCTGCGGCTCCTAAGCCGCGGGCGAAGCGCAAGCCGAAGGCGCTGGCGCACGAGGCCCCGCTCAAGGGCGCCGACGCCTCCGATAACGTCACATGACCGACGCCGCCGCCGACGACAATCCCGACGACAAGAAGATGCCCTTGATGGAGCATCTGGTCGAATTGCGCCGCCGCCTCATCTGGTCGCTGATCGCCTTCGTCATCTGCTTCGTCGGCTGCTTCTTCGTCTCCCAACAGATATTCGATTTTCTGACCCGGCCGCTCGCCGCCGTGTGGGCCGGGCAGGAGGGGCAGCATCATCTGATCTTCACAGCGCTGCAGGAGAAATTCTTCGCCGATGTGAAGCTGGCGATGTTCGGCGGGCTGGTCATAGCCTTCCCGGTGATCGCCGCACAGGTCTGGGGCTTCGTGGCGCCCGGTCTCTACAAGAACGAGAAGACGGCGTTCCTGCCGTTCCTGATCGCGACGCCGATCATGTTCGTGATGGGCGCCTCCTTCGTCTATTTCATCTTCATCCCCAACGCCTTCCGCTTCTTCACCTCGTTCGAGGAGGTGGCGCATGACGGCGCGCTCGCCATCACGGCAGAGCCCAGGGTCAGTGAATATCTCGACCTCATCATCCAGTTGATCCTCGGCTTCGGCGTCGTCTTCGAGCTCCCGGTGCTGCTGACCCTTATGGTGAGCGCCGAGCTGCTGGAGACCAAGACGCTGGCCAAGCAAAGGCGCTATGCGATCCTCGCCGGCTTCATCATCTCCGCCATCCTGACGCCGCCCGATGCGCTCAGCATGATGATGATGGCGATCCCGCTGGTCGGCCTCTACGAGATCTCGATCGTGATCGGTCGCATCATCGAGGGCCGCCGCCGGCGTCGCCGCGCGGCCGAAGAGGCTGCGGAAAAAGCCACACGCGAAAAGAGCCTCGTGCCGTAGAATTCGCCCGATTCGGCGTTTATAGATTTCGTCCCATTTCCGAAGCGGTTTGCCATGTTCGATTTGCGCGCGATTCGCGACGACGCCGAGAGCTTTGACAAAGGCTGGGCGCGGCGCGGGCTGGAGGCGAAGACGCCGGAGATCCTGGCGCTGGATGCCGAGCGCCGGCAGGTCCAGACCCGGCTGCAGCAGGCGCTGGCGCGCCGGAACGAAGCCTCCAAGGAGATCGGCAAAGCCAAGGCCGCCAAGGACGACGCCCGTGCTTCGGCGCTGATGGCAGAGGTCGCGGCCTTGAAGGCTGAGTTGCCGACGCTTGAGGAATCCGAGAAGGCGCTCGGCGAGCGGCTCGACAATCTGCTCGCCGGCCTGCCCAACATTCCCGCCGCCGATGTTCCGGACGGTCCGGACGAGACCGGCAATGTCGAGGTCCGCCGTTTCGGCGAGCCGCCGTCGATCGAAAGCCCGAAAGACCATGTCGCCCTGGGCGAGGGGCTTGGGCAGATGGATTTCGGCGCCGCCTCGGCCTTGTCGGGCGCGCGCTTCACCGTGCTCAGGGCGGGGTTGGCGCGGCTCGAACGGGCGCTGGGCCAGTTCATGCTCGACCTGCACACGACCGAGTTCGGCTATCGCGAGATGTCGGTGCCGGTCATGGTGCGCGACACTGCGCTGTTCGGCACCGGGCAGCTGCCCAAGTTCGAAGAAGATCTGTTCCAGACCACCAATGGCTATTGGCTGATCCCGACCGCCGAGGTGTCGCTGACGAACTTGGCTGCGGACCGGATCATCGAATCCGAGGAGCTGCCGCTGCGCATGACCGCGCTCACCCTGTGCTTCCGGGCCGAGGCCGGGGCGGCGGGGCGCGATACGCGCGGCATGATCCGCCAGCACCAGTTCTGGAAGGTCGAGCTGGTGTCGGTCGTCGCGCCCGACGAGTCGGAGGCCGAGCATGAGCGGATGACCGCGGCGGCTGAGACCGTGCTGACCCGGCTCAACCTGCCGTTCCGCACCATGATGCTGTGCGCCGGCGACATGGGCTTCGGGGCGCGCAAGACCTACGACATCGAGGTCTGGCTGCCGGGGCAGCAGACCTATCGCGAGATTTCGAGCTGCTCCAACTGCGGCGACTTCCAGGCCCGCCGGATGAAATCCCGCACCCGGCCACGGGGCGGCGAGGGTTCGCCTGAATTCGTTCATACGCTGAACGGCTCGGCCCTTGCTGTCGGTCGTACGCTGGTGGCGGTGCTGGAGAACTACCAGCTGCCGAACGGCGACATTGTCATCCCGGAAAAGCTGCGTTCCTATATGGGCGGGCTGGAGGTTCTGAAAACCGATGGATAGGCCGCCCCTCGATCTTGCCGGCGCGCGAATCCTGATCTCGAACGATGACAGCATCCATTCCACCGGGATCAAGGTGCTGGAGAAGATCGCGCGCTGCCTCACCGACGATGTCTGGGTGGTGGCGCCCGAACACGAGCAGTCGGGCGCCAGCCATTCGCTGACCATCCATCGGCCGCTGCGCCTTCGGAAATATGACGAACGCCACTACTCGGTCGACGGCACGCCGACCGACTGCGTCATGCTGGCGATGAGCCATCTGCTGAAAGACCACAGGCCGGTGCTGGTGCTATCGGGCATCAATCACGGCGCCAATGTCGGCGACGACGTCACTTATTCCGGCACTGTCGCGGTTGCGATGGAGGCGACCTTGCTCGGCGTGCGCGCGATCGCGCTCAGCCAGCGGGTGGAGGAGGGGGAGGCGCTGTCCTTCGCCGTCCCGGAGCAGCGTGCAGCCGACCTGATCCGGCGGCTGGCCGGAGCCCATTGGGCCGATAATGTCATGCTGAACATCAACTTCCCTTCCGTTTCGCCCCATGCGGTCAAGCCGGCCCGGGTCGTCGGCCACGGCCGGCGCAAGCTGGGCGACGAGTTGCGCGAGCGCACCGATCCGCGCGGCCGCTCCTATTTCTGGATCGGGCCGCAGCGCTCGGACGTCGAGATCGACCCGGACAGCGATATCGCGGTGCTGGAAGGCGGCGGCATCTCGATCACGCCGATCTATCTCGACCTCAGCCACTTCGCCTCGATGCCCGCTTTCGCCAAGACGCTGGAAACCGAGACGGCGGAAGGATGAACACCGACGCGCGCAAGCTTCGCCTGCTGATGTCGCTCCGGCGTTCCGGCGTGGCGGACGCGGCGGTGCTGGGCGCGATCGAGCGGGTGCCACGCGAGTTGTTCGTGCCCGACCTGTTCCAGGACCGCGCCTGGGAAGACACCGCACTGCCGATCGGCCACGGCCAGACCATCAGCCAGCCGCTGGTGGTGGCGATGATGACCGAGGCGCTTGAGCTCAGGAATCGCCCGACCGTGCTGGAGATCGGTACCGGCTCCGGCTACCAGACCGCGGTGCTGGCGCTGCTGTGCCGCCGGGTCTATTCGATCGAGACGATCAAGCCGTTGCAGGACGAGGCGGCGATGCTGCTCGACACGATGCGCATCCACAACGTCACCTTCCACCACGGCGACGGCGGGCTGGGCTGGCCCAAGGTTGCGCCGTTCGACCGGATCATCGTTACGGCGGCGAGCGGCGGCGATGCGCCCCAGCCGTTGATCGACCAGCTTGCGGATGGGGGAATCATGATATGTCCGGTCAGGCGGGCGACCGACGATCAGATGATGATCAGGATTCGC
>DATBAZ010000284.1:0-5332 GCA_036271255.1 Alphaproteobacteria bacterium
AAGGTCGCCATCGTGACCGGTGGCGCGCGGGGCATGGGGGCTGCGACAGGGCGCCTGTTTGCGCGCGAAGGCGCACAGGTCGTGCTGACCGATTTGCTGACTGCGGAGGGTGAAGCGACTGCCGCCGGTATCGGGCCGTCCGCCGTGTTCGTGCATCAGGATGTGCGTAGCGAGCCGGATTGGGCCGCCGTGATCGACACGACCCTGCGGCGGCATGGCCGGATCGACGTGCTCGTCAATAACGCGGGCATCGTCCATTTCAGCGCTCTCGACGACATGGTCAAAGAGGATATCGAGCAGGTTCTGGCGACCAACGTCACGGGCGTGCTGCTCGGGCTGAAGCATGTCGCGCCGGTGATGAAGGGGCTGCGCAAGGGCTCGATCATCAATATTTCCTCGGTCGACGGGTTTCGCGGCGCGAACGGATTGACCGCCTACACCGCCAGCAAATGGGCCGTCCGCGGCCTCACCAAATCGGCCGCCTATGAGCTTGGGCCGCACGGAATTCGGGTGAACTCGGTGCATCCGGGCGCCATCAACACGATCATGGGCAATCCCCGCGGGCTTCCGATCGAAGAGCTCAACAAGGGCATGGGATCGTGCCCGCTCCACCGGGCCGGCGCACCGGAGGAGGTCGCCTATGTCACCCTGTTCCTGGCCAGCGACGAGGCCTCATACGTCACCGCCAGCGAATACGGCGCCGAGGCCGGATGGAGCCAGGGTTATTTCCAACCGGCGCTGCCGGGCTATGTGCCGCTGGAGACCGAGGGCAGGCTTCGAAACTAGCCGTCCTCAAAGATCGCCAAAGAAAACAGCAAATTGGGGCGATCGGCGGGAATAAGCACCGTATCCACTCGTCATTATATCGTGCCGCGAAGGGCGGTGGCGACGAGGGAAATAAGCGATGCCTCAGCATTGTCAGCGCGGTCGTGCGACGTTCGTCTTTCTGTGGACGATCGTTGCGGCGCTGGTCTTGTGCTGCGCATCGCCCGCCGTCGCCGACGACCGGCCGTTGCCCGACTGCGCGGTGAAGCTCGATGCCGGCGGCGGGTTCGAGCAGTTCAGGGGCAAGGTTCTCTATGTCGATTTCTGGGCTTCCTGGTGCGGCCCGTGCCTGCTGTCCTTCCCGTTCATGAATGACCTTCAAAGCGCCTACGGCCCGCGCGGGCTGCAGGTGGTCGCGGTCGATATGGACGAGAAGCCGGCCGACGCGGCTGCTTTCCTCGCCAAGCATCCCGTCGGGTTCGCGGTCGCCGCCGGACCGAACGCGCCATGCGCGACGGCGTTCGGGGTCGCGACGATGCCGACCTCGTTCCTGGTCGACCGGAACGGCCGGATTCGCAGCGCACATGCCGGCTTCAAGCCCGGCGACGTCGATGGGCTGCGCGCCGAGGTCGAAAGTCTGCTGGCCGAAAAATCCGGCTCATGAGCACGCGAATGCTGGTTGCAGCCGCGCTGATTCTGGGCGCCGCCGGCTGCGAGCCGGTGCAGCCGTGGGAGCGCGGCGACCTGGCCAAGCCGCAGATGGTGCTGGAACCCGACCCGGCCAACAGCGCGCTGCGGGCGCACACCTTCGCCGCCCGCGAGGCGGCGCAGGGCGGCAATGCCGGTGTCGGCGGCGGCTGCGGCTGCAACTGAGTTGACCCGCCCTCCGCCACGCTCGGGCGCGCTCCGGGCGCTGACCGCCGCGGCGCTGGCCTTGCCCGGATTGATGGCCGGCAGCGCGCAGGCGGCGGAGGGCGACGAATTCACCTTCGAGTATCGCCACTATGAGGAGGGTGAGCGCAATCTCGACGGCGAGAGCTACCGCAATCTGCAGCTGAGGCCCCTCGAGGTCGACAGCTTCGCTGCCGGCGTCCACGGGTCGCTGGCCGACGACGTGAAATTCGGGCTCGACTATTCGCAGGACACCTGGTCGGGCGCGACGCCGATCACCACGGCGCCGCATGCCGCGGTGGCGGCGCAGCTTTTCTCCGGCGCCTCGGTCCCGACCTTCTATTCGGTCGACCCCAAGCACCGGCCGGTGGTCGTCAATTTCAATGCGAAGGTGCTGCGATATACCCGGGATTCGCGGCTGGTCGACGTCATGTCCACGGCCTCGCCGGAAACGCGGCGGCAGATTTCCGCCAAACTGGGCTACGTCTGGGATCCCGTAACGCTGAATATCGGCGGCGGCATATCGGACGAGCCGGACTACAAGTCCCGCTTTTTCAATCTCGACGGCAGCGCCGACCTGAACCGGAAGCTGACGACGCTCTCCTGGGGCGCCAGCTATACCGCCAGCGACATCGCCGCGTCGGAGGATACCAACCGCGATGCCGACATGGGCAACTATCCCGGCCAGATTTCGCTGAAGGACAGGATCCCGACCCTCTACGGCACACGGCACGACATCGCGGCCGATATCGGCGTCACCCAGATACTCGACCGGGATTCGCTGCTCAGCGGCACGTTCAGCTACACGCACGACAGCGGCTACCTGTCCGATCCGTACAAGGCGACCCTGCTGGCGTTCGAGGCGCCGCACCAGCCGCCGGGCGTGGGCATCGTGCTCGTCGAACAGGCGCTGGAGCAGCGCCCGACCGTGCGCAACCAGTTCAACTTCGATGCCCGCTTCATCCAGTACATCGCCGGCACCGACGCCGCCCTGCATGTCGACTATAAATTCTTCCACGACGATTGGGGTATCGACGCGCACGCGCTTGAGCTCAACTGGTATCAGCCGCTGGGCGACGGGTGGATGGTGGTGCCGGGCCTGCGCTACTACACGCAGTCCGCGGCCGATTTCTACAAGCCGTTCTTCCTCTTCAACCAGCCGTTCCCGACCAGGCTGCCGGCCAATCCGGCGCTCGGTCCGCGGATCGATTTCAGCAAGCTGCCGATCAAATACTTCTCCAGCGACGAGCGCCTGTCCGGCTACGGCTCGCTCGGCGGGCAGATCGCGATCAGCAAGCAAATCCGCGACGATCTGAAATTCGAGGTCGGAGCCGAATATTCGGCCCGGGAGGGTTCGCTGAAGCTGGGCGGCGGCGGCGAATCCGGCTTCGCCGACCTGACCTCCTACAGCGTCTATGCCCAGCTCAAATTCGACCTTACCGGCCGCGATCCGTTGTCGGATTACCGCAAGAGCGACGATGGGGGCGGGGCGGCAGGATCGGACGCAGGCCCCGTGGTCTGGGATATATCGGTGCCGGCCGGCGTTCGTTTTGCCCATTTGCTGGAAAAGCCGGGCGACTATGCCATCAGCCTGCATCACGACTGGAGCCTGCTGGACGGCGAGACCCTGCGCGGCACCGAACCCGTGTCGAACGCGGCCATCGCCAAGCTGGATTGCGGCGGGACGCCCTGCCTGCGGCGTGACTCCGCCGTCGACAATCACGTCACGTCGCTCGACCTGTCCTATTCGCCGTTGGAGCGGGTGACCTTGATGGTCACGCCGCAGCTCGTCGACACGCACCAGGACCAGACCGCTTTAGGTCCAGCGGGCGTTACCCTGCTCAATCATCCGGGCCAGCCCAGCCCGCCGGGCCTGCGCCATACGGCGACGGGGCTCGGCGATACCGGGGTGACGGCGCTGGGCAGCATATTGAAGGGCGAGGGCTATGAGCTCGATGCCGGCCTGGGACTCAGCCTGCCGAGCGGCAGCATCGACAAGCGGATCAATACCGGCAGCTATTTCCTGAATTACGGCCTTCAGCCCGGCAGCGGCACGGTCGATTTCACGCCCAGCGTCACCTATCTCGGCCATTCCGGCCGCTTCGCCTGGGGCAGCCAGGTGACCGCGGTGAAGCGGCTGGAATCGCGCAACGCCGACGGCTATGCGCTGGGCGATATCGTGCAGGGATCGGTCTGGGGCAGCGTCGGCATCCTGCCGTGGCTGTCGGCCTCGCTGCGCGGCATCGGCACCTGGGAAGGGGGGATCGAGGGGCAGTTCAAGCCGCATATCGTTCCGACCCGGACCGGCTTCAAACTGGTGCACGGGCTGCCCGTGCCGATCTATAAGGATGTGCTGACGCCGCAGGTCGAGCTGGGGCCGATGGACCAGCCCGGCAGCTATGGCGGGCGATACGGCGATATCGCCGTGGGGATGAGCGCGGTAGTGCCCCGCGGCGCCTTCGCGGGCAACAGGTTGAGCGTGGAATGGCGCGTGCCGGTGGCGGACGATGTGAACGGGTACCAGCTGTCGCGCGTCGGCACGCTGTCGGTCACCTGGGACACCGCGTTCTGAACGGCTCGACGCCGCGTTGAAGCCGCGCCGCCTCCATTATTTCCGTGTGCCATTCAAGGCGATGGGCTCGCCGTGCGAGATCCAGCTGTTCGCGGCCGGCAAAACAGAGGCCGGCCATGTAACGAACATGGTTACCGCCGAGGTCGAACGGCTCGAGGCGCTCTATTCCCGTTACCGCGACACCAGCTTCCTGTCTGAAATCAACCGCGCGGCGGCTGAGGGCGGGTCGATCACGGTCGATGCCGAGACGGCGCAGATCCTCAACTACGCCGCGACCTGCCACGCCGAGAGCGACGGGCTGTTCGACATCACCTCCGGCATATTGCGCCGCGCCTGGCGCTTCGACCGGGATCAGCCGCCGGATGCGGGGCAGGTGGAGGCGCTGCTCGATCGGGTGGGATGGGACAAGCTGCGCTGGGAGCCGCCGGTTCTGTCGTTCACGGTCGCCGGCATGGAGATCGATTTCGGCGGCATCGTGAAGGAATATGCGGTCGACAGCGCCGCGGCGATCTGCAAGGCGCAAGGCGTCCCCAACGCCGTGGTCAATCTGGGCGGCGACATCCATGTCGTCGGTCCCAGGGGCGACGGCTCGCCGTGGCGGGTGGGCATTCGCCATCCGCGCCAAGCGGGCGGTGTGCTGGAAACCCTGTCGATCAGGGAGGGCGCGCTGGCGTCCAGCGGCGACTACGAGCGCTGCATCACCTTCCGGGGCCGGCGTTACGGCCACATCCTCAATCCCAGAACCGGCTGGCCCGTCCGCCATATGGCCGCGGTCAGCGTGCTGGGCGATCTCTGCGTCGTCTCGGGCAGCGCCTCGACCATCGGGATGCTGCGGGAGGAAGACGGCCCGGCCTGGCTGGCCGATCTCGGCCTGCCGCATCTGTGGGTCGATACCAACGGCGCCATCGGCGGCCCGTTGGCCGCTCCAGTGGCGAGGTAATCCAGACCCCGCCGGCAGCTACGAAGTTTGTTCGGAGAAAATCAAAAAGGGCAGATCGAGCGGCTGGTATTCGAAACCCAGCATTGAGATCGCGGCGGTTATCTGACCCCGATGGTGGGTGGCGTGATTGAATACGTGAAGAAGCGCTGCCGGCATCGGAAGCG
>DATBAZ010000285.1:0-1899 GCA_036271255.1 Alphaproteobacteria bacterium
AAACGCTGGCCCGCGCGGGGGACATAAGGGTGGTGACCACCAATTAAGCCACAGGAAGGGCTGGGATTTCTACATGATCACCCTAATTCATGTGAGGCGGAAGCTGCGATAAAACGGAATAATGCGCGGTGGGCAATGTCTGGGGTAGGAAGATGACTGGGAGATTTCGCTGTTTGGCTGTTGCGGCCGGAGCCTGGCTGTCGATCGGCGCATCCGCGCTGGCCGAGGAAGCCGTGCCGGGTCGGCCGCTGCTCTCGGCGGCCATGGATGATCGGCAGATGGTGACGCTCGAAGGCAACACCAGGAGCGAGGCCCGGGTCGCCGCGAATGACCGCCGCGCCGTGGCTGACAGCCTGCCGCTCGATCATATCCAGCTCCAGCTCAAGCGTTCGGCGGCGCAGGAGCGCACGGTGGAGGACTTCGTCGATTCGCTTACCGACCGCGCCTCGCCCAACTACCACCATTGGCTGACGGCGGCTGAGTTCGGCCGGCGCTTCGGCGTGGCCGATGCCGACGTCAGCCGGATCACCGGCTGGATGAAGGCCAAGGGCCTCAAGGTCAATTTCGTCTATCCCAGCCGGATGGTGATCGATTTCTCCGGCACCGCCGGCCAGGTGTCGCGCGCCTTCAACACCGAGATTCACCGGCTGGATGTCGGCGGCGCCGCCCATATCGCCAATACCCGCGATCCGCAGGTGCCGGCCGCGCTGGCGCCGGCAGTGGAGGGCATCGTGTCGCTGCACGATTTCCGGCCGCGCAGCAAGATGGTCCGCCGGCCCATGCATGCCGATGCCCGGCATCCGGATGTGACCGGCACCTGCTTCGGTCAGCGTTGCTATGTCGTCGGGGCCGGGGATCTGGCGACGATCTATGGGCTGACCCCGCTGTTCAGGGCCGGCTTCACCGGGACGGGCCAAGTGGTCGCGGCGGTCGAGGACACCAATCTCTACGCGAATTCCGACTGGACGACGTTCCGCAAGGCCTTCGGCCTGGATGCCTACACGGCCGGCAATCTCCAGATCGTCCATCCCGCGCCGTCGGGCGGCAGTGCCTGCGGTAATCCCGGCATCAACGGCGACGATGGCGAGGCGGTCCTGGACGTCGAATGGGCCAGCGCCGCGGCCCCCGCCGCCACGATCGAGCTCGCCTCCTGCCGCAACACCGCGACGACCGACGGCGTCTTTATGGCGATCCAGAATCTGGTCAACAGCGATACGCCGCCCCCGGTCATCAGCGTCAGCTACGGCCTGTGCGAGGTGGATAACGGCGCGGCGGAAAATGCTTCCTTCAACAAGCTGTACCAGCTGGCCGTGTCGCGCGGGATCTCGGTCTTCGTCGCGACCGGCGACGCCGGCGCAACCGATTGCTCGGACAGCACCGCCAACGGCACCTCCATCGGCATCGGCGTCAGCGGCTGGGCGGTCACCAAATATAACGTCGCCGTGGGCGGCACCGATTTCCGGGACACGTATGACAGCCGGCGCGCCACATATTGGTCGGCCAATACCGGCGCCCCATGGTCGACGGCCAAATCCTACGTGCCGGAAATGCCGTGGGACGATACCTGCGCCAATCAGATGATCGCCAACTACTACAGCTCCGGCAGCTCTGTTCCTTACGGCGCCAACGGCTTCTGCAATTCGCGCGACGGGGCAAGCTTCCATGAGCTCGGCGGCGGCGAGGGGGGACCGAGCGGCTGCTATTCCGGCCGTGCGTCCGAGGAACATGTCGTCAGCGGCACCTGCAAGGGCTATCCCAAACCGGTGTTCCAGAAGGGGTTCCTGGGCATGCCGGGTGACGGGGTGCGCGACATTCCGGATGTGGCCCTGTTCGCTTCGGACGGCAGCGCCTGGAGCCATAATTACGCCACGTGCTACACCGATCCGGCAGGCGGCGGGG
>DATBAZ010000286.1:0-1807 GCA_036271255.1 Alphaproteobacteria bacterium
CGGTTCGCCGCATGACCGAGGCGCAGTATCGCCAGACCGTCGCCGACATCTTCGGTCCCGACATCAAGGTGACCGGCCGCTTCGAGCCGGGCATGCGGACCAGCGGCCTGCTGGCGGTCGGCGCCGGCCGGGTCACGGTCACGCCCTCCGGCTTCGAGCAATATGAGGCGATGGCGCGGAGCGTCGCCGCTCAGGCGCTGGACGAAAAGAATCGCGACCGGCTGATGCCGTGTAAGCCGGCTTCGGCCAAGGCGCCGGACGACGGCTGCGCTGCCCAGTTCCTCGCCAGGACCGGGCGGTTGCTGTTCCACCGGCCGCTGCTGGACGACGAGCTGAAGGAGCAGGTGGCGGTCGCCAACAAGGCGACGCAAACGCTGGGCGATTTCTATGCCGGTCTCCAGCTCGGGCTGGCCGGCCTGCTGGCCGCGCCGGAATTCGTCTTCCGGGAGGAAGAGTTCGAGCCCGATCCCGCCCACCAGGGGCAGTTCCGCCTCACCGCCTACAGCAAGGCGCAACGGCTGAGCTTCCTGCTGTGGAACACGTCGCCGGATGACGAGCTGCTGACCGCGGCGGCGCGCGGCGATCTGAATACAAGCGGCGGCCTTGCCAAACAGGCCGACCGGCTGCTCGCCTCGCCCAGGCTGAAGGACGGGGTGCGCGCCTTCTTCTCAGACATGATGGGCTTCGATGCGTTCGACGATCTGGCCAAGGACAGCGTCATCTATCCGAAATTCAGCCTCAAGGTCGCGAACGACGCCAAGGAGCAGAGCCTGCTGACGATCACCGACCTGCTGATCACCCAGCACGGCGACTATCGCGACCTGTTCACCACCCGCAAGACCTTCCTCAGCCGGCCGCTAGGCATCGTCTACAAACTGCCGGTGGCGGCCCGCGCCGGGTTCGAGCCGCATGAGTTTCCCGACGGCGATCCCCATGCCGGCCTCTTGAGCGAGATCAGCTTCCTGGCGCTGCATTCCCATCCCGGGCGCAGTTCCCCCACTTTGCGCGGCAAGGCGGTGCGTGAGCTGATCCTGTGCGAGCCGGTGCCGGCGCCGCCGGCCAACGTGAATTTCTCGATCGTCCAGGACACCAACAACCCGAACTTCAAGACCGCCCGCGACCGGCTGACGGCGCATCGCACCAACCCGACCTGCGCCGGCTGCCATAAGATCATCGACCCGATCGGGCTGGGGCTGGAGGCGTTCGACGGCGCCGGACAGTACCGGCCCACCGAGAACGGCGCGGCTATCGACACCAGCGGCGAGATCGACGGATTAGCCTTCAAGGACGCCGCCAGCCTGGGCAAGGCTCTGCACGACGACCCGGCGACGACGGCCTGCCTGGTGACCGACATCTATCGCTACGCCGCCGGCCGCGATCCGGCACCGGGCGAAAAGGACTGGATGGCCTATCTGCGGGAGCGCTTCGCCGCCGACGGATATCGGCTGCCGGAGCTACTGCGGCAGATCGCGGTCAGCGACGATTTTTACAAGATTTCGCCGCCTGCGGGCATGGGCGAACCGGTCAAGGAGGCCGCACGATGAACAGTCAATTCGGCCGCAGGACGCTGTTCCGGGGCATGCTGGGCGGGGCCGCCGTCAGTGTCGGCGTGCCGCTGCTGGACTGCTTTCTCAATACCAACGGCACCGCGCTGGCGGCGGGCGGGCGCATGCCGGTCCGGTTCGGCACCTGGTTCTGGGGCTGCGGCATGACGCCGGAGCGCTGGGTGCCCAAGACGCTGGGCGCGAACTACGACATTCCGGTCGAGCTGAAGCCGATCGAGCCGTTCAAGCAGCAGGTGACGGTG
>DATBAZ010000287.1:0-18547 GCA_036271255.1 Alphaproteobacteria bacterium
CGAAAGGCAGGACCGGGTCGGCGGTTCCGTGGACCAGCAGGACCGGTGGGTGCTTCGCCGTCTTGGGCAGCGCCGCCGACGGATCGGCGACCATGCCGGAGAAGCCGACGACCGCGGCCGCGTCGCCGCGCCGCATGGTGCGATCCAGCGCCATCATCGTGCCCTGTGAGAAGCCGATCAGCGCGAGTTGGGCGTAAGTCAGGTTCCGGCTCTTGAGCGCATCATCGATGAAGGCGTCGAGCACCGGCGCCACCCGGCGCACCGCCCCCGGCAGCCGATCGGGGCCGAAATTATCCCGGCTGAACCACTGATAGCCCATGCCCATGTCGCAACGCTCAGGCGCGTTCGGCGACAGGAACTCGGCATTGGGCAGGGCCTGGGCGAAGAACGGCGCCAGACCGATCAGATCGGCGCCGTCAGCGCCGTAGCCGTGCAGGAAGATGACGAGTTGCTTCGGCGCACCGCCGGCAGCGGGAGCGCGGGACGGGCCGGAAAGCTTGGGGAGGTCTGTGTCGGTCATGAGACCGCTTGTCGCCGCCTGGGACGGTGGAGTCAACCGACAACCTCTTCCGTTCCGTCACTTCCGCGAAGGCGGGAATGACGATCTGAGAAGCGACTGCTAAACACCGCCGATGATCGTCACGCGCTTCGCCCCCAGCCCGACCGGCTATCTGCATCTGGGCCACGCCTGCTCGGCCCTGATCGCCGAACGCGCGGCGCGTGAGGCCCAAGGGCGGTTCCTGCTCAGGATCGAGGATATCGATACCGGCCGCAGCCGGCCCGAGTTCGAGGCGGCGATACATGAGGACCTCGCCTGGCTCGGCGTGCGCTGGGATGGGGCGGTGCGGCGCCAGTCGGAGCATATGGACGATTACCGCGCGGCGCTGGACCGGCTGGAGGCAATGGGCGCCACCTATCCCTGCTTCTGCTCGCGCAAGGATATCTTCGCGGCGCAGAGCGCCCCGCATGGGGCGGGCACAGTCTATCCGGGTACATGCCGGCATCGCTCCCCGGAGGACCGCGCCCAGCGGATCGCGGCCGGACAGCCCTATGCCATCCGGCTGGATATCGCGGCCGGCCTCGGCCTGACCGGGGCGCTGTCCTGGCACGATTGCCGTGTGGGCGCCGTTTCCGCGACGCCGGACCTGGAAGGCGACCCGGTGATCGCCAGGCGCGACACGCCGACCTCGTATCACCTGTCGGTGACGGTCGACGATCACCTGCAGGGCGTGACCCTGGTGACGCGCGGCGAGGACCTTTTTCCCGCGACGCATATCCACCGGCTGCTGCAGGGCTTGCTTGGCTATGCGACGCCGGACTATTGCCATTATCCCCTGCTGACGAACACCGAAGGCGTGCGCCTGTCGAAGCGCGACGGCGCGGTCGCAATCCGGACGTTGCGCGAACTGGGGAAGACGCCCGAAGAGGTCATGGAGATGGCGACGTGTCAGCTGCTGTAAGAGCTGCGTTTTTCCTGGTTCCGCTGCTCGCCGCGCCGCTGGCCCATGCGGACCGGCAGGCGGAGGACGCCCAGCTCAATGCCGCATTCGCCGTCGAGTACGATCCGCAGCAAATGACCGCGCTGGAGCCCGGCGTGATCGCCGCGTCGGGTGGCTGGGCAAAGCGCGACGGCGCGACCTTGAGTCTGAATACCGAAAAGAGCGCCGCCGTCACGCTGACGAATGACGAAAGCGGCTGCCAGCCGGACCACCCCGACCATTTGAAATGCTACGACTTCACCTTGCTGGCCTATCTGCCGGGCCAGCACGCATTCCTGGTCGCCGAAAGCTTTGACGAAGGCGGCAAGGTCTTGATGATCGACGACCGCACCGGAACCCGCACCGAGTTCACGGAGCTTCCTCGCTTCTCGCCGGATGGGAAGCTGCTGCTGGTGATCAGCAACGATGAGGAGAGCAATGTGGGTACGATCGAGCTGTGGGGCCGCGACGGCGACATGGTGAAGAAGCTGTGGACGGCCCCGGACACGGTCGGCGCCGAACAGGTGGATTTCGTCGCCTGGAACGACGACGGCATCCAGCTGGACCTGTCCTTCTCGCAAGGAGACGACAAGCCGGAGCATCATCGCCCGGCGACGTTGGCGAACGGCAAGTCCGGCTGGGCGCTGACCTTCAAGGACGGCAAGTAACTACTGCCGCAGACCCCCGATCAGGGCCGCGTAGTCCGGCTCCTTGTCCGGGTCGAGCAGGCCGTGGCGCGCCAGGAAGTCGATCAGGACAAGGTTGACGTTGAACTTGAAGTCGTCGGTCTCGCGCAGGATCTCGATGACCCGGGCAATCGGCATCAGCTCGAAGCGCTCGACCTCGCCGTCGGCGCCGACCGGCACGACGCCCTGGGGCAGCTCCAGGTCATAGACGAACAGCGTGTCGTTGCGCATGCCCTCAGGGCAAGACAAGCGGTAGGTGACCTGGCTGACCGGCTTGGCGCGCATGGCGATCTGGGCCGGGAGCCCCGCCTCCTCCTCGGCCTCCTTGATCACGGTTTCGGCCGCGGAATAGCCCATGGTGATGCCGCCGGCGACGAGATGGTCCAGCTTGCCCGGCGCCACCTGCCGGTCCTTGGCGCGGTGCCCGACCCACAGATGCAGCCCCATGTCGGTGTTGACGAAGCCGTTCACATGGATGCCGAAGGCCGGCAAGCCCAGACCCGGCAGGCCGGCGCGGTCGATCTCGGCGCAGGGCCCGGCGCCCCATTTGCGCAGCACCGGCGTCATCTCGTTCCGCCGGGGCGCCATCAGCTTCGCCTCGTCCAGTGCCGCCGCGATCTCGGCCAGCCGGGCGCTGACGGCGATGAAGCCGCCGCCCTGAACGGTGACCCCGTCCTCCGTCCGCTTGGCCAGACCTCGGGCCTCAAGGAAATTGGCGGCCTCCGGCTTCACCCAGCCGGTGGCGCAGCTCGAAATGCAGAAGCGGCGATAGTCTTGCGGGTCGAAGCGGTTGCATGCCTCGACATGGCGGAGCAATGTCATGGTCAACCTCCGGTTTGGGGCGAGCCTACGCCCAAACCGGAACCTGTCCCAAATTTCTTGCGAATCCTATGAGCAGCATCCTTCCCGCGCTGGTGATCATCTCGGCCCTGACAACGCTCGGCATCCTGCTGTTCGGCGTCATCACCATGATCCGCGGCGGTGACTTCAACAAGCGCAACTCCAACAAGCTGATGCGCGCCCGCGTGATCATGCAGGGCGTGACCATCGCGCTGCTGGCCCTGATGTTCCTGTCGAAGATGGGCTAGGCCCCAGGCCCTAGTCCACGCGGCTGTAAGCGTCGAACGTATCGACACCCAGCCGGCGACTGTCGGTCAACTTGAAGCGCGGCGCGTCGGCGACGCGGTCGAGCCCGAGGCCGGCGATGGCGGGAATGCCGTCGCCGCCGATGATCGAAGGCCCCCTGAACAGGGCGAGCTCATCGACCAGCCCCTCGGCCAGGAACGAGGCGGCAAGCTTGCCCCCGCCCTCCACCATCAACCGGGTCAGCCCCGCCTCGCCCAGCGCCTGAAGCGCCTCGGCGACCGAGATCCGGCCATTGCCGCCCGCCGAGGTGGCGATCAGCTCGACCCCCAGCTCACGCAGGGCCTCGGCCCGTTCGATGGCGGACTCCTCGACTGTCTCGGCCAGGGTCACGATCCAGGTCGGAATGGTACGGGCGGTCGCGATCAGCTGCCGGGTGAGCGACAGCTGCAGGCGGCTGTCGAACACGATCCGGACGGGCGGGCGCAGCGGCAGGCCGGGCAGGCGGCAGGTCAGGTGCGGATCGTCGGTCGCCGCGGTGCCCGAGCCGACGGCGACGGCGTCATGGGATGCGCGCAGCCCGTGGGCGAAAGCGCGGGCATCCTCCTCGGTGATCCACTGGCTGTCGCCATTATGGGCGGCGATGCGCCCATCCAGGGTCGCGGCCAGCTTCAGGGTCACCATCGGGCGGCCCTGCTCGATACGGGTCAGGAAACCGCGATTGACGGCAGCGGCCTCATCGGCCAACAAGCCGCTCTCGACCGAGATGCCGGCTTCCTGCATCCGCGCCAGGCCGGCGCCGGAAACCCGCACGTCAGGATCGATCATCGCGGCGACGACCCGGGCGACGCCGGCCGCTGCCAGCGCATCGGCGCAGGGTGCGGTCTGGCCGGTATGGCTGCACGGCTCGAGGCTGACATAGGCGGTGGCGCCGCGCGCTGCATCGCCGGCCCGCGCCAGCGCCTCGGTCTCGGCATGCGGCCGCCCGCCCGGCTGGGTCCAGCCGCGGCCGACGACGATGCCGTCCTTGACGATGATGCAGCCGACGGCCGGGTTGGGCCATACATTACCCAAGCCTCGCCGGGCCAGCGCCAACGCAGCCTGCATGAAACGGCGATCGGCTGACCCATCAGCCATGATCAGTCCTCTGTCGGCAGCCTATCGAGCAATTCGTTGAAGTCCGATGCCTCGCGGAAGTTCCGATAAACCGAGGCGTAACGGATATAGGCGATCTGATCGAGTTGCAGCAGGGCCTGCATCGCCATCTCGCCCACCTGCTTGGACGGAATCTCGGTCTCGCCCGAGCTTTCGAGCTGCCGGACGATCGAGTTCACCACCCGCTCCACACGCTCGGCCTCGACCGGGCGTTTGCGCAGAGCGATCCGGATCGAGCGCAGCAGCTTCTCGCGGTCGAACGGCTCACGGTCGTTCGAGCTCTTGACCACCGTCAGCTCGCGCAGCTGGACCCGCTCGAAGGTGGTGAAGCGTGCCCCGCAATTGCCGCAGATGCGGCGGCGCCGGATCGCCGCGTTGTCCTCGGTCGGGCGCGAGTCCTTAACCTGTGTGTCCTCGTTACCGCAGAAAGGGCAGCGCATCGGCGGTCGTCCTTCAGAGCGTGGGATAGATCGGGAAGCGCTTGCACAGCTCCGCCACCCGGCCGCGCACGCGCTGTTCGACGGCGCCGTTGTCTTCCGGGTTCTTGGCCAGCCCGGCCAGCACTTCCAGGATCATCTCGCCGATCTGCCTGAACTCGGCCTGGCCGAAACCGCGCGTGGTCGCGGCGGGCGAGCCCAACCGGATGCCCGACGTGATCGTCGGCTTTTCCGGATCGTACGGGATGGCATTCTTGTTGCAGGTCATGCCGGCCCGCTCCAGGCTCGCCTCGGCAGCCTTGCCGGTCACGCCCATGGGGCGCAGATCGACCAGCATCAGATGGCAGTCCGTGCCTTGCGAGACGATATCGAGCCCGCCTTCCTTCAGCGTCTTGGCCAGCAGCTGGGCATTGTCGAGCACCGCCTTGGCATAGGTCTTGAATTCCGGGGTCAGCGCCTCGCCGAAGGCCACGGCCTTGGCGGCGATGACATGCATCAACGGCCCGCCCTGGAGGCCCGGGAAGGTGGCGGAATTGATCTTCTTGCCGATCGCCTCGTCGTTCGACAGCACCAACCCGCCGCGCGGGCCGCGCAGGGTCTTGTGGGTGGTCGACGTCACGATATGGGCGTGCGGGATCGGGCTGGGGTAAAGCCCGGCTGCGACCAGGCCGGCATAGTGGGCCATGTCGACCATGAACAGCGCCCCCACCTCATCCGCCAGCTTGCGGAAGCGCGGGAAGTCGATCGCGCGGGCATAGGCGGAGCCACCGGCGATGATCAGCGCCGGCTTGTGCTCGCGCGCGAGCGATTCGACCTGGTCGTAATCGATCAGCCCGTCCTGGCGGCGCACGCCGTACTGGACCGAATTGAACCACTTGCCCGACAGGTTGGGCGCCGCGCCATGCGTGAGATGGCCGCCGGCGTCGAGCGACATGCCGAGGATGGTGTCGCCCGGCTTGACCAGCGCCAGCAGCACGGACTGGTTGGCCTGGCTGCCCGAATGGGACTGCACGTTGGCGTAGGCGCAGCCGAACAGCTCCTTCGCCCGGTCGATCGCCAGCTGCTCGACCACGTCGACGAACTCGCAGCCGCCATAATAGCGCTTGCCTGGATAACCTTCGGCATATTTGTTCGTCATCACCGAGCCCTGGGCCTGCAGCACCGCGAGCGAGACGATGTTCTCCGATGCGATCAGCTCGATCTGATCCTGCTCACGGCCCAGCTCCTCGGCGATGGCATGGGCGACCTTGCGGTCGGCATCGGCGAGATTGGCGGTGAAGAAGGCTTGGCTCATGGGGGTCCTCGCGGAAACGTCTCTGCCGCCGGACTCACGGCCGACGGTCGGCGGCGAACCTACCACCCCTTGCGCGCTAAAACCATCGCGCGAACAACATGTCGGAGAGGTACAAGATGCCTCCCCCCGTTGACGTCCGCGATCAGCCCGCGCGCAACTGCGGGTCGGTCTGGGTGGCCCAGAAACGCTCGAGCTTGTTCAGCGCCTCGGTCAGCGATGCCAGTTCCTTCGGACCCAGCCCGGCATCGACGAGATGGCGGCCGTCTCGTTCGAAGAAGTCGTCCAGACGGAGCCGGAGAGCTGCGCCCTTCGGCGACACCTTGATCCGGACCGAGCGGCGGTCGTGCAACGACCGCTCCTGCACCAGATAACCCGACTCGACCATCTTCTTCAGGTTGTAGGAGACGTTCGAGCCGAGGTAATAGCCTCTCAGCGTCAGTTCGCCGACGGTCAGCTGATCGCTGCCGATGCTGTACAGGATCAGGCTCTGAACGTTGTTGATGTCCTGAATGCCAAGCCGATCGAGTTCGAGCTTCAACACGTCGAGGGACTGGCGGTGCAGACGTTCGATTATATGGATAGTTTCGTAATAGGCTCGCACGGATTTTCTCCCGACACGCGAATCATCAATGCCTTGAAGTACACTTTACCTTGAATCGTCAATACATCGAGCCAAATTTTCCTCAAGCTATCAAAGGTAAGACAGATGACTTTCCCAGCCGTTCGCATGCGCCGGAACCGTCGGACGGCGTGGAGCCGGCGTCTCGTCGCGGAGAACAGCGTCACCTCGGCTGACCTGATTTTGCCCATCATCATCGTCGACGGCGAGAACCGGCGCGAGCCGATTCCGACGATGCCGAAAGTGGAACGGCTGTCGATCGATCTTGCAGCCGAGGTCGCCGCCGAGGCGGAAAGCCTTGGAATTCCAGCACTTGCACTATTTCCCGCGATTTCTCCGGAATTGAAATCCGCCGACGGCGCCGAAGCGCTGAAGGTCGACAATCTGCTCGGCCGCGCCGTCACGCGGATCAAGCGCGCGGTGCCGAATATCGGCCTCATCGCCGACGTCGCGCTCGACCCCTACACCACCCACGGTCATGACGGGCTGCTGGTCGATGGCGAGATCCTGAATGACGAGACTGTGGCTATTTTGTGTCAGCAAGCGCTGGCCGAGGCCGAGGCCGGGGTCGATATCGTCGCTCCGTCCGACATGATGGACGGCCGAGTCGGGGCGATTCGCGAAGCACTCGACAGAAACGGATTCAATAAAGTTCAAATTTTATCTTATGCGGCGAAGTATGCGTCGATCTATTACGGACCGTTCCGCGATGCGCTTTCGACCCGCGGCCTGCTGAAGGGCGATAAGCGCACCTACCAGATGGATGTCGCCAACGGCGACGAGGCGCTGCGCGAGATCGAGCTCGACATCGCCGAGGGCGCCGACATGGTGATGGTGAAGCCAGGCATGCCCTATCTCGACATCGTCTATCGCGTGAAGGAGACGTTCGGCGTGCCGACCTTCGCCTATCACGTGAGCGGCGAGTACGCGATGCTGCAATTCGCGGCCCAGGCCGGGGCGCTGGAATACGAGCCGGCCCTGCTGGAGGCCCTGCTGTGCTTCAAGCGCGCCGGGGCGGATGCGGTGCTGACCTACGGCGCGCTGGACGCGGCAAGGCGGCTGAAAGCCGGATAACCGGGCGCCTGTCCCCTATTCACACCGTCATGACGTGCTTTGGTGTGAAGTTCGAAGTTCCAGCCGGCAGTCAGCCTAGATCCAGCGCCAGAATCAAATCGTCATGCACGGTCGCGCCGACCTGGAACTTGCGCTCGCCCACCACGGTGAAACCGACCCGCTTGTAGAATCCGATGGCCCGGTCGTTCCTGCCATAGACGCCGACCAGCATGCGTTTCTTGCCCGTGCGGCGGGCGGCGTCGAGGGCGGTTTTCATCAGGGCCCAGCCGACCTTTTCCTTATGGAAACGGTGGAGGACATAAATCCGCCGTATTTCGGCGTCGCTGGGGCCGGCGCCGGGCAGCGGCACGTCCGGCGGGGTCATGACGGCATAACCGACAGGCGCCCTGCCCTCCTCCGCCTCGGCCAGCCAGATGCGCGCCTCGCCGCCGATCAGCCAGTCTTCATAGACCACAGGGGAATGCTTCGTGGCGCAATGAGCGATGATGTCGTCGCCGGGCAAAACGCCGGCATAGGATTCCAGGAACGTCGCAGCACCGACCAGCGCCAGCCGATGTTCGTCGCCGAGCCCGGCCTCGCGCACCCTGATGCTCGCGGGGGCGATGCTCATGGCGTGGTCCTGTCCAGCCAATCGCCGACCACGCGGATCTGCGCTTCATCCATGAGCGCCGGGGCGTGGCCGCAATCGGGGAATTCGACCAGCGTGACATCCGGCCGGGACGCCATCCGGGCGGCCGTCTCAGGCAGCAGGAGGTCCGAGAGGGCTCCACGCAGGACCAGCACCGGGCATCGGATTCGCTCCCAGACCGGCCAGAGATCGACATCGGCGATCGGCCCGGCCTTGAACGCATCGGCGATCGCCGGGTCATAGGCCAGCCCATAGCCGCCGTCCGGCAGCGCCCGCGCCGAATGCCGGGCCATACGCGCCCAGCCGGTATCGGAAAGATTGCCGAAATCGGCATAGACGCGGCGGATATAGGCTTCGAGCTCGGCAAGATCGGCGAAGCGCGGGTCAGCGCCCACATAGGCGCCGATCCGCTCCAGCGACGCCTTCGGCACGAACGGACCGACATCGTTGACGATCAGCCGTCGGATCGGGGTCAGGGGCTGCGCCGCCAGCATCATGCCGACCAGCCCGCCCATCGAGGTGCCGAGCCAGTCTATCGGTCCAGCCGCGATCCTGGCGATCAGCGCCGCGGCATCGGCCAGATATTGCGGATAGGAATAGAGCGCGCCATTGGGGAGCCAGTCGCTTTTGCCGCGGCCGACGACATCGGGGCAGACGACATTGAAGCTGCCGGCAAGTGCCTGCGCAATCGTGTCGAAATCGCGGCCGTTGCGGGTCAGGCCGTGCATGGCGACAAGGGTGGGCGCGTTCGATAAAGTGGAATCCCATTCCCAATAGCAATTGCGATGGAAACCCGCCGCGCTCAAACCTAGATATTGCCGTTCCCGCGGTTCCACGCTCTTCTGTGCTCCACCTGTCAAACCCCTGCCCCGTGCTAAGGCTAAAGCCGCGAAGCCTCAAGCCCGGACGTTAAGAGAGTCTTCATGCGCCTAGCGCGCCGTGTCCTTCTTGGCCTGCTGCTGCTCGTGGTGGCGATCGTCCTGATCCCGACCGGGATCGTGGGCGGCCTCATCGCCTGGGTGAAATTCTCGCCGCCGCCGATGACCGGCGGCGTAAAGCTGCCCGGCCTCGCCGCCCCGGTCGATCTGGTGTGGGACAGGAACGACGTTCCCCATGTCTTCGCCAAATCGCTGCGCGACGCCTATCGCACCTTGGGCTGGCTGCATGCCCGCGACCGGCTGTGGCAGATGGAGACCCAACGGCGCATCGGCCAGGGCCGCCTGGCCGAGCTGGTCGGCACGCTGGGCCTCGGCTTCGACGAGGAGATGCGGGTGCTGGGCTTCTACCGCCTGGCCGAGGCGAACTATGCGACCCTCGATCCCGACGTCCGCGCCGATATCGACGCCTATACCGCCGGGGTGAACGATTATCTGCAGCATCCGGCTGCGCCGCTGCCGATCGAGTTCCAGCTGCTGCATGTGACGCCGGAGCCGTGGAAGCCGGCCGACACGCTGGTCTGGGGCCGGCTGATGGCGCTGCAGCTTTCCGAGAACTATCGCGAGGAAGTGCTGAGGGCGGAGTTGGTCGGCAAGCTGACCCCGGAAGCGTTCAAGGAGCTGTTCCCCGGCACATCCGTCGCCGGCGCCACCACCCTGGCGGCGCTGACCGGCATCGACTGGAAGCGCTTTGCCGGCAACCTGCCGGTCGAGCTCGGCCCTAGCCACGCTTCGAACGAGTGGGTGGTGGACGGGACGCTGACCAAGTCGGGCAAGCCGCTGCTCGCCAATGATCCGCATCTGGGCCTGTCGGCGCCGATCCTATGGTACATGGTCAGGATCGTGACGCCCGAGGGCAATATCAGCGGCGTCACCTTCCCCGGCGTGCCCTATACGGTGCTGGGCCATAACGACCGCCTCGCCTGGGGCGCCACCACCACCGCCGGCGATGTCCAGGACCTGTTCGTCGAGGACGTGCTGCCGGGCGGCAAGTACAAGACGCCCGATGGCGAGGCCGAGTTCAGCACTCGCGACGAGGTGATCAAGGTCCGCTTCGGCAAGGATATCCATCTCAAGGTGCGCCAGACCCGGCACGGGCCGATCATCTCCGACATCGATCCGGACCTCGCTGCCGCGGTGGGTACGGGCAAGGCGGTGGCGCTGTCCTTCGTCGGGCTTGGCGCCAACGACACGACGGTCGAGGCACTGCGCGGGATGGACCACGCCCAAGACTCGGCATCCTTCCAGGCGGCGCTGAAACTGTGGCGGTCGCCGGAGCAGAACATCGTCTACGCCGATGTCGACGGCCATATCGGCTTCACCGCGGTCGGGCCGGTGCCGCTGCGCAAGCGCGCGCCCGACGATTTTCCCGCCCCGGGCGCCACCGGCGAGGCGGACTGGACCGGGCTCGCCGATTTCAGCCAACTGCCGCAGGGTTTCGACCCGCCGACGCACCGTTTCGTCAACGCCAACAACCGCGTCGTGTCCGACGACTTCCCGATCTATATCTCACGCAGCTATGGCGACGACTCGTTCCGCGCCCAGCGGATCACCGACATGCTGGATGCCGGCGGCGGCAATTTCACCGTCGCGGATTTCACACGCATGCAGAGCGACGTGAAGGAGCAGGACGCCGACATGATGTTGCCGCGCATGCTCGTGGCGACCCCGGCTACCGATGCCGGCAAGCGCGCGCTCGCCATGATGAAGAGCTGGGACCGGATGATGCACGGCGACCGGCCGGAGCCGCTGATCTATACCGCCTGGGCCGTGCGGCTGAAACACACGCTGCTGGAGCAGGCGGTCGGCGCCGGCGTGCTGCGGACCGGCGCCTTCGGCTACGGCTTCAGTCCCGACCTCACCTTGCAGCTGCTTGGCAAATATAGCGGCGCCGAGGGCGAGGCAGCCCTGCTCGGTGCGACCTTGGACGGCGCGATGACGGCGCTGGACAAAGCCTACGGCCCCGATATCGGGGCCTGGCACTGGGGTGAGGCGCATCGCGCGATGCTGACCTCTCAGCTGTTCGGCACAGTCCCGGTGCTGGGTTCGCTGTTCGATATCAGCCTGCCGGCGCCCGGCGGCGTAGAGACGGTGAACCGCGCCGGCTTCGCCCGCAATGACGGGGTGCATTTCCCCGACATACATGGCCCCGGCTATCGCGGCGTGTTCGACCTGTCGAACCTGGACAACAGCCGTTTCATCCTTGCGACCGGCGAATCCGGCAACCCGTTTTCGCCTCATTACGGCGACATGGCCGAGCGATGGCGCGACGGCGAAAGCTTCACGCTTTCGGGAACCGCGGACGAGGTAGCAGCCACCGCGCTGGGGCGGCAGCAATTCCTGCCGTAATTTCATGCTACTGCAAAGGTTGCCTGCCTTATTGAATACTTGCGTGCAAAGGCGGGCTCGATCACATTAGCATCGTTGTTTTTTTGACGGTCTTGCATGTCGATCATCCCGCCGCATTTCGCAGCGCTGCGCCGGTTCTACCGCTCGATGCCCTCACCCTGCCCCTACATACCGGGGCAGATCGAGCGCAAGCTGTTCACGCGCCTGGATGGCGGCGGCACCGCCGAGCTCAACGCCACGCTGACCCGGGCCGGTTTCCGCCGCAGCCATGACATCGTCTATCGCCCGGTCTGCCCGGCCTGCCAGGCCTGCGTGCCGGTCCGCATCTCGACCGAAGGCTTCCTGCCCAACCGCACGCAGAAGCGCATTCTGAAGCGCAATGCCGACCTGACCCTGGTCGAGCGCCCGGCCGTCGCCAGCGAGGAGCAGTATCAGCTGTTCAGCGCCTATCAGCGCGACCGCCATGCCGACGGCGACATGGCGAGGATGAGCTTCCTCGACTTCCGCGCCATGATCCAGGACGGTTCGGCGGACAGCCGGGTGCTGGAACTGCGCGACAAGAGCAACAGCCTGATCGGCGCGATGCTGGTCGACACGCTGTCGGACGGATTGTCGGCGGTCTACAGCTTCTTCGATCCCGCCGTCCATCGCCGCAGCCTGGGCACCTATATCGTGCTGGCGGCGCTGGCCCTGCTGCGCCGCCAGCAGCATCCTTTCCTCTATCTGGGCTATTGGATCGCGAAGTCGCGTAAAATGGCCTACAAATCGCGTTTTCATTCTTTACAGAAGCTCGGTCCTGCTGGCTGGGTTGCGGTCGACCCAACCTAACCCCAACCCCCTTGCAAAATTGCCTTCACGGCGGCGTGAGACTAATGTCGCCCCATCATCCGGCCCGGCGCGGAGCGATCATTCGTCGGGAGGGAAAATAAAATTGACCATACCCAATCGTCTCGAGACCCCGCTGCTCGATCTGGCGCCGACCCCCGAGGCGCTGCGCCAACTCCCCGATACCGAACTGCGCCAACTGGCGGACGAATTGCGCGCCGAGCTGCTGGACGCCGTGTCGGTCACCGGCGGCCATCTGGGCGCCGGGCTGGGCGTCGTCGAGCTCACCGTCGCGGTCCATTATATCTTCAACACGCCGCATGACCGGCTGATCTGGGACGTCGGCCACCAGGCCTACCCGCACAAGATTCTGACCGGGCGGCGCGACCGTATCCGCACGCTCCGCCAAGGCGGAGGCCTCAGCGGCTTCACCAAACGCAGCGAAAGCGAATACGACCCGTTCGGCGCGGCCCATTCCTCGACCTCGATCTCCGCCGGCCTCGGCATGGCCGTGGCGCGCGACCTGAAGGATGAGAAGCGCAACGTCATCGCGGTGATCGGCGACGGCTCGATGTCGGCGGGCATGGCCTATGAGGCGATGAACAACGCCGGGGCGCGCAAGAGCCGGCTGATCGTCATCCTGAACGACAACGACATGTCGATCGCTCCGCCGGTGGGCGCGCTGTCGGCCTATCTGTCGCGCCTGATCTCGTCGCACTCCTACCGCGGCCTGCGCCACATCGCCAAGGACGTGGTGAAGCACCTGCCCGAGCCTGTGCGGCGCGCAGCGCAGCGCGCCGAGGAATATGCGCGGGGCATGGTGACCGGCGGAACCTTGTTCGAAGAGCTGGGATTTTACTATGTCGGCCCGATAGATGGGCACAATCTCGACCATCTGCTCCCTGTCCTGCGCAATATCCGCGACTGGGACGAGGAGGCTCCGGTTCTGGTCCACGTCGTCACCGAGAAGGGTCATGGCTATCCGCCGGCCGCGGCGACGGCGGATAAGCTTCACGCCGTCTCGAAATTCGACGTGGTGACCGGCGCCCAGGCCAAGGGCAAGGCAGGCCCGCCGACCTATACCAAGATATTCGGCGAATCGCTGGTCCAGGAGGCCGAGGCGGACCCGCGCATCGTCGCCATCACCGGCGCCATGCCGTCGGGCACGGGCCTCGATATCTTCGGCAAGACCTTCCCCGACCGCACCTTCGATGTCGGCATCGCCGAGCAGCATGCCGTCACCTTCGCCGCCGGCATGGCGACCGAGGGAATGAAGCCCTTCGCCGCGATCTACTCGACCTTCCTGCAGCGCGCCTACGACCAGGTGGTGCACGATGTCGCCATCCAGTCGCTGCCCGTGCGCTTCGCCATCGACCGCGCCGGCCTGGTCGGCGCCGACGGCGCGACCCATGCCGGCTCGTTCGACCTCGCCTATCTCGGCTGCCTGCCGAATTTCGTGATCATGGCGGCGGCCGACGAGGCCGAGCTGAAGCACATGGTGGCGACCGCCGCGCAGATCGACGACCGCCCTTCGGCCTTCCGCTATCCGCGCGGCGAGGGCACCGGCGTTGCGCTGCCCGAACGCGGCATCCCGCTGGAGATCGGCAAGGGCCGGGTGATCCGCGAGGGCACGACCGTCGCGCTGCTGAGCCTGGGTACACGGCTCACCGAATGCATGAAGGCGGCGGATGAACTGGCCATGCGCGGCATCTCGGCCACCGTGGCGGACGCCCGCTTTGCCAAGCCGCTCGACATCGATCTGATCGACCGGCTGGCGCGCGAGCACGAGGTGCTGATCACGGTCGAGGAAGGCTCGAGCGGCGGCTTCGGTTCTATGGTTCTGCAGCATCTCGCGCTGTCGGGTGCCCTCGATCATGGGCTCAAGATCAGGCCGATGGTGCTGCCCGACCTGTTCCTGGACCACGATGCGCCCTTCGCCCAGTACGAAACCGCCAAGCTGAACGCGCCGTCGATCGTCGCGACCGCGATGGCGGCCCTCGGTCAATCCCGTTCCACTGCCTATGCCTGAGCAGGAGATACCATGAAGCTTTTCGCGTTCGCCGCCACGGCCCTCGCCCTCGCCGCCTTCCAGCCCGCCGTCGCCGCCGGCGATGCCAAGAGCACGGTCGATTCCTTCGACAGTTCCCTGCTCGACGTCATGAAGAATGCCGAGAAGCTGGGCTATCAGGGCCGCTTCGACAAGTTCGACCCGGTCATCAACAAGGTTTACGACATCCCGCTGATGACCCGCATCTCGGTCGGGCCGCAATGGTCGAGCCTGACGCCGGACCAGCAGGCCAAAGTGACCGAGGCGTTCAAGAAACTGTCGATCGCCACCTACGCCTCACGCTTCGACGGCTATGGCGGCGAGAGCTTCCAGATCACCGGCGAATCGGCAGCCAATGGCGGCGACGCAATCATCGACACCAAGCTGATGCGGCCCAACGATGAGCCGGTCGAGCTCAATTATCGTCTGCGCAAGAGCGGCGACGACTGGAAGATCATCGACGTCTATCTGTCCGGCACGATCAGCCAGCTCGCCAACTACCGCTCCGAATTCTCGGCAACGCTGCGCTCGGGCGGCGCCGACGCGCTGGTCGCGCTGATCAACAAGAAGGTCGCCGATCAAGGGAAGTAATCGAATTTTTTCAACGCGGAGGCACTCAAGGCCCGCTGAGAACGCGGAGTTTTACCTCCTCTCAGCGCCCTCCGGGGTTCTCCCCGTCCTCCGCGTTAAAATCTTCTCAAGGATTTGACACTTTCCCCGCTTCGGACCATAACACCGCGCTTCCGTCCTAAGGCTTTTTGCTGAACGGTGCCGGCACCCCTGGAGGCCGGGCCTGGACGGTATGGCGTCCGGGGCTGCGGATTGTCCGCGCGCGCGCGCCATGTAACGGAGTTTCCGATGAGCGACATCATCAGCCTCGTGGCTCAGCCACGGGACCGGGCCGGCAAGGGGGTTGCCCGGGCGACACGGCGTGAAGGCCGGGTGCCCGCGGTTATTTATGGCGGCAAGGAGCCGCCGGTTCTCGTTGCCCTGGAACTGAAGGACCTGGCCCGCCGCGCCCACAGCGCCGCCTTCTTCAACCACCTGATCGAGCTGGATGTCGGCGGCAAGAAGCACCGCGTGCTGCCGCGCGACGTGCAGTTCCATCCGCTGAACGAGAAGCCGATCCATGTCGACTTCCTGCGCGTCGCCGCCGATGCGACGATCGAGGTCGCGGTGCCGGTCGAATTCATCAACCAGGAAGCCTCTCCGGGCCTGAAGCGCGGCGCCGTGCTGAATATCGTCCGCCACGAGATCGACCTGATCTGCCCGGTGGAAGCGATCCCGGATCACATCACCATCGACATGACCGGCTTCGATGTCGGCGATTCGGTCCATATCAGCCATGTGAAGCTGCCGGCGAACGTGAAGCCGGCGATCACCGACCGCGACTTCACCATCGCGTCGGTCGCGGCGCCGTCGGGCCTGAAGAGCTCCGACGCCGCAGCCGACGCAGCCGAGGCCGAAGCCTCCTCCGCCGCTTCCGCTGCTGCCGGCGCCGGCGACGCCGAGAAGAAGTAAGGCCCTAGTCCGCCTTGGATGCGCTCCTGGTCGGGCTCGGCAATCCCGGGCCCGAATATGCCCTGCACCGGCACAATGTCGGCTTCATGGCGCTGGAGCGCATTGCATCGCGCCACGGCTTCGGCTCGCCCAAGAGCCGCTTCAAGGGCCTCACGGCCGAAGGCCGTGTAGGTTCTTTGAAGGTTCTGGGATTGAAGCCCACCACCTATATGAACCGCTCAGGCGACGCCGTCGCCGAGGCGGTTCAATTCTATAAGCTGAAGCCCGAACAGGTGATCGTGCTCTATGACGAGCTCGACCTAGCGCCGGGCAAGATGAAGGTCAAGAAGGGCGGCGGATCGGCCGGCCATAACGGCATCCGCTCGATCGATGCCGCCATCGGCCCCGACTTCTGGCGCGTACGGATCGGCATCGGCCATCCGGGCGTCAAGGAGCTGGTGCACGGCTATGTGCTGCACAGCTTCGCCAAGGCCGACCGGGACTGGCTCGACCCGCTGCTCGACGGCATCGCCGACGAGTTCGCGGCGATGGCCGAGGGCAAGGCTGAATTGTTCATGACGAAGGTCGCCGCGAAGCTGGTCCCACAAAGACCGCCCGGCACCAAGGTACCGAAAGAGGCGGACTGATGGGTTTCCAGTGCGGTATCGTCGGCCTGCCCAATGTCGGCAAGTCCACCCTGTTCAATGCGCTGACCGCCACCCAGGCGGCGCAGGCCGCCAACTATCCGTTCTGCACGATCGAGCCCAATGTCGGCCGCGTCGCCGTGCCGGATCCGCGCCTCGATACCCTGGCCAAGATCGGCAAGTCGGCGACGATCATCCCGACCCAGCTCGAATTCGTCGATATCGCCGGGCTGGTGCGCGGCGCGTCGAAGGGCGAAGGGCTGGGCAACCAGTTCCTGGCCCATATCCGAGAGGTCGACGCCGTCCTGTACGTGCTGCGCTGTTTCGAGAGCAGCGACATCACCCATGTCGAAGGTTCGGTCGATCCGCTGCGCGACGCCGACACGGTCGAGACCGAGCTGATGCTGGCCGACATGGACGGGCTGGAGCGGCGCGTAACCAATGCCGCCAAGAAGGCCAAGGGCGGCGACATCGAGGCCAAGGCGCAGCTGCCGGTGCTGGAAAAGACCCTGGCCGCGCTGCAGGCCGGCAAGCCGGCTAGGTCGGTACCGCTGACCGCCGACGAGAAGCCGATCTTCAAGCAGCTCCAGCTGCTGACCGGCAAGCCGGTGCTCTATATCTGCAACGTGGGCGAGGACGACGCCGCCACCGGCAACACGATGACCGAGACGGTTGCCGCCCGCGCCAAGACCGAGGGCGCGCAGACCGTCGTCATCTCCGCCGCGATCGAATCCGAGATCGCCCAGCTGTCGCCCGAGGAGCAGACGGATTTCCTGGAGACGCTGGGCCTCGACCAGCCCGGCCTCAACAAAGTGATCCGCGCAGGGTACGCCCTGCTCGATCTGATCACCTATTTCACCGTGGGACCGAAAGAAGCCCGCGCCTGGACCGTCCGGCGCAACGCCAGGGCGCCAGAGGCGGCCGGCGTGATCCATGGTGACTTCGAACGCGGCTTCATCCGCGCCGAGACCATCGCCTATGACGACTTCGTCGCCAGCAACGGCGAGCAGGGCGCCAAAGATGCCGGCAAGCTGCGCTCGGAAGGCAAGGAATATGTCGTCCAGGACGGCGACGTGATGCATTTCCGGTTCAACGTTTAGGGCGCTTCCCACCCGCCTCTTCGCGCAATATTTCCGCCACGATCTGTAAATAGCCTTCCGTCCATGATGCCCGTTTGGGCCTGATGGGAGGAAGATCATGCTGCGTTCGGTTTGCGTGATTGCCGTGATGCTGGCGCTTAGCGGTTGCGACCGGAAAAACGAATCCATCAGCGGCCAAGCTTCCGTCGCATACGCACCCGCGCCGGCCGCCCGGATGATGGCGGGTAACGTGGCGGATAAAAGGGCCGAGCCGGAGGGGCCAAAGCTCGCCTATTCCCACAACCTCTCGATCGAGACTAAGGCCGACACGGTCAAGCAGCGTTTCGAGCAGGTGCGTGACGCCTGCGTCGGCGGCGCCATTCCCGGCTGCGTGCTGCTGAATGCCAATATCGAGGAGACCGGCTTTGACCGGTACCGCCATCCCGAGGCGAGCCTATCGGTCAGGCTGACCCACGAGGCGGTGGCGTCGTTCGAGCAGGCGGTGCTGAAGCCGCTGCCGGGCGAGCAGGCCGGCGATGTGGCCGTCGTCTCCCGCTCCACCTCGGCCGAGGACCTGACGGCGGCGATCCAGGACGGCGACCGGCGGCTCGCCCAGCTCACCGATTATCGCGACCGGCTGACGCTGCTGGCCAAGCGGACGGACGCCAAGGTCGACGACCTGATCAAAGTTCAGGGCGAGCTCTCCACCACTCA
>DATBAZ010000288.1:0-5086 GCA_036271255.1 Alphaproteobacteria bacterium
GCTATCCCCGATGCCGCCGAACGGCAGCTGGTCGCCGCCGGCATGGGACAGCACGTCGTTGATGCACACACCACCCGAGGTCGTCCGCTCGATGAAGCGACGGCAAGCCGCGTCCTCCGGACCGAAATAATAGACCGCCAACGGCCGCGGCCGTTCGTTCACGTAGTCGATCACCTGGTCGATATTGCGATACCCCATCACCGGCAAGACCGGGCCGAAAATCTCGTCCTGCAGCAGGGTCATCTGCGGGTTGGCGTTCAGGACGATGGTCGGCGGGATTTTGCGTGACGTCGGGCTGGTAAAGTCCTCCCCAGCCGGATTGACCTGGAGCAGCTTGCCGCCCTTGGCCTCGGCATCGGCCAGATGGGCCCGCAACCGATCATAGTGCCGGTCGGCGACGATCGACGTGTAATCGTCATTGTCCCGCAGGGTCGGATACATGCGCGTCAAGGACGCGGTGAGCGCATCGGCGAAAGCCCGTTCCTTGCCCTCGGGCGCGAAGACATAATCGGGTGCGAGGCAGATCTGGCCGGCGTTCGCGGTCTTGCCGACGGCGATCCGAAGAGCGGCTTGTTTGAAATCGGCGTCCGGAGAGATCACCACCGGGGACTTTCCGCCGAGCTCAAGCACGCTGGGCACGAGGTTCTCGGCGCAGGCATGCTGGACATGACGGGCGATGGCTGTGCCACCGGTGAAGAACATCAGGTCGAAAGGCAGCGCGCTGAACATCGCACCGACTTCAGGACCGCCGGTGATCACCGTACACTCTGTTGGATCGAAAGCCTTGGTCACAGTCTCACGCAGCAGCTCGGCGGTGCGCGGCGTCAGCTCCGACATCTTGAGCATTGCCCGATTGCCCGCAGCGAAGGCCTGGGACAACGGCGAGAGGGCCAGCGACAGCGGGAAGTTCCACGGGGCGATAATGCCGACGACACCGCGCGGCACATATTCGATGCGCGCTGCCCCGCTGATGAGCGACCCGAGCCGGCCGCCGGCACGCCGGGGCTTCATCCATTTTTCCAGATTGGCGCGGTCGCTCTTGGCGGCCTGCATCACGCCCACCACGTCGGTAAAGGTCGATTGCAGCGGCGAACGGTGGCCGAAATCGGCGCTCATCGCCGCGACGAATGCGTCGCTGTTCGAGAGCAGCATGTCGAGCATCCGGTCGATACGGTCCCGCCGCAGGGCAGCGCTGGGCGGCCCATCGCGCAGCTGCGCCTCACGCTGCTTCGCCAGCAACTCCCGAAGCTGCGTTTCCATCGGCTCCTGCTGCAATGCCGCCTCCCCTAAACTCCGTTTACACTCCGGCCTAGCGCTATTGGATGGTTCGGCAAAGCATTATTTCGTCCGGAGGGGAGACGATCAAACCTTGGGCTTGGTCGTGATCGTGCGGGTCTTGCCCTTGGCCGCCTCGAACGCGGCGACGGACATGAACTGGGCATAGCGCTCGCGCGCCATCGGCACCGGGCCGTCGCCGTCGCACATCAGCGGTTCGGGCTCGTTGCGCTGGCGGTCCCAGATGATCTTGTCCTGGTCGAGCTGCTTGCAGATGTCGCGGATCAGAGCCCGCGCCAGGCCGCCCATCGGCCCTTCGGCCTCGGTAACCGGCTGAGTGAAGGCGAAGCGAACCTGAAGCACGTCGCGCTCGATCGGCGTCACCGCGCTGACCAGCAGCGTTTCGCAGATGCCCAGAAAACGGACGCAGCCCTGGCCGGGGCTGGAATTGTGGCTGACGATCGCGCCGTCGACCTCGCCACGCGGCGTGCCGAGCTTGGCCTTGGCAACCGCGCGCATACGGTGCCCCTCCATCACCGTCTCCGATTCCGGGAAGGCCGCGGTGCGGTGGACATAGAAGAAGTGGGCCATGTCCAGCCCGTTATCGTGCATGTTGCCGATCGAGTTGTAGACCCGCCATTCGAACTTCTTGAACGGAGTCCAACCCTCCGAGCCGACCTCCGGCTGGATATCGACCTCGAACAGGGGGGCCACGCCGTCCGGATGGTACCAGGCCCAGACGAAGCCGTTGGCCTCGGTGACCGGGAAGCCGCGCACGCAATTGTCGCGTTTCGCCTGCGGCGGGATGGTGCGGGCATAGGGGATGCGGGTCACCGCCCCCTTCTCATTGTACTGCCAAGCGTGGAACGGGCATTCGATGTCGTTGCCGTTGACCCGGCCGCCATGCCCCATATGGGCGCCCAGATGCCGGCAATAGGCATCCAGCAGCCGCGCTTTGCCATCCTCCCCGCGCCACAGAACCAGGTCGCGGGCGAAGTAGCGCACCGCCTTGACTTCGCCCACCGCCAGTTCATCCGAATAGCTGACCGCGAACCAGCCGAACGGGAAGGCTGTATCCAGCTTGCGCTCGTCGGCCGAGGGGCGCCCCTCCACCGGCGCTGTGCGCCAGGCGATCAGATCGTCGCCCTTCAGCTCAGCAAGCTTGGTCCAGACGGCGGCCGGGGTCGTGCGGGCATCGGCGATCACGGTATCGGGCATGGAGCGTTCCTCCGTAAAATATAATGCATTATAGTTTTCTTCGACCGCCGGGTCAACCGAAGGGTCAGAGTTTCAGCAGCGTCTTTGCGTTCTCGTAGAGAAATTTCGGCAGGACCGTGTCCTTGAACGGCACGTCGCGCATCTCCTTGAAGATGCGGTCCAGCGACAGGCCCATCGGGAAGTAGCCGGCATACATGATCTTATCGGCGCCGCGGGTGTTGGCGTAGTTGATCACCGCCTTGGGATAGTGTTTGGGCGCGAAGGCGCTGGTCGAATAATAGAGGTTCGGCCATTTCAGCATCAGCTTGCAGGCCAGCTGCTCCCACGGCTCGGCGCCGTGGCGCATGACGAATTTCAGCTCCGGGAAAAACCAGCAGACTTCGTCGATCAGCTCGACCTGCTGCGGATACATCGGGAAGCGCGGGCCGGGCACGCCCGCATTCACGAAGACCGGGATGTCGAGGTCGATGCAGGCGGCGTAGGTCACATACATCCGCTTGTCGTTGATCGGCACCTGCGGGTTGCAGCCGCAGGGGAAGACGCTGGCGGCGCGCACGTCATATTCCTTGGCCAGCCGGCGCAGGCGGCGGACCTCGTCCATCCCCCCATTGGGATCGAGCGGCACGTCGAACACGAAGCGGTCGCCGAAGCGGTCGCGCGCCACCTTGTGCATCTCGGAGAACTCGTTGACCCCGATCAGCGCCTTCTCGATGTTGAAGCGGTCCATCTGCTTGACCGCCCAGCCGACAGGGTCGTCGCCGATCGTCTCGATATTCGGGATGTCCTTGAACATGTATTGCGCCGGAAAGGCGAAATCCCGGCTCTCGCGGTCGCGATAGAGCGGCTTGAACGATTCATAGGCTGCGTGCAGCCCGGCGGGATCGGGCAGGCCGAACATCAGGTCGATGACCTTGCCGCCATCCAGATAGGACATTGATATCTCCTTGCTTCAGTAGATTTTCAGGCGGCGTAGCCGCGCCGCAGCAGCGGCTTGTCGATCTTGCCGACGGCATTGCGGACGAAGGGTTCGGCGCTGAACACGATCTCGGCCGGCACCTTGTAGGCGGCGAGCTTTTCGGCGCCGAAGGCGAGCATCTCCTGCGCCGAGAGCGTCCGGTCCGGCTGCGCCACCACGGCCAGCACCACCCGCTCGCCCCAGCGGTCGTCGGGCGCACCAAAGGCCGCGACCTCCAGCACGCCTGGGAATTGCTGGAACACCCGCTCCAGCTCGGCACAATAGATATTCTCGCCGCCGCGGATGATGACGTCCTTCTTGCGGTCGACGATGGTGATGAAGCGGTCGGCGTCGAGGAAGCCGATATCGCCGGTCTTGAGCCAGCCGTCCTTGAACACGGCGGCATTGGCCTCGGGCTGATTCCAGTAGCCGATCATGTTGAGCGGGCTGCGGCTCCAGATCTCGCCGATGCTCCCTAAGGGCAGGTCTTGGCCGTTCTCGTCGACGATGCGGGCCTCGCAGCCGGGCAGCATGCGACCGGACGCTTGGCGGTTGGCGAGATATTCCGCCCCGGTGCCGGAGGCGATCGAGCCGTTGGTCTCGGTCTGGCCGAAGCCGCCGCCGGGCGAGGCGGTGGGAAAGTGCTTCAGCACCAGCTCCAGCAGGTTGGGTGGCGTGGCCTGTCCGCCGATGCCGACATTGGTGACGGAGGTGATATCGGCCGTGGCGAATTCGGGGCACTGGATGACGTCCCAGAAGATCGAAGGCGGCCCCTGCAGCATGGTGACCTTTTCCAGCGCCACGAGCTTCAGCGCCTCGGCCGGATTCCAGCGATCCATCATCACCATCTTGCCGCCGTTGATCACCGCCCCCATCAGCATCGCCGACGCACCGGAGACATGGAAAAACGGGAAGACGGCCAAGGTCGCCATCTGCGGCATCCGGGCGATGAGCGCCTGCGGCTCGACGCCCATGCGCATCGCCGCGTGCGCCAGATAGGTCGCCCCGTTATGCCGCATGCCGAACAGAAAGCTCGCGACTCCGCGATGAGACAGCACCGCGCCCTTGGGTCGGCCTGTGGTGCCCGAGGTGAACATGATGATCGCCGGATCGTCCAGGCCCACCGCCGAGGGCCGGACTGGCGCCGGCGTCAGGTCGGCAACAGTACCGTCCGCTCCTCGGAAATTTCCGTCCTTCTCAGCGACGATGACCGGCGCGGCGAAGCGCCCCGCGATCGCCTCGGCCCGCTGCCGGTCGGCGATCACCAGATTGCAATCGGTATCTGCCAGCGCATGGGCGATCTCTTCCGCCGTGCCCCGGCTGTTGATCAGCGTGGAGGTCGCGCCGGTAAGCTGTATGGCCAGGAAGGCGATGATCCATTCGGGCGAATTGCGCGACGCGATGGCGACCCGCTGACCCAGCCCGGCGCCGTATTTCCCAGCCAGCCAGTTCGCCAAAGCCTGCGCCCGGCCCAGCGTCTCGGCATAGGAAAGGCGCTGATCGCCATTGACCAGGAAGGTGCGGTCGCCGAAACGCGCGGCCTCGACGATCAGATGACTGATGTTCGGCGGCAGGTTCTTATAGACCGAGAGCGGCACGCCCTCGATCACCTGGTCAGACAGCTCGAACGGCTGCCCG
>DATBAZ010000289.1:0-13308 GCA_036271255.1 Alphaproteobacteria bacterium
GAGCTCGGCCGGCTGAAGCAGGCGGCCGGCCTTCCACAACGCCCAGACCCAGAATGGAAGCAGCGCCAGCATCACCCCCCAGCCGCCGCCGCGCGGGGTCGGCACGGTGTGGCTGCTGCGCTCGTTCGGCAGATCGAGGATGGCCCGCCGGCGCAGGATGGCGAGCGTGATCCCGGTCAGGCCCCAACTCAGCACCGCCGCCGCCGCCATGAACCAGAGCGTATGATAGAGGAAGAAGTTGATCACAGGATCTTGCCCGGCTCGGGCGCCAGCAAGGAACGATAGACCGCAACCGTCTCACGACCGACGGTCCCAGCGTCGAGCCCGTTCGCCACACGCTCGCGCCCCGCGGCCCCGCAGCGCCGGCGCAGTCCGGCATCCTCGACCATCCGGCGCATCGCGTCCGCCAGGGCGGCAATATCGTTGGGCGGCGCGAGCAGGCCGGTCTCTTCCTGCACCACGATCTCACGGCAGCCCGCCACGTCGGTCGCGATCAGCGGGCGGGCGCAGGCCCCCGCCTCCATCAAGGTCATCGGAATCCCCTCCCCGCCCCGGCTGGCGAGCACGGCGATATGCGCGCGCGCCCAGACCTGGCGGATGTCGGTCACATGGCCCAGCCATTCGATACGGGGCTCTGCAGCCCAGGCGCGTAGCTCAGCCTCTGAGATCGCCGCCGGATTCTCAGTGTCGGGCGCGCCGGCCAGCAGCAGGCGGGCATTCGATCCGCCGGCGCGCAGTATCCTGAAGGCGGCGACAACCTCCTCAACCCCTTTGATCCGGAGCATACGGGCGGCGCAGCCGATCACGACCGGCCCCTGCGGCTCAGGCAGCGGCTGATAATAGCCGATATCGACCCCGGACCCCTTGATCAGCACGATCCGGTCGTCCGGCACGACGCCGAGCCGGCGCAGCGTGCCCCCGTCGTCAGGGTTCTCGACGAGGAAGCGCACCTGGGGCCGTGCTGCGATGTTGCGCAGGATCGGCAGCAGGATGGCGCGGACGGCTCTCGCCTTGATTGTCGAGGCGACGAACAGGAAGCCCAGCCCGGTCAGCGCATTGACCACGCGCACCACCCCGGCCAGCCGCGCCGCGATCGAGCCCAGCAGGATCGATTTCTGCGACACGTGATGAACGATCGCCGGCCGCTCGCGCCGGTAGAGGCCTGCAATCTCCAGCACGGACGACATCGCGCCGAACGGATTGATGCTGCCCCGCCGCCAATTCAGCGGATGCAGGCCGAAACCCTCACCCCGGATCAGGTCGCCATGGGCATCGACCCGGGTGGCGATGGATACGGCGAAACCGGCATCGCGCGCCGCACGGGCCTGCGGCAGGCGGTGCGCCCAGAAATACCAGTCCTCTGTGACCAGGAAGATCAGCTTCGGAATTCTGCCAGCCGCGTCAGGCGATGGCATAGTAATCCTTGTACCAGCGGACGAAGCGGGGGATGCCCTCGTCGATGCCGATCCGGGGCGTGAAGCCGAGGTCACGGATGCTGTCGGCGATATCCGCCGCCGTCGCCTTCACGTCGCCCGGCTGCATCGGTTTGAACTCGAGCATCGCCTTCAGGTTCAGCGCGGTCTCGATCGTCTTGATGAAGCGCATCAGCGGCTCGGGCTTGTTGTTGCCCAGGTTATAGACGCGGTGCGGCTGGGCCGGGTCAGGCACCAGCGCCAGCGCGGCGAGCACGCCGGCGACGATATCGTCGATATAGGTAAAGTCCCGCTCCAGCTTGCCCTCGTTGAAGACCGGGATCGGCTCGCCGGCGAGGATCGCCTTGGTGAAGCTGAAATAGGCCATATCGGGCCGGCCCCAGGGGCCGTAGACGGTGAAGAACCGCAGTCCCACTGACGGCATGCCGTGAGCCGCCGCATAGCTTTCGGCCAGCAGCTCCCCGCCCCGCTTGGTCGCGGCATAGAGCGAGACCGGACGGTCGACCCGGTCGGCCACCGCGAAGGGAAACTTCGTGTTGCCCCCATAGACCGAGGAGGAGCTGGCATAGACCAGCGCCGGCATCGGGTCCAAGGCCTTGACCGCCTCGAACATCGCCACCTGCCCGAGCAGGTTGGAATGCACATAGGCGTAAGGGTTTTGCAGCGAATAGCGCACGCCGGCCTGGGCGGCGAGATGGATGACGCCGCGCAGCGGGCCGGCCCCGGCCAGGATCGCCGAGATAGCCGGCGCGTCGGCGATATCGGCGCGATGGAAGGTGAAGTCCTTGTGGCCGGCGAGGTGCGCAAGGCGCGCCTCCTTCAGACCGACATCGTAGTAGTCGTTGACGATATCGATCCCGATAACGCGCTCGCCCTGGGCGAGGAGCGCGGTGGTCACATGATAGCCGATGAAGCCCGCGGCCCCGGTCACCACCACAGTCATGTCAAACGCACCTCCGAAGGGCCCTCACGCCGGGGGCCCTTCGGTCTATTAGGTGCTGCGCCGCCCGCCCGCAAGTTTCAGGGCGGCGCTGCCAGCCCGATCAGAACTTATAGGTCAGGCCGGCGGACAGGATGTCGACCGAGAGATGGGCCTGCGCCCGGATATCGCTGGAGGTCAGGATCACCGGGGTCGTCGTGAAGAACTGACGCTGAATGTTGATGCTGGCGTCGGGAGCGAACAGATGGGCATAGCCGGCATCGATACCGATATGGTCGTCATAATCGTAGTGGAAGCCGGCTGCGATCCAGTAACGGTCGCTGTCTGGCACGCGCGTATCGCGGAAGCCGTCGGTCGTCGGAGTCTGGTCGTACTTGACGCCGCCCCTGACCCGCCATTGCGGATCGAGCTGATATTCGGCGCCGAGAGAGACGGAAACGCTGTCCTGATAGTTTTCGGTCGTGAGCAGGTTGCCGATCAGCGCGTTCGTCGTATGGATGTCGATCTGCTGGAAATTGCTCCAGGTGTAGAAATCGAACTCGCCCAGCAGGGTCAACTGGGGTGTCAATTTCCTGGCAAAGGCGGCTTGGACGATGTCCGGCTCGTCCAGCGAAGCCGTCCCACTCACCTGGCCGTTCACGATGGCAAGCGGCCCGGTCAGATTGGCAATCTGCAGTTGGCCGCGGATATTGTGCTGGATACCGAAGCGGTAGGTGAGGCCGATCTTGGTGTCCGCGTCCGGTGTGAACAGCAGACCGCCATTGAAGCCCGTTGACCAGGTATGGCCGGACAGGGTCAGCCGGCCATCGGTTGCGAGCGACGGGCCGCCGGCGGCGAGCGCGTCTGGAATAGCCGAGCGCAGCTTCACATAGGCGTACTGCTCATCGAGGCCGATGCCGAAGGACAGCCAGTCGTTGAGCTTGATGGCGATGGTCGGCGCGAAATCGAAGGTTTCGACATAGCTGTCGATCGAATCGTAGCGGGCGAAGGTATTCTGCTCGTACTTCGCGGCGAAACCATATGGAACGGTCACACCAAACCCTAGCCAAATATCCTGGTCGGGTATCTGCGCGCTGACATAAAAATTGCCCAGCGGCGTAGCCGAGCCGGGATTGCCGCCATTGCCGCCGCCGGGGAAGGAATTGGCTGCGCCGGGCGAATGGTCGACAGTGCCTTGATCCTTCAGGCCGGCGTCCGGAACGATCAGGGTGATTCCCTGGTCGACCTGGACGCCCGGAAGCTGGGTCATGCCGGCGGGATTGTAATAAATCGTGCTGGCATCGTCCGAGATGGCGGCATTGCCCGCATGAGCGCGGCCGACGCCTGCGGCCGACTGTTCCTGGATATAGAAGCCCGCAGCGGATGCTGCGCCGGAGGCGGCAATAGCCGAGACTGCGAGCACGGCACCAAGGCCGCGATCTCCCCGCAAGCGCATTTTTGTTATCTCCCTTATGAAACAATGTGTATCGAAGTAGCACAGCGACCGCGAATATAAAAGCACGCCTTATATTGCAGCGCACACAGGATTCTGAACACTCGCCACGTGCACCGCCGAATTCACTTCATGGCGTACTCCACAGCGATCCTATCTAGATTTTGTGGTTGCTTCAATTCTTGAAGCAAATACTACGAAATCTAATTTTGTTCCGAAAAATCTTTACTCCACCGACGTATTAAAATTGACGCTATTTTATCGAAACATGCAAGAAATCCTCCCTGCACAATTTTAGAGCAATTCTAAACCGTGTTGCATTTCCCGGTGGTGGCGGGATACGATTGGTCCGCACCATTCGCCGCCGGAAAGGCGGTGCGACCCCCAAGGAGGATAACCGTGACGGCTCTGAAAGATTCGCAGACGCTTCAAAACCTGAAGGATGCCTTCGCCGGCGAGAGCCAGGCGAACCGGCGCTATCTTTATTTCGCACAGAAGGCCGATGTCGAGGGCTATAATGACGTCGCGGCCGTGTTCCGCTCCACGGCGGAAGGCGAGACCGGTCACGCCCACGGCCATCTGGAGTTCATGGAAGAGGTCGGCGATCCGGCGACCGGTAAGCCGATCGGCTCGACCGACAAGAACCTGGGTGCGTCGATCGCCGGCGAGACTCACGAATACACAGACATGTATCCGGGCATGGCCCGCACCGCCCGCGAGGAAGGCTTCGACGAGATCGCGGACTGGTTCGAGACGCTGGCCAAGGCCGAGCGTTCGCATGCCGGCCGCTTCCAGAAGGCCCTGGACGGGCTGAACGCCTAGTTCGCCTGTCGTTTTCGTTTAAAGCCGGCGGCTCCTTGGGGCCGCCGGCTCCTGTTTCTCCCCATATTTTTCAGCACCCGAGGGGCTCAACATGGCTGAGCCGAACAGCGGCGCACCGTTCCGCCACGTAATCGACTGGCAAAATCCGGATTTCTACGACCGCGAGAAGATCGAGGCCGAGATGGAGCGGGTGTTCGACATCTGCCACGGCTGCCGCCGCTGCTTCAATCTGTGCGAGTCCTTCCCCACCCTGTTCGACATGATCGACGAGACGCCGACGGGCGAGCTCGATGCGGTGCCCAAGGAGAAATACAAAGAGGTCGTGGACGACTGCACGCTCTGCGACATGTGCTTCATGACGAAGTGCCCCTATGTGCCGCCGCACGAGTTCAATCTCGACTTCCCGCATCTGATGCTGCGCTGGCGGGCCTATGAATTCTCCAAGGGCGTGCCGTCGCTGGCCGACAAGGAGCTGATCGCAACCGACCGCAACGGCAAGGTCGGCGCGGTGCTGGGTCCGGTGATGAACTGGGCGTCCGACCGTCACAACAGCCTGACCCGGCCGATCATGGAGAGTGTCGCCGGCATCGACCGCAACGCCGACCTGCCGAAATTCGAAAGCCCCACCTTCGTCAAAAGCGCCGGCAGCCAAGCGCCCGCGCGCGACACCGCCGCCCCGGCGGCCGGCCGCAAGGCGCTGCTCTATGCCACCTGCTTCGTCAATTACAACAACACCTCGATCGGGCGCGCCGCATTGGCGGTGCTGGCCAAGAACGGGGTCGAGGTGGAGGTCGCACATCCGGAATGCTGCGGCATGCCGCAACTGGAGCTGGGCGACATGAAGGACGTCGCCGGCCGCGCCGCACGGGTCGCCGCCTTCATGCGGCCCAAGATCGAGGCCGGCTGTCGCGTGGTCGCGCTGGTGCCGTCCTGCGCCCTGATGCTGAAATTCGAATGGCCGCTGCTGCTGCCCGACAATGAGGACGTGGCCTTCCTGTCGAAGAACACATCGGACCTCAGCGAGTATGTCGTCGATATCGCCAAGAAAGAGGGCCTGGCGCCGGGCATGAGGCCGCTCGAGGGCGGCATTACGCTCCACTTGGCGTGTCACGCCCGCGCGCAGAACATGGGGCAGAAAGGCACCGAGATGCTCAAGCTGATCCCCGAACCCGACGTTCAGGTGGTCGAGCGCTGCTCCGGCCATGGCGGCTCGTGGGGCGTCAAGAAGGGCAATTTCGCAAAGGCGCTGAAAGTCGGAAAACCGGTGGCGCGCACCACCGCCAAGAACGCCAAGGCCTTCGTCGCCTCCGAATGTCCGCTCGCGGCGACGCATGTCCTGCAAGGCGTCGAGGCGATCGAGGGCGCTACGCTGCCGGAGAAGGCGCACCCGATCGAGCTGATCGCCAAGGCTTACGGACTGAGCATATGAAGACACGTCAGGTTACCCGCGCCGACATCCTGCCGATGACGGAATACGGCGCCATCCGCAAGGAGCAGCGCCGCAGGATCAGCGAGATCAAGAAGGCGCGGCGGATCGAGGTCGGCCCCTACTCGACCTTCTATTTCGAGAATTACGACACGATGTGGCATCAGATCCACGAGATGCTGTTCGTGGAAAAGGGCGGCGAGGAACAGGTCCAGGATGAGCTGGCGGCCTATAATCCGCTGATCCCGCAGGGCGACGAGCTGATCGCCACGGTCATGTTCGAGGTGCCCGACGCCGCACGCCGCATGGCGGTACTGCACCAGGTTGGCGGCATCGAGAACCACATGCTTCTGATGGTCGGAGGCGAGACTATCCGCGGCGAGCCCGACGCCGAGCGCGAAAACACCAGCGAGCAGGGCAAGGCCTCATCGGTCCAGTTCGTGCGGTTCACTCTGACGCCGGCCCAGAAGGCGGCGTTCAAATCGCCGGCAGCGCCGGTCATGCTGGGATTCGACCATCCCCGCTATGGACATCTCGCTGCATTGCCCACTGCAACACGCGACTCGCTGGCGCAAGACCTGACCGATTGATTTGAGCGTTTTTATTCCGACGGCAAGCTGCGCCAAATTGTCCTTGCGCGGCCAACCCGTTTCGGTTATTAAACAAAAAAAACGGGCCGCACGAATGCAGCCCGAGTTTAGGGAGGAAACGCCGCGCTAGGCGGGCGTCGGATATGGCGGGGAAGGTGCCATATCGATTCTCTTTATATTGCACCTGCGAAATGCCGTCAAGCAGAAACGGCTTATTTTTGTGTGCGCTGCGATAAACCCTTTCAAATCATCGAAATTTTTATGCTGCGACGCAAACTTGCGTCTCCGCGCGTTTGCCCACATCTAGGACCGATGAAGATAGCCAACGACGATAGACCGATAGAGCCCTGGTTCTTCGAGATCGAAGGCCCCTGCCCGCTCGATGAGGACGATCAGGAGCGAATCGACGCGCTGAATACGGCCGGACGCGCCATCGTGCAGCGGATGGTCGAACATATCGCCATCGATGAGAGCGTCCCGGCCGAGGCCATGACCTCGGAATTCGCCGACCGCGCCATCGACCGCGCCCGCGACGCCATCCACACCGCCCGCAATGCCGCGCCGGGGGCCAAGCCTGGGACCGACCTGGAAGAGCTCGCCTTCAAATATATGGAAGTGATGCGCCTATGGCTGCGTATCTATCGGGCGGCGCGGGGCAAATAGAGCCTCAGGCCGCCGCCGAGTTCTCCCGCGCCACCGCTTCGCGGGCGGCGATGACGAGGACGATCGGGCCGTCCCACTCCTGCAGCACATTGGCGACCGTCTCGCCCAGGAACAGGTCGTCACCCACGCGGCGGGTGGCGCCGATGACGATCAGGTCGGCGTCGATCCGCTTAGCCTCCTCCAGGATCGCATCGTCCGGAGCCACGTCCGTGTGCGAGGCGGTTTCGACGGCGCGGAAACCGTAGCGCGCCCCAAGTTCCGTCGTGTCCCGTAAGACCGCCTTCTTGTTGCGGTCGCCGGCGCTGGTGGCGCGTGCTCGCGCAGGCTTCTTTTCGTCGGCGGTCTTCCGGCTGGCGACATGCAGCGCGGTGATCTTGCTGGCCTGCGGTGGCGATAAGGCAAAGGCGAATTCCGCGCCGTGGCGGGCCGCATCCGTTCCGTTCACCGGCACCAGGATATTGAAGCCCTCCGCCGCGACGGACGCATCCTGCCCCTCACCGGCCATGACCAGCGCGATGGGTCCGGCGAAGTCCGTACCGATGCGGCTGACTACCGCCGAGAAACCGCCGCTGGCGACGATGGACCGGTTAATCCCCAGCACCAGCAGGTCGAAGCCCTTTTCCGCCTCAACCTTGATCGCCTCATCGGGCTTGCCGTGCTCCACGCGCGCGACGATATCGGCGCGCTTGTCCTCCCGCTCGTCGGCCTCGACCGCATGATGGCCGGACTTGGCCGCGTCGGTGACGATCGTCTTGAGCGTCGTGTCGTCCGCCCTGGATTTGGGTGACAACTGCAGCACCGTGACCGGCCGGCCCCGCTGGCCGGCGATGAAGCCGGCAAGGCGCGCGGCGAATCTGCCGCTGGCGCTCTCGTCACCGGCGATCAGCAGCCGTTCCAGGCGGCTGACGAAGCCCTTGGAATCGAGCTTCTCCGCGTCCAGCCGCTTCTGCTCCTCCTTGTTCACCGGCAGACGGCTCAGCGCCCAGCGCAGCATCGGCGGCATCGCCATCGTGGTCAGCACCGCCATGGTGACGATCATGCTGTAGAGATTCTGGGTCAGCGCCCCCATCGTGAGCCCGATCGAGGCGACGATGACCTCGGTCGAGCCGCGGGCGTTCATGGCGCAACCGACCACCAACGATTCGGCACGGCTCAGCCCGCCGATCCTGCCGCCGAAGAAGGCGCCCGTGAACTTGCCGAACGTCGCGATGGCGACCAGCCCTGCCGTCAGCTCGAAAAGATGCGGATCGCGCAGCACCGTCAGGTCCGCCGACAGGCCCGACAGGCCGAAGAAGACCGGCATCATGAAGGCGGTGATGAAACCTCTGAGCTCGTCCTGGATAAGCTGCGACAGGATGGGTGATTCGCCCACCAGCACGCCGGCGACGAAGGCGCCCAGCACAGTGTTGACGCCGATCGCCTGTGTCGTCATCGCCATCGCGCACATGACGATCAGGATGGCGGTCACCACGGCATATTCGCTGACGAACGTGTCGTTGACCCAGCGGATCAACTGGAAAACCAGCCAACGCCCGATCGTATAGCTGAAGACCAGGAAGAGCGCGGTCCCGATGACCGTCTTGGCCAGCGAACCCACGGCCACCCCACCTGCTCCGGCGATGCCGAGCGTGATCGATATGATCACCCAGCCGACCGTGTCCTCCATGATCGCCGAGGAGACGATGATCTGCCCCAGGTTGCGGCGCATGAAATTCATCTCGCGCACGACCATGGCGACGATCTTGATCGAGGAGATCGACAAGGCGGTGCCGAGAAACAGCGCCGTGACCAGCCGCAATTGCGGGTTGGGCAGGATCGAATCCGGCAGGAATTCCCCCAGGGTGAAGCCGCAGGCGAAGGGCACCAGCACGCCGGTCGCGCTGATCGCGATCGCCGGGGCGCCGACCTTTCGCACCAGCTTGAGGTCGGTCTCCATCCCGGTCAGCAGCAGCAGCATCATGACGCCCATATTGGCGATGCCGGTGATCAGGCTCTTCTGCTCGGCGCCCTTGGGGAAGATCAGGTCATGTGCGTGCGGCGCAATCCAGCCGAAGAGCGACGGCCCCAGAACCAGGCCAGCGAGAAGCTGGCCGATGATCGCGGGCTGTCCGATGCGCTGCATCACCTCGCCCAGGCCGCGGCCTATCAGCATCAGCAGGGCGACCTGGGCGACCAGGATAACCTCGGCGCTGCCGCCAACCCCGTTGCCGGCCGGACCGTGTCCTTCCGCGGCCAGCGCAATGGCGGGAACCAGCAGGAAAAACAGGCCGGCGAGAATGCGTTTGTTCATAATTCTTGTCGGTCGGCGTGTATGGAAAGCCCGGTGTCCGAACAACATCCGGCATGTGCGGGTTCCGGGGAGTGGGTCACTCCCAATCGGCGTCGTCCTCCGAGATCAGCGAGCCCAGCATGGACGGACCTTGCGTATGCACGCGCCGCGGGTCGCCGCAGATAAGATGATGCCAGCTTGGCAACGGCCGGCCGAACGCGGCCAAGCGATAGCCGCATGTGTGCGGTAACCAATCCAACTCCATGACATTTTCCGGCGTGACCTTAACGCAATCAGGCACGTTCGTCTTGCGGTTGGCGTAATCGGAACAGCGATTGTTGTCCAGGCACAGCATCCGGCACGCGACGTTCGATAACGCAACCTCGCCGGTGTCCTCGTCCTCGACCCGGATCTGGCAACAGAGGCCGCATCCGTCGCACAGCGATTCCCATTCTTCCTCGGTCATCTCGGCGAGCGGTTTGGCGAGGAATGCGGGCTGCTTGGGCATGCGGGATTGATACACCGCGTGACATCGCCGGCAAATCCGTGCGCAATGATGGAAAGGCCGCAAGGGGAGGAATCATGGGCAATCGTCTGTCGCGGTGCGTCCTCGCGGCCACGTTACTGAGCCTCGGCGCCTTGGCCAGTCCCCCCGACCGCATTGTCCGTGCGAACGATGAGCCTGGTAGCTGGCTCACGACCGGGCGGACTTATGATGAGAGCCGCGACAGCCCGCTCAGCCAGATCAACGACACGAATGCCGGGCAGCTCGGCCTCGCCTGGTATTATGACCTGGATACCGACCGGGGGCAGGAATCGACGCCGCTGATGGTCGACGGGGTGCTCTACACCACCTCGGCCTGGTCCAAGGTGCAGGCATTCGATCCCATATCCGGCAAGCTGCTCTGGCAGTTCGACCCCGAGGTACCACGCCAGACTGGAGTCAACAGCTGCTGCGACAGCGTCAATCGCGGCGCGGCCTGGTGGAACGGCAGGATCTATGTCGGCACCATCGATGGGCGGCTGATCGCGCTGGACGCCAAAACCGGCAAGCAGGTCTGGTCGATCATGACGGTCGACCAGTCCAAGCCCTATACGATCGGCGGGGCCCCACGCATCGCCGGCGGGCGGGTGATCATCGGCAATGCCGGCGCGGATTATGCCGTACGCGGCTACGTCTCCGCCTATGACGCCGAGACCGGCAGGATGATCTGGCGTTTCTATACCGTGCCCGGCAAGCCCGGAAAGAGCGACGGCGCGGCCTCCGATACGATCATGGAAAAACTGGCAACCAAGAGCTGGACCGGAAAATGGTGGAACGAGGCCGAGGGCGGCGGCGGCGGCGGCACTGTGTGGGACGGGATCACCTACGATCCGGAACTCGACCTGCTGTTCATCGGCACCGGTAATGCCGACTACTGGAACAAGGCCTACCGCTCGCCCGGCGACACCGACAATCTGTTCGTCGCGTCGATCGTCGCGCTGAAACCCGAGACCGGCGCGTATGTCTGGCATTTCCAGGAAACGCCGGGCGACACCTGGGACTATGACGCGACCCAGAACATGATCGCGGCCGATCTCACGATCGGCGGGGGCCCACGCAAGGTGCTGATGCAGGCTTCGAAGAACGGGCTCTTCTATGTGCTGGACCGCGCCACCGGAAAACCGATCTCGATCAAGCCGTACGTCCCGGTCAACTGGGCGACCGGCACCGATCCCGAGACCGGCCGGCCCGACATCGTGCCGGAGGCGCGGTATGACAAGACCGGCAAGATGTGGGCGGCGCAACCCGGCTCGGTCGGGGGCCATAACTGGCAGCCGATGGCATTCAGCAAGGAAACCGGCCTTGTCTATATCCCGGCGCAGGAAGTCGGCGGCGCCTATGTGACCGAGAAGGACTTCAAGGTCCGCGCTGTGGGCGTCAATCTGGGCGTCGATTTCGTCCAAGCCGGGCTGCCCGACGATCCGGCCAAGGTGAAGGAGATCCGGGCCGGGACCAAGGGCTATCTCCTGGCCTGGGACCCGGTGGCGCAGAAGGAGGCGTGGCGGGCGCCGCATCCCGATTATTACAATGGCGGCGTGCTGACCACGGGCGGGAACCTGGTGGTCGAGGGCGACAATGACGGCTTCCTCAAGGTCTACGATGCCCGCACCGGCAACGAGCTATGGTCCGCAGATGGCGGCAGCGCCATCCTGGCCGCGCCGATCACCTATGAGACGGGCGGCAAGCAGTACATCACCGTGCTGGCGGGCTATGGCGGATCGTCGGGTTTATATGCCGGCGAGGCCAATTGGGGGCCGGACGGCCCCCGACACAACAAGAGCCGGGTGCTGACCTTTACGCTCGGCGGTACGGCCAGGCTGCCGGCCCGGGCGCCGTCGGAGCATATAACGCCGGACCCGCCGGCGCAGTTTGCCGGGACCGCGGCGGTAGCCGAGGGAGCAGGGCATTTCGCCCATAGCTGCCTCTATTGCCATGGCGGTGGGGCGAAGGGCACGGGCGTCGTCACCGACCTGCGCCACAGCCCCTTGCTGGGCAGCAAAGAGGGCTGGGCCCAAGTCGTGGATGGCGGTGTGCTGTCCGACAAGGGCATGGCCAGCTTCCATGCCGCATACAGCCCGGCGGAGATCGAGACGATCCGCGCCTACGTGATCGACCGGGCACTGCTGGAGAAACGCCAGGCGGCCCGGTGAACGGAATCTAATTAAGCCATCACCGCATGGGCCCGCCGCCATGCGTTGGGGGTCCGGCCAGTCAGGCGGCGGAACAGTTTCGACAAGTGGGTCTGGTCGGCGAAGCCGCAATCGAGCGCGATCTGGCTCAACGGGCTGCGCGTGCCGCGCATAAGCTCCTGCGCCCGCTCCACCCTGCGCTGGACGATATAGGCGTGCGGTGTGTCGCTGAAACTTCTCTTGAAGGCGCGGCAGAAATGGGCAGCACTCAGCGAGACAAGATCGGCCAAGTCATCGACCAGTATCTGGCTGTCGAGATTGCTGTCGATATGCTGGCGCACCTTGCGTTCCTGCCAGGAGGCCAGACCGCCCTTGCTGATGGCGGGACGGATCGGCACCTCGACGCTTTCCCGCAGCAGCGAGGCGAGCCGAGTGGCGCTGATGCTGGCGGCGGCCAGATCGTGCGGCAGGGCGCCCCGAACCTCGTCGAGGATGCGCGAGGCAGCGGCAGGCAATGAATTCTGCACCGAATGGAATGCTGGGCTGATTTCATGGCCGGCGGAAGACCCCGCCGGTTCAATTCTTGCTTCATACATCACGACCGTCTCCCCTTAATAAAAAAAGTTTTAACGGGAACGAGGTGAGGTTATGCCTGCCCAACGCATCGCTCTATTGTACGAGAGATAAGGGGTCATTGTACGAGAGTTGGGCATGCCGAAGCCTTCGTTTAGGCCCCTTATACGTAAGTATCGCTTCTCGCCCCCTTGATTCGGCGCTTGAACAACACGTTGGGCTGGCGGAGAATCCATGCGTCAGGACGGAGACGGCTTTGAGCAGTAAGACCCTCGCAACTTCAACGGCTTCGGTGCGTCCGCTGGTGCTTGTGGTGGATGACGACGAAGCGATCCGCGATGCGCTGAGCCGCCTGTTCCGCTCGGTCGATCTCGATACCGAACTTTATGGATCGACCGCCGGCCTGCTCGAGCGCAAGCCGTCGGCAGTCGAGAGCTGCATCGTGCTGGACGTGCGCCTACCCGGCGTCAGCGGCCTCGATTTCCAG
>DATBAZ010000290.1:0-9069 GCA_036271255.1 Alphaproteobacteria bacterium
ATCCAGAGCGAGTTCATCGACGGGCTGCGCGTCACCGACGCCGCCACCGTCGAGGTGGTCGAGATGGTGTTGTGCGGCTCTATCAACAAGGCGATCGTCAGCGCCATCGGCGATGCCGGCGGCATGGCCATCGGCCTGTCGGGCAAGGACGGGCGCCTGATCATGGCCCGCAAGCTGCGCCGCACCACCCGCGACCCCGATTCCAACATCGAGAAGATCCTCGATCTGGGCTTCGTCGGCGAGCCGCAGCAGATCAATTCCGAGATCCTGGAGAGCTTCGAGGATTCGGACGTCATCCCCGTCGTCGCCCCGATCGGCGTGGGCAAGAACGGCGAAACCTACAACATCAATGCCGACACCGCCGCCGGCGCGGTGGCGGGCGCAATCGGCGCCACCCGGCTGCTGCTGCTGACCGATGTCGCGGGCGTGCTGGATAAAGAGAAAAAGCTGATCCCGAGCCTGACCGCCAGTCAGGCGCGGCGGCTGATCGCGGACGGCACGATCTCGGGCGGCATGATCCCCAAGATCGAGACCTGCCTGGACGCGGTCGACCAGGGCGTCGACGCCGCGGTCATCCTGGACGGGCGCGTACCGCACGCGCTGCTGCTGGAGATATTCACCACCGGCGGCGCCGGCACGATGATTTTGCGCGAATAGGCCTATGGGTTTCTCCATCGATCCGCTGTCGCTGGTCCTGGGAGCGGTTCTCGGCGCGATGGTCGTCTGGCTTGCCTTGCGTAACAGCGGTGCCAAAGCGGCGGCTCAGGCCAAAGCCGTGCTGGAACAGGAGCATGCCCAGCTCGCCGACCGGCTGGCGGCAGAATTTCGAAAACTGTCGACCGATGCGCTGGGCCAGAACAACCGCCAGTTCCTCGACCTTGCCCGCACCCAGTTCGACGGCTTCCAGGCCGCGGCCAAGGGCGATATCAGCCAGATGCTGCAGCCGGTGCGCGATTCCCTGGAAAAGGTCGACAAGCAGATCACCGAAATCGAGAAGGAACGAATGGGCGCCTATCGCGGCCTGTCGGTCCAGGTCGAGGAGATGGCGAAAAGCAATCTGCGCCTCTCCGGCGAAACCCAGAAGCTGGTCAATGCCATGCGCAATCCCGGCGTGCGCGGCCGCTGGGGCGAGCTGCAGCTGCGCCGGGTCATCGAGATGGCCGGCATGCAGGCCCATGTCGATTTCGCCGAGCAGGCGAGCTTCACCGTCGAGGACGGACGGCAACGGCCGGATGTGATCGTGAAGCTGCCGGGCGGCCGCACCATCGTCATCGATTCCAAGGTGCCGTTCGACCATTACTACGATGCCGGCCCCGAGGCTCATGGCGACATCGCGGCCTATGATCTGGCGCGGCAGGAAGCCCTCCAGCGCCACGCGCGGGCAGTGCGTACGCACATGACCGACCTCGGCCGCAAATCCTACTGGGCGCAGTTCCAGCCGAGCCCCGATTTCGTCGTCATGTTCCTGCCCGACGAAGGCTTCTTCAGCGCGGCTTTGCGGGTCGATCCGGCCCTTGTCGAGGCCGGCATCCAGAACCATGTGGTACCGGCGACGCCGACGACCCTGATCGCGCTGCTGCGCGCGGTCGAGTTCGGCTGGCGCCAGGAAGCGCTGGCCGAGAACGCACGGGACATCTCCGACAACGCCGCCGAGCTCTATAAGCGGCTGGCGAAGTTCGGCGAGCATTTCCAGAAGATCGGCCGGGGTTTGACCACGGCCATCGGCAGCTATAACGATGCCGTCGGCTCGATGGAGCGGCAGGTGCTGCCGAGCGCGCGGCGGATCAAGGAATTGAAGGCCGCGCACGACAATGTAGAGATACCGGAACCGGCGATGATCGACATCGCCGCCCGCCCGGTGGCGGCGCCCGAATTGATAACGGCGCCGGATAAGATGGACGTAGAAGAATGAGCAAACTGGATATCCTCGTGGCGCCGGACCCGCGCCTCAAAGTCACCTCCCAGCCGGTGCCGGAGGTCAATGACAGCATCCGCCGTCTGATGGACGACATGCTGGAGACGATGTACGCCGCGCCGGGCATCGGGCTGGCGGCGCCGCAGGTCGGCAAGCCCGTGCGCGTGATCGTCGTCGACGTCGCCGAGAAGGACGAGGAACCGCACCCCTATCGCATGGTCAATCCCCAGATCGTCGATGCGTCGGAAGAGCTGCGCGTCACCAACGAGGGCTGCCTGTCGGTCCCCGATTTCTACGCCGATGTCGAGCGCGCGGATCTGATCACCGTCGAATACCAGGACGAGACCGGCGCCAAGCAAACAGTAAAGGCCGACGGCATCTTGGCGACCTGCATCGCGCACGAGATCGAGCACCTGGACGGCGTGCTGTTCGTCGACCACCTGTCGCTGGTGAAGCGCAACATCATCCTGCGCAAGCTGCAGAAGGCCAAGCGCGCCGGAACGCTCTGACATGCGCCTCGCCTTCATGGGCACGCCGCCCTTCGCGGCCAAGGCCTTGGAGGCCCTGATCCGGGCCGGTCACGAGATCGCCGCCGTCTACAGCCAACCGCCGCGTCCGGCGGGGCGCGGACATAAGCTTGTCCCCTCGGCGGTGCATCAGCTCGCCGAACAGCACGGCATTCCGGTCCGCACCCCGCCCAGGCTGCGCACGGCGGTCGAGGAGCATGAGGCCTTCGCCGCATTGAAGCTCGATCTTGCCGTGGTGGCGGCCTATGGCCTGATCCTGCCGCAGCCGATCCTGGATGCGCCAAGGCTGGGCTGCCTCAATATCCACGGCTCGCTGCTGCCGCGCTGGCGCGGCGCCGCGCCGGTGCAGCGCGCCATCCTGGCGGGCGACAAGGAAACCGGCATCACCATCATGCGCATGGATGCCGGGCTCGATACCGGCCCGATGCTGCTGAAGGGCGCGGTGCCCATCGGCCGCTGGACCACCTCGGTCCAGCTGTTCGACCAGCTGGCCGATCTCGGCGCCGAGCTGATCGTCGAGGCCATCGCCCGGCTGGAGAAGGGCGACCTGCCCGACATTCCCCAGCCTGAGGACGGCGTCACCTACGCCGCCAAGCTGGACCGCGCCGACGGCGTCATCGACTGGAACCTGCCGGCCGCCGACCTCGACCGCCGGGTCCGCGCCCTCAATCCCTGGCCCGGCACGAGTTTCGAATTCCGCGGTGAACGGATCAAGCTGCTGGAAGCGACCGTCGCGACCGGCGAAGGCCAGCCGGGCACAATCCTGTCGCTCTCCGAGGACGGCAGCCCTGTCGTCGCCTGCAATCCGGGCGCGCTGAAGCTCGCCACCGTCCAACGGCCGAACCGCGGCCCGCAGGATGCCGCCTCGTTCCTGCGCGCGCTGGAGCTCGAGGCCGGCAGCCGCCTGTGACACGCTGCCAATGACCCGCTGGAAATTGACCATCGAGCATGACGGCCGGCCCTATGTCGGCTGGCAGCGCCAGGCCGAAGGCGCCTCGGTGCAGCAGGAGATCGAGGAGGCGATCCTCAAATTCTCCGGCGAGACCGTCCGCCTGCACGCCGCCGGCCGCACCGATGCCGGAGTCCATGCGCTGGGCCAGGTCGCGCATTTCGACCTCCAACGCCCGTCCGACAGCCATACGGTGCGCGAGGCGATCAACGCCCATCTCCGCCCCCAACCGATCGCCGTCGTCTCGGCCGATCCGGTGGACGACCATTTCCACGCCCGCATGTCGGCCCGCCGCCGCCGCTACCGCTACATCATCCTGAACCGCCCCGCCCGCCCGACACTGGATATCGGCCGCGCCTGGCATCTGGCACATAGGCTGGACGTTCCGGCGATGCGCGAGGGCGCGGCGCACCTGATCGGCCAGCACGACTTCTCCAGTTTCCGGGCCAGCGAGTGCCAGGCCAAGTCCCCGGTCAAGACGCTTGACCAGCTCGATATCGTCGAAGACGGCGCCTACCTGAAGTTCGAGGTCTCCGCCCGATCGTTCCTGCACCACCAGGTCCGCAACATGGTCGGCACACTGGCCCTGGTCGGCCGGGCCAAATGGACCCCGGACGACGTCGCCCAGGCCCTGGCCGCCCGCAACCGCACCGCCGGCGGCCCGACCGCGCCGCCGGACGGGCTCTATCTGGTGGGCGTTGACTATCCGCAACTGCCCGATGATGTTCAGGACACTATCTCGTAACAATCACGAAGGCCTCAAGCCATGCCCGCCAAGCACAACCCGCTGAACCTCAACCCCCTCCAACTCAAGACGCTGACCCTGCTGCAGGCCCTGGCCGGGATCGAGGGGCATGTGATCCGCAAGGAAGAGGACGGGTCAGTGCTGGTGGCCGGCATTCCCGCGCCGCATGGCGATCACTTCCATCTGGGCGACGCGGTGGTGGCGAGCCGGGATGCGACGGGCCTCTCCAACCAGGCGGCCTGGGTGGCGCTGGAACGCAAGAAGCTGATCGTCTCCCATTTCCCACAGGGCGCGACCTTGACCGCCGCCGGGCTGGAATACGACACGGGGCTGGCCGATGCGATCCTGCACCGGCATGCCGGGCACTGATCGGTAAATCACTAGCGGAACTTGCCGCTCCCCGATGGGTTGTTCATGCGCCCTAAAAGTGGAGTGCGAGATGAACCCCTTACTCAAGACGGCTATGGTCGGCGCGTTGACGCTTGGCGCCCTTACCGGCTGTTCAGACACGCGTGATCCCGGCCAGCGCGCCGCGGGCGGCGCCTTGATCGGCGCCGGCTCGGGCGCGGCCATCGGCGCAATCGCGGGCGGGCCGGCCGGCGCTGCCATCGGCGCCGGCGTCGGCGCCGTGGCTGGCGCCGCTACCGGCTATGCCACCACGCCGAACCCGCCGCCGCCGCGGCAGCAGCCTTATTATCCGCCGCCGCAGTAATCCGGCCTGAACGGAAAAGACCAGGAACCGGGCTGAGCCCGGCATCCCTCCCGCATGTCGGAAGATGCCGGCTCAGAGCGACTGAGAACGGCCACGGGCGCCTAGGCAGCTTCGTGGTTCTACGTTTGGCGGTTATATTTTGCCATGAACGAACGGGTGCGCGCGTCGTGGCGGAGACCCGCCACGTTGCTGGCGGCAGCGCTGCTTCATGTCGGGCTGCTTTGGCTGGCCCTGCCTTATATGGTCAATCGCACGGAGCCGCTCCCGGACGACCCGCTGGACGTGGCGATCGTCCCGCCCGCGCCTAAACCCAAGCCCAAACCCATTCGCCTCCCGCCGGCGGTTAGACCGGCCGAAAAGAATTCCACCGCGGGGCGGCCCCACTTCCAGCCGGCGTCGCGCCTGGCTCATACCGTCCTGCCGCCGGTCAACCTTGCGCTGCCCCCTCCTATACCGGCAAAAGCGCCGATGACCTTGCCGGCCGCAGCCGCATCGCCTGCGGCCGGAACCCCCGGCAACGGCTCGGGCGTCAGCGGCACGGGCACCGGGAATGGAGGCCAGGAGGGCAACGACTATCTCATCCGGCTGAAGGCCTATATCGACTCGCACAAGGGCGGGCGCGGCCACTGGGACTCGCGCGATGTCGATGTTGTTCTCGTGCTGGATCCGGACGGCGCCCTGACCGACATCCGTGTCGTTGCGAGCTCGGGGGATCCCGCGATCGACGACGATGTCGTGAGCCGGCTCAAGCGGATGAGCCCGTTTCCGAAACCGCCTCCGATCCTGTTCAGCCCGTTGAAGCAGCGCCTTCCGGTGGCGGATAAATGGATTTTCGCGCGCTAGCCTCGCTCTATGAGCCTCCGTCCTCAGCAAAATTCTTCGCGCAGATCGCCGCAAGCCTGGGCTGCGCCTCAGCCGCGAGCGCGATAGCGGAGAGGCGCGGCGCATGCTCCGCGAACCATGCGCGGCGCGGACGCCAGCGGGTCATGACGGCGATATAGATGTCGATGGCCGAGAACCGCTCGCCCAGGAAGCACGGCCCCACCGCCGCATCCTCCATCATCCGCCATAGCCGGATCGCATAAGCATCGACGCTGTCGCGGAACGCCTTCTGCGCCGCCTGACCGGTGACGAAGCGGGCCGGGTCGTCGGCATAGGTGAAGGTCGGGTAGATATTCGCGACCGTGAAGACCAGCCAGCGCAGAAAATCCGGTCGCGCCGGGTCGCCAGCGGGTGGAACCAGCTCGCTACTGCCGGTGATATCGGCCAGGTGCAGCGTGATCGCCGCGCTTTCGGTCATCACCGTGCCATCGGGCAGGACCAGGGTCGGAAGCTGGGCCACCGGATTGACCTTGGCCAGCTCCCGCCGCGCGTCCTCGGACGCGAACAGGTCGCCGACCTCTTCGAATTGGTACGGAAGTCCATACCAAGCGAGCTGCAGCTCCGTCAGCGCCGATCCCCAACCCTTGCGGCCGAACAGTCGGTACATATCGCCCCCACGACGTTGAGCGAGGATGATCCAACGCGTAAGGTCCCTTGCCAAGAGAGAGATATACCGGCGGGAGGAAGACATGGCCGAGAAGATCGTCCGCATCGGCGGGGCCTGCGCCGGCTGGGGCGATGGGATGCTGGCGGTGCCGCAGCTCGTCCAGGGTGGCAAGCTCGACTACATGATCTTCGATTTCCTCGCCGAGTTCTTCATGCCGGTGCTGGGGCGGATGCGGGCGATGAACCCGGCGTTGGGCTATGGCATCGACTTCGCCGGCGGGCTGATCGCCCCGTCCATCGCCGAAATCGCACGGCAGGGGATCAAGCTGGTGACCAATGCCGGCGGGGTGAACCCGCATGCCTGCGCCGCTGCCTTCGAACGGATGGCGGCGGAGGCTGGGGTCAAGCTCAAGGTCGCCGTCGTTTCCGGCGACGATCTGCTGGACCGGGCCGGTGAATTCGCCGGTCAGCGCGAGATGTATAGCGGCGAAGCCTGGCCCGAGGCCAAGCTGACCGCGATCAACGCCTATCTGGGCGCGGTGCCGATCGCCGCGGCGCTGGCCAAGGGTGCCGATGTCGTCATTACCGGCCGCGTCGTCGACAGCGCCCTGGTGCTGGGGCCGCTGATGCATGAGTTCGGCTGGAAGCCGGACGATTACGATCGGCTGGCGGCGGGCAGCATCCTGGGCCATCTGCTGGAATGCGGCGCGCAGGCGACCGGCGGGCTGTTCACCGATTGGCGCGACGTACCCGACTGGGCGAATATCGGTTATCCGATCGCCGAATGCCGGGCCGACGGCAGCGCGGTGATCACCAAGGCGCCCGATACCGGCGGGCTGGTCTCCGTCGGCTCGGTGGCCGAGCAGCTGCTCTATGAGGTCGGCGACCCGCAGCGCTATCTGCTGCCCGATGTCGTCGCCGATATGAGCCGGATCGAGCTGACCCAGGTCGGCAAGGACCGGGTCGAGGTGAAAGGGGCGATCGGCCATAAGCCGACCGACAGGTTCAAGGTCTGCGTCACCTATGACGACGGCTGGCGCGGCGTCATCGCCTTCCCCATCCGCGGGCCCGACGCCAAGGCCAAATGCGAGCGCGTCGCCGAGGAGGTGCTGAAACGGGTCGGCGCGATGCTGCGCAATCGCAATATCGCCAATTTCAGCCGCACCAACGTCGAGATCATGGGCGCAGAAGCGTCATACGGCGCCCGCGCCCGCCATCTCGATTCCCGTGAGGCGATTTTGCGGCTCGCGGTCGAGCACCCCGACAAGAGCGCGATCGAGATGCTCGTGCGGGAGCAAGGCACCGGCTCGATCTCGATGGCGCCGGGCCATGTCGGCATGACCCTGGGCGTGACCCTGACCGAGGTGTCTCGCGTGTTCTCCTTCCTGATCCCGAAAGATCAGGTCCAGGCGAAGCTGACCGTGGATGGGACGACCGAAACAGTCGCGGTGCCGGTGAATGGCGGCTTCGTCAACGAACAAGTGCCTTCGGTGCCGCGGATCCCGGCCGCGGACGATATCGAACCCGGCGCGACATTGCCGCTGCTGTCACTGGCCTGGGTGCGCAACGGCGACAAGGGGGATATCTCCAATGTCGCGGTGATCGCACGCCGGCCGGAATACCTGCCCTATATCGCCGCCGCGCTGACGCCGGAGGCGATGCGCGACTGGTATGTCCATCATCTGAGCGATGGCCCCAACGCCAAGGTCGAGCGATTTTACCTGCCCGGCGTCTCAGCGCTGAATTTCCTGCTCCACGGCGCGCTGGACGGCGGCTGCACCTCCAGCCTGCGCTTCGACCCGCTGGGCAAGAGCGTGGCGCAGGAGGTACTGGACTTCCCGGTCCCGGTCAGCGCCGCGTTGGCGCGGCGGCTGGAAGCCGCGGAATAAAGAACGTCCCCTGGACGCCCATCAGACGTCCGCACACATCAACCACAGAGAAAGCCAGTAGCCATGATCGAGCTCAGCCAGAACATGCCGAAGACCGCCGCCGAGGCCGGCGCCTACATCTTCACCGTCACCAAGCCGACCCTGGACGATCTCAAGGTCATGGTGCTGCTCGAGGCGTCCGGTCAGGGCTTTTACGCCGCCCTGGCCGAAGCGGCGCCCAACGAAGAAGTGCGCGCCCTGCTGGCGAAGAATGGTCAGGAGGAGATGGGTCACGCCCATCGCGTCGCCCGCGTGATCAAGCAGCTCTTCGGCGAGGACTTCGCCGTCCCGGGGCCTGAGGAGAATCCCTACTACATGAAGCCGGCCGGCTTCGCCGTGACCGGAGAGATGCTGGACGGCATCACCCAGGGCGAGACTGCGGGCGAGGCGCTCTATGACGGCTGGGCAACCTATCTGGGCGACGCGGAAGCCGCCCGGCAGCTGCGCCAGAATGGCAAGGAGGAACGCGGCCACGGCGAGCGCGCGCAGCAGGCGAAAGCCCTGCTGCCCGCTTGACCCCCATGCCGCGCCCTTGGTCGGCGGCCGTCAGTTGGCCATCGAAGCCCCGACCACGATGTCGGCCCCGAGCGATACCTGGTTGACCGCCTTGTTGAAGACGATCGCGATCGCTTGGACGGTGATGCTCGTCGGCTTGCCGGCGGCCATCGTCTCGATCTGACGGTTGAGATAGACGGTCACGGACTTGTCCGGGCTTTGGTACAAAACCTGGTTCACGGTGGGCGAACCCGAAAAAGTTTTGTTGTTGAGGCCGAGCAACGGCGCGTTGATCGTCACCTTGCCGATG
>DATBAZ010000291.1:0-11673 GCA_036271255.1 Alphaproteobacteria bacterium
ATAATTCCCGGCCTTCAGCTCGTGCATATGCACCAGCCCGCGGCCGATCTCATTGCCATGCTCGCCCAAAAGGCGGCTGGTCGCGACATCGACCGAGGCGCGCACGCCGACACCGATGGTCCGCGTGGCGGTCAGGGTGAAGCGGAAGGCGCGTGACTGGCCGGGCGCCAGCCGCCGCTTGGGCCCGATGCCCTCGCCGATCTGAGTCAGGTCGATGGCGGTGAAATGCGCCATCCCCGATAATGCCGCGACGCCGGCGGGCTCTACTGTCAGATTCGCCCACTCGTCCTTCGCCAGTACGAAATTGAGATCGGCCCCTGCGGTGAACAGCTCGCGGCCGGAGGCGTTGTTCAGGATGACCGTGGAGTCGACCCCGGTAACCGCCGCTTCGTGGCTGGAGTTCGTGCGCATGATGATCGGCGTATCGCTGGTGACGTGGATCAGCCTCTGCGGTCCGGCGTTTATAGCCAAATCCATATGCGTGCCGGTCAGTGGAATGGCTGAGGGCAAAGCGACCGACGTTGCCTCCTTGTCGCTGGGAGCGTTTTTCGGTGCATCCAGCCCCACGGCCAGGAGGCCCGGCTGGTATTCGACGCTGACCAGGCTGCCCGGCGCGACTTTGACGTCGCCGCCTCGCCGGACCGTGCCGTCGGGGTTGAGCGCGGTCACGGCCTTGGCGCTGCCGGCGATATGCAGCACCGTCTCAGGCATCGGCGCCGGATCGATGGCGAAGTGCAGGATGCCCGGCGTCGGCGTGTAGCGGGATGTGATCGCCCCTGCCGCCAGGGTCAGCGGCTTTGCTCCTGCCTGCTCGACGATGATGCTGAACGGCGCGGTCTCGGCCGCGGCGTGCAACAGCATCAGCCTGTCGGCATCCGTCTCCACGATCTCGGAGCGGGAGGAGACGGCCCAGATCATCTGCTCAGGCGTGTCGCCTTTCATTGGCACAGCCACCGTGTCCGTGGGCAGGACCAGCGTCAGACGCTTCACACCCTGCGGCAGGGCCAGTGCCTGTGCCTCGTGGCTGCCCAGATTGCCGTCGGTGATGCCTGGCTGGAGCGTCCCCGCTTTCGGCGCGCCGAACGAGATATGCCGCAGGGTCACCGGCATCTCGTCACCGGTCCCCCCGGCGCTCCAGATACGGACGGTCGGCTTGGCCAGCGGGCCTGCCGCCATGGCGACTGCCGAGCCCAACGTCGGCGAGGCCGCGCCTGCCGCCATCAGCGGTGGCCGTGCCGCTGCTGCGCCCATGTCGCGCAGCGCGATGCCCGGCTGCCCGCCTTGCCCGTCGGCCCGCCACAGCGTCACGCCGCTTTCCTTGCCCGAGGGCAGGGGCAGCATGATCGTCTCGTCGCCCTTCACCACCAGATGGACAGGATCGTTGCCGGTCGGATCGACGCGATGTGCCGTGATGCTGCGCGGATGCTTGCGGTCCAGCCGGTCGACCAGCCAGAGATGGGTCGAGGGTGCGACCATCGAGCCGCTGGAGTCCCGCGCAGCGACCGTATCGCCGCTGCTGGCCCACTCCACGGTATCGCCGCCCGCGCCGAGTTGAAGAACGCCGGGCTGGTCGAGCGTTACGACGGCCGCGCCGAGGTCGGTGCCCTCAAGCGCGCTCAAGGTCAGGCCGCGGCCAAGCGATGATTCCGACGCCGTCGCGGGGCTGACGGCACTCGCAGCGAAATTGATCGGGATATGGCCGTGATCGACCGACCAGACCCGGACCCTCAGCGCCCGCTTGGCGATGGCGCCGCGCGGCAGGGCGAGATAGGGATCGCGCCCGCTGGTGCTGCCCAGCGTATGCCAGGCCCCATCGGCATCCGCCCCCTCGATCGCCAAGCCCACCGGCGTGTCGGCATGGCTGGTCAGCAGGACCAGCATGTCGGGCTGCGTCTCCGGCAGCGGCACGACATGGACCTTGCCGTCCTTGACCGTCGCGGGCTTGCCGAACGCGATCTGCGTGTCCTGCACCTCTTCCGGCTGCGTCAGGCTGACCTCGGCCGAGGCGCCCTTGCCGCCGACGGGGTCGACCTGGAGATCGTAGCGGCCCGGCGCCAGCCGCATCGGGATCAGGAAATTCCAGTCATTCTCGCGATCGTCATTGGCCGCGACCAGTTTGCCGTCGGCATCGGTGAGGCGGGCCTTCACGTCCTCGCCACCGAACGAGGCAATCTCGATCTGCTTGTCCGCCCCGATGGAGATCGGCAGCGTCGAGGGAGCCTGGACCGTGCGGGCCTGGCCGGCCACCATCTCCTTGGTGGAAACAGTCAGGCTGTAATCGACCCGGCTGTTGGGTGCCGCGCTGACCACCTCGACCGCATAGTCGCCGGCCTTCAGCGTCCCGGTCCAGGCGCTCGTCGTCATCGCCGCCTTGTCGGTCGGCATGCCGTTCTCGATCAGCGTGGCGCGCATGCCGTTATCGACCGCGATGGTCACCTCGGCCTCGGCGGGCACGGTGAATTTCCAGGTGTCGGGCGTACGCGGCGTGCCTTTCTCAGGCTCCATCCAGCGGTTGCTGCCGGCCTCGCCCAGTGTCAGCGCGAACGGGCCGTGGCCGCTGAGCTCGACCGGCTTCTCGATCCGGTGCAGCAGTGTCACCGCCCGGCTTGCGACCGGCTGCGGCAGCAGCACCATCTGATAGTCGCCGGGCTCGAAATGCTGGGTAATGTCGGCTTCGGCACCCGGCGTCAGGATCGGCCAGCCATCGCCGTCGTCCAGCCGCATGGCGAAGTCGCGATGCAGGCCCAGAGTGTGCAACCGGTAGTCTCCAGCGTCCGCGATATGGAAGCGATACCGCCCGGCTTGGCCGGGGGAGAGCGTCGCCCGCGCCCACAGTTCCGGCTCCAGCGCGCCCAGATCGGCAACCGAGGTCGCTTCGGCCGACAGGCCGATCGCGCCGTGACTCGCGCCCGATGGGGTGGCGCTGAGCTGATAGTCACCCTCGCGCAGATATTGCTGGATCATGAAGTTGCGGCCGATGCCGTTGGCAGCCTGCTGATCCAGCGACGTCACCGTGCGGGTGCGGATCGCGCCGCTCGTCTCGATGATGCCGGTGCTCTCCAGCCGGTAGAGCGCGGGCTTGTCGACCGTCAGCGTGTAGGTCGCGCTCTCGTCCTTCTCCAGATCCAGGAAGGCCGGCTTGCCGGGCGTCAGCACCGGGAATTTCGGGCGTTGGGCCAGGACTGTCTTGTCGACCGGGGGCAGGGGCGTGTTCTGCAGCCGCTCTTCAGGTGTGAAAATCAGCGAGACATAGGTCGCTTTGCCGCCGGGCGCGGTGATGTGGGCCTTGTGTTTGCCATCCGAAATCATCGGTCCCGCCTCCGCGGCCTTGCCGTCGATGACGAGGGCCAGGGCGGCGCCATCCTCCGTCACGGCTTCCAGCTTGCCCGCCTTCGGAACGGTGAACGGGATATCGAGATCCGCCCCGCCGGCCAGCTGGAATGCGGTGCCCCTCCCGAGGTCCAGCGGCAGCTTCTGCACGGCCGCGCCGCCGAAGCCTTCGCCGGTGCTGCTCAGATAGAGGGTGTAGGGCCGGCCCTTGTCGAAGCTGACCGTGGGGAAGACCGGGGCTGCGAGGTGCGGCGTCTCGGCGATATCGCCGACCGCATTCACCGGCCGCAAGGTCATGTCGAGGATGCCCTTGCCGCCTTCGCGCGGCATGACGGTCAAGGTCCAATAGCCCTTGTCCAGCCTCCAGGTGCCGCCCGACGTCTTGCTGGGCGGCATTTTGTAATCGGCCCGGTCGATCAGGAAGGGCTCGATCCGGTATTCGGCATCGGCCCCGGTTCCTCCGACGACGAGGTCTGTCGGCTGGTCCGCCTTCAGGAACAGCGATACCGGCTGAAGCAGGTTGAACTTGCGCCGCCAACCTTGGTTGGGTCCGACCTCGACGGTCGCGGCGGCGGTGACGGTCGACCTCTTGTCGTCCTGACGTACGACGATCGCGGTAGGATCGAGCGCATCGGCGGCGCCGCCCGTCTGAAGGGTCGCAAGCCAATAGCTGGCGGACGGGCCGTCGATATCGAGCCTGCGCTGCCTGGTGTCGTCGAAATATTGCAGCGTGTACTTGGCGCCGGGTGTGCGCTCCACCGTCACCAGGCGGAAGCCTTTGGGATCCGTTCCCTCGGTCTGGATGACGGCTTTGGGGTCGCGGCTGTCCTTCTGGATCTGTGCGCGATCGCCGCCCGTGGCGAAGGGATGTTCTTCGGCGTAATCCTCGACCGACAGAACCGCCCGCTCCGGCCGCTCGATATCGATGCGGAAATAGTTCGACGATTTCGGCACCAGCCAGCGGTCGATGCCGAAGGGCGAGGCTGTTTCTACCAGCCGGCGGGCATCGGGCAGGGCCGGGATACCATAGCGCAGATAGAACGGCTTGGCGGTGGTCCCGGTCGACCATTTCTCGCCGACGCCGCCATAAGCGGTCAGCCGATAGAGGCCGGGCTCCAGCCACGTCGCCAACTGCCGGAAGGCCAACGGCTCACCGCCGCCTGGATCGCGCTCGCCGGCGGTGGGCATCGCGTCGACCAGCCAGTTGCCGTCTTTCCATAGCCTGAGGTCTGCGAGATAGCGCCCGGCCGCCTCGATGGCGATGAAACGGCGTTCCTTGATATCCAGCCAGTATGAGCGCTGCTCGTGGTCGCCCAGCTCAGCCGTGACCGGCTTCAGCTCGACCAGCTGCAGCTCTGTCGGGTTGAGCTCGACCGACTGGACGATCGACAGCTCGGCGTCGCCCGCGCCGCGCGGGTCGGACAGCAGCCTGATCTTGTACTGGCCGCGATCGAGGAAGGCATCGACGCGCCCGTCCAGATGCCCGGCCGAACCGTCGATCGCGCTCGGGCCCGCCATGCGGTCGACATATTGCAGGGCCGTGCCTTGGTCGCTCTTCACCGTCATGGAATAGCGGCCGAATTCGGCGACCGTGACCAGGGTCTCGTTATTGCCCTTTGCCGGGAACAGGGTCTTGTCGAGCTTGGCCGAACCAGACGAAGCGACCGGCGCATCAGCCGGCTTTGCCGGTGTCGGGGCAGGAGGTGCGGCGGCAGGCGCAGCGGCCGGTGCCGGAGGCGCGGCCGCCGCCTGAGCCGGCACAGGCTTCAGCGCCGCGATGCGGGCCGCATACTGGTCCGCAAGACACTTGGTAGCCGCCGCCTGCTGGTCGGCCGGCAGATCGCCCTTGGTCGGGATGGCGCAGGCGGCCAGGCGGGCCTGCAGCCAGTGGCGCTGGTCCTGCAGCAGATTGGCGCGCGCCGTGTCGTCTTTGCCTTCACGCACGTCACGGAAGAGCCCGCTCAGCTCAGCATCCTGGGCCGCGAGCGCATCGCTGGCGCAGATCAGCTTCTCGGCAGGGCTGGAGGCGCGGCCGCAGTCGAAGCTGGGCGATGCCCCGGGCGCTTGTCGAAGGGTGCCGAAAGCTGAGAGAACCGCACACAGAAAGCCGACATGAGCAGCGCGGCGCACGGAAAATCCTGGGTCGGAAAAACGCCTCTGATCAGCGTCGAGCGGCACTCTAATACGGTTGCGAAAGGGCCACAAAGGAAAGAATGCGGAAAAATGGCCGTTTATTTTCATTTCCTTGGCATGTGCTGGTTTTGCAATAGTGTGACCGATAAGCCAGGAAACGATCAGCCCTGGCCGGCCGGTCTTCTCCCATCATCCAGGCGATTCTATGACGGCGCGTCCCGAGCTTGTTACGGCGATTCCGGTCCCGTGGATTTCGCTGAATTAATCCTGAGATTTTCCTGAAATCGTCTGCTGGACCCCGCCAAACCGTTCGATTAATTTGTCGGCAATAAGGAGAGGGCGGTTTTCAACGATGGCACAGGCCGAACTGGCATTCGGACGGTTCAGACTGCAGCCGGGCCGTCAACTATTTCTCGGCAACGATCCCATTCCGTTGGGCGCCAAGCCGCTGAATATCCTGACGGCGCTGGTCGCCGCGCAGGGCGATCTCGTCACCAAGGATGAGCTGATCGAGCGCGTCTGGCCCGGCATGGTGGTCGAGGAGAATGCGATCCAGGCCCATATTTCCGCGATCCGCAAGCTTCTGGGCGAGGAGGCGCGGATGATCGCGACGGTGCCTGGCCGGGGCTACCGGTTCGCCGGCGCCGTGGAGGTCCGGGCCGGCGAGATGCCGAAGCTGGAGCCGCTGCCGGTCAGGGACCCGACGCCGCCCCCGCCGCCCGTGCAAAAGAAAGCCGCCCGGCGGCGGCCTATCGTGCCTTTTGCTTTCGGCCTCGTGGTTCTGGTCCTGATTGCAGCCGCTGCCGTCTGGCGCTTCCTCGACCTGGGGGCGTCGGCCGGTGCGGACAGATATCTGGTGCTGCCGTTCGTCAACCACACCGGCGACACACGCTTCGACAGCATGGCGGCCATGATGGCCGACGGTGTCGGCAGCCGGCTCAAGACCCAGGCCTGGGAGGCCGAGATCGTCGATCGCAGCGAGGTCGCCACCGGCAAGGAACGGCCGGTCGTCACGCCGGAGCAGGCGAAGAAGCTGGGGCTGGATTACATACTCGACGCCAGCCTGCTGTACTCCGACGGCGCGCTTCAGGCGTCCGCGACCGTCATCGATGCTGGTACCGGCACCCAGATCGCCGCCGTCACCACGCATGCAGGCCAGCATGACGATGCCGAGCAACGGCAGTTGCTGATCACCGGGCTGGTCGATCAGGTGCGCTATGTGATCGCGAGGGAACAGCGTCGCAAGGCGATGGCCGGCAAACCTGACGACAACGACATCCGCAACCTGTTGATCCGTGCGCAGGCCGGGCTCGACGAATCCGGTAGCCCGGAGAACTGGCGCAGCGCGGCCGCCCTGATCGACAAGGCGATGAAGCTGGACCCGCACAATGTCCACACGCTGACCGTCGCCGGCGAGGCGCGTATCCATTATGTGGATGCCTATTCCTACAAGGACGAACTCGAGCGGACGGCGATGCTGAACCAGGCCGACACGTATCTGTCCCAGGCGGTGACCATCGAGCCTACGCGTGCCGTCATTCATCTGATGATGGGCGACCTGCGCTCGGCCCAGGGTCAGCACGATGCGGCCCGGGCCGAGTACAAGCGGGTACTGGATCTCGATGCGCTGAACGCCGAGGCGATGGACGGCCTGGCGATGGAGGACATCTTCCAGGGGTTCCCTGGTGCGGCGATACCCAAGCTGGACCTGGCCTTGGCGACCAATCCCGAGGACGCCTATCTGATCTATGGCGACAAAGCAGTCCTGGAGATGAGCCTGGGCCGCGACGCCGAGGCGCTCGCCGCCGCGCGGCAGGCGGTGACGGTGGATTCGACCGACCCCTGGGCCTGGTTCACCCTGGCCGGCCTGCTGCAGATTTCCGGCCAGACCGACGAGGCGCGCACGGCCTTGGACAAGCTGCGCCGCATCAATCCGGACATCACGATCGCCAGATTGCGGATGGCGGACGTGAATATCAGCCCCCTGTTCAAGAAATCCGAGGAACGGCTGTTCGCCGCGCTCAAGGATGCCGGCATGGCGGAGAGCGGCCCTGGGCCGGCGAATGCATCCGACGCCGCTGTGTTTCGGCCCAACTAGCTGCGATGACCGGCCGAAGCATCCTGCTTTACTTCGCCTGGAGCCGCCCGGCTGAGACGCAGGCGCCGTTCGCCGTCATCGACGATCGCTTCCCGGCCGTATTCGAGCTGCGCAGGCTCTTCTACCCGAAGTTCGAGGGGCTGGCGGATCGTCAGCGTATCGATCAGGGGATTGCCGGCTTCCTCGACCATATCCAGAAGCCGAATTTCGCGGCTTTCGCTGAGCTGGCCGAACAGCTGACCGGTCGTCCCGCTATCCAGGTCGAACGGGTGGGCGATGACGGAATCGAAACGAAGTTGGACGACGCGCTGATCGCCGATGTCGATACCATCGTCGTCATCAGCTTCGATTCGTTCCGCACGGCCCAGGCGGCCGGCGCTGCGGAAGTCGAGGCAATCCGGCAGTTCCTCGACGATCCCGATCATCTGATCTTCGTCTGTCCCCATCACGACATCGGGGAGACCGTAGGCGCGGCGGCACAGGATCGCGAGCAGCTGCAGGTCGCGGAACATCTGCATCACGGCGACCCTGCCATTCCCCCGCGCCAGGGTTTCGGCGGGTTCGCGCGAACGTTGCTCGCCGGGCTCGGCGTGCCCGTCGAAAACCGCTTCGGCCTGCGGCCTGCTGCAAACCCCGACGGGACACCGGCGCCTGCCGAGATCGAGCGTGGCCTCGACGCGCTGGGCCTGCTTCAGGGCGTCGAGGCTTTCAATCTCCATTTCCACCTGCCGCAGCTGGAACGCGTCGGGCCGGCGGCGGAGCGAATGGTGGTGCTGGGCCGGCAGTCCATCGATCCCGCGGCCCCGCCTCACCCGTTCACGCAGGACGGGCGCACGACCTTCGACGCGCTGCTGCAATCGCGTCCGGACATGTTCGCCGGGACGCTTCTGGTCTGCGACACGACCATGTTCAGTTCCACTGCCGGCGGCGTCGACAGTCTGCGCCGACTCTGGTCGAACGTGCTATCGCGGCCGAAACGGCTTCAGGGCAGCCAGACGTAGGATGCGTCCATGAATTCGTCCGTCTAGCGCAGATAGCCCAGGCCGCCGTCCAGCATCAGTGTCGATCCGGTGATGAAGGCGCTGTCGTCGCTCGCCAGGAAGGCGACCGGCTTGCCGATATCGTTTTCCGGATCGCCGATGCGGCGGAGCGGGATGATCTTCTCGATGATCGCATTGTCGGTCGGGTCGGCGTCCGAGGCGGGGGACTGGACCATCGGGATCACGCTGTTGACCCTGATCTTGTCCTTGGCCCATTCGACTGCCGCCGCCCGGCTGATCGCCTGGATGGCGGCCTTCACCCCGGCATAAACGCCGTAATTGGGCGGCGTCATGATCGCGCCGCTGCTGAAATTGACGATGCTGCCGCCACCGCGCCGCTTCATGTGCGGATGCGCCATCTGCATGAAGGCCAGCGTCGCCGCGGCGCCGGAATTCCAGAGTTCGGCCACCAGCGCCGGCGTCGCATCGAGCAGGCGCCCATTGCGCATCTCGGGCGCCTGCGCGGCATTCACCATTATATCGAGCCCGCCGAAACGCTGGACGGCGAGCTCGATCGCGGCCTTGAGGTCGGCTTCGACCGTGACGTCGCCGGCGAAGACCGCCGCCTTACCGCCGCGCTTCTCGATCTCGGCAGCGACCCTCTCCAGCTTGGAAGCGGTCCGGCCGAACAGGATAACCGCGGCGCCTTCGGCCGCGAGAGCCAGTGCGGAACCCATGCCGCCGCCCTGGCCGGCGCCGGTGACGATGGCCGCCCGGCCCGTGAGTTTGCCCCCGCTCATTTCATACTGCCTTTCGCCTTATTGTCCCCGATCATGAGGCCGGGAAGGGGCGGATGTTAAGCACGGAAAAAGATTTCTTACAAAATGTTTTGGGAGGGGCGCGGTTGCTGGCTATGGCGAGGTGAGGGAAGGCTTGGCTCCCTCGCTTCTGTGCTATAAAAGCCTCATCCCTTAAAGCGGGCGTGGCGGAATGGTAGACGCGGCAGACTTAGGATCTGTTGAGGAGACTCGTGGGGGTTCAAGTCCCTTCGCCCGCACCATGTTCGCCAACCGAACAACGTCGACAACTGAGAGCCGAGCCGTAGCATCATGAACGTGACCGAGACCGCCCACGAGGGCCTGAGCCGCAGCTGGCGCGTCGTCGTCCCCGCCACCGAGATCGGCGCCAATGTCGATCGCAAGCTGGCCGAGATCAGCAAGACCATCAAGCTGCCGGGCTTCCGCCCGGGCAAGGTGCCGATGTCGCTGGTCAAGAAGCGCTATGGCCAGTCGGTGATGGGCGAGGTGCTCGAGCAGACGGTGCAGGACAGCTCGTCCAAGGTGCTGGAGGAGAAGGACGTCCGTCCGGCGCTGCAGCCGAAGATCGAGGTCGTCTCCTTCGAAGAGGGCTCCGACCTGGAATATACGATGGCGGTCGAGGCTCTTCCTGAGATCGAGCCGGCGGATATCAGCGATGTGAAGCTGGAGCGCGTCGTCGCCAATGTCGAGGACAAGGCCGTCGACGAGGCGATCGAGCGGATCGCCGGCAGCAACAAGAGCTTCGAGCCGGTGAAGAAGAAGCGGGCCGCCAAGGAGGGCGACCAGCTGGTGATCGATTTCGCCGGCAAGGTCGACGGCGAGGCGCGCCCCGGCATGGACGGGCAGGATTATCCGCTGGAGCTCGGCACCGGGGCCTTCATCCCGGGCTTCGAGGAACAGCTGATCGGCATCAAGCCGGGTGACACCAAGACCATCGAGGTCACCTTCCCCGAGCAGTACCACGCCGAAGAGCTGGCCGGGAAAAAGGCCGAGTTCGAAGTGACGGCCAAGGAGCTGCGCGGGTCGGTCAAGACCGAGATCGACGATGAATTCGCCAAGAAGCTGGGCCTCACCGACCTCGAAGCGCTGAAGAAGCTGGCCCGCGACCAGATCGAGGGCGAATATGGCCGCCTGACCCGCCTGAAGCTGAAGCGGGCGCTGATGGATGCGCTGGCCGAGCGCCACGATTTCCCGGTGCCGCAGGGCATGGTCGACCTCGAGTTCGAGGCGATCTGGAAGCAGGTCCAGCCCGAGCTGACCGAGGACGAAAAGAAGAAGCCGGAGGACGAGTTGAAGGCCGAGTACCGCGCCATCGCCGAGCGCCGGGTTCGCCTCGGCCTGCTGCTGAGCGAGATCGGCAAGCGCAACTCCATCCAGGTGACCCAGGAAGAGCTCAATCGCGGCCTGATCGCCGAGGCAAGGCGCTATCCGGGGCAGGAGCGGGACGTGCTGGAGGCCTACCGCAACAATCCCCGTGCGCTCGACGCTTTGCGCGCCCCCATCTATGAGGACAAGGTCGTCGACCATATATTGGGTACGGTCACTTTGACCGACCGCTCCGTGACGCCGGAAGAACTCGCCCGCGAGGATGAGGAAACCCTGTAAGCGGCGGGCCGCAACGCTAGAAAGAGCAAGCCATGGCTTTCGATGATCTGCAGATGAATACGATGGTGCCGATGGTGGTCGAACAGACCAGCCGCGGCGAGCGGGCGTACGACATTTTCTCCCGACTGTTGAAGGAGCGGATCATCTTCCTGGTTGGCGGCGTCAACGATGCCGTCGCCAGCCTGGTCTGCGCCCAGCTTCTGTTCCTGGAGTCCGAGAACCCGAACAAGGACATCCATTTCTATATCAATTCGCCGGGCGGCATCGTGACCTCGGGCCTCGCGATCTATGACACGATGCAGTACATCCGGCCGGACATCTCGACCGTCTGCATCGGTCAGGCGGCCTCGATGGGATCGCTGCTGCTGGCGGCCGGCGCCAAGGGCAAGCGCTTTGCCCTGCCGAACGCCCGGATCATGGTGCACCAGCCGTCGGGCGGCGCCGAAGGCCAGGCGGCGGATATCGAAATCCATGCGCGCGAGATCCTGCGCATGCGCCATCGCCTGAACGAGATCTACGTCGCCCACACCGGCCAGACTCTGGAAGCGGTGGAGGCGGCTCTGGAGCGGGACAAGTTCCTCGACCCGTTCGAGGCCAAGGCGTTCGGCATAGTTGACGAGGTGGTTGAAAACAGGCCGCGGCCGCTAGAAGCGGTTGCCTGATACGGCACTAAATTCCGTTACGATTTCTGTGATATAAGGCCCGGCAT
>DATBAZ010000292.1:0-7722 GCA_036271255.1 Alphaproteobacteria bacterium
CCGACAGCGCCGCGGTCGAGGCGTTGACCACCACAGACCCGCCCGGCCCCATCGCCCGCGCCGTGGCCTGCATGCCGAAGAAGCTGCCGCGCAGATTGACGCTCACGATCCGGTCGAAGGTGGCGGCGTCGGTCTCGAAGAAGTCCAGCACACCGCCCAGCATCGCGGCATTGAGGAAGGCGGCATGGAGCGAGCCGAAACGCGATACCGTCTCGGCCACCATGCGGTGATTGTCGGCCTCCTGCGAGATATCGGCCCGGATCGCGATGGCCTCGCCGCCCTTGGAGCCGATCCAGTCGGCGACCGATTGCGCCGCGTCGACATTGATGTCGACGACCGCGACCTTGGCCCCCTCCTCCGCGAAACGCTGTGCCGCCGACTTGCCCATGCCTTGGCCCGCGCCCGTCACCAGCACGACCTTATCCGTGAACATCCCCGCCATAACTGCCTCCCTGATTTGCCCCACCTCTCTAGTTCAGAAGCGGGCGCAAGCGAATGCATGCGACGATAGCGTGACAGCCAAACTCCATCCAGCCGGCCAAAACCGTCACCTTCGCTGGACTTGCCCCCCGCCTTCATGCGAACCATGCGCCACGAATTCAAATGGGGGAAACCATGCGCTTTGTACTGGGATATGGGCTGAACGACATCCGCCACATGGCCGAGGTCGCCAAGGCAGCGGAGGCTTCGGGCTTCGACAGCTTCACCTTCGGTGACAGCCTGTTCTACCCGAAGCACACGGACTCGGTTTACCCCTATTACGATGGCGACCGCTCGTTCCTGGAGAATATCGACTTCCTGGACCCGACTGCGGCCATCGCCTCGCTGGCGGCGCAGACCACGACCTTGAAATTCTATTGCGGCGTGCTGAAGCTGCCGAGCCGCCACCCGGTACTGACCGCCAAGGCCTATGCCTCGCTCGCCTTCCTGACGAACAACCGCGTGTCGCTGGGCGTCGGCATCAGCCCGTGGCGGGAGGACCTGACCTATCTTGGCGTCGATTGGGATAATCGCGGCAAGGTGATGGATGAGTGCCTTGAGGCGATCCGTGGCCTGTGGACCGGCAACTACTTCGGCTATGACGGGCAGTTCATAAAGTTCGGCGAGGTGAAGATGCGGCCGGTGCCCTCCGTGACGCCGCCGATCCTGGTCGGCGGCCATTCCAAGCCGGCGCAACGCCGCGCCGCGCGCCTGGGTGACGGCTGGATGTCGGTCGGCGGCACGGTGGAGGAGAACAAGACGGTGATCGAGGGCATCCAGGCCTACCGCAAGGAATACGGCACCGACAAGAAGCCGTTCCAGATCCATGCCGGCGTGATGGATTCGACCGATGTCGATTCGATGAGGGCCATGGAAGCGATCGGCGCGACCCACATCTTCACTGCCCCGTGGGACGTCTACAACCCGGCCCTCTCCCAGCAGGAGAAGGTGGACGCGGTGAAGCGCTTCGGCGAAACGGTGATCGCGAAGTACAACTGACCGTGACCGCCAGGATCGCCATATTGGGGGCGGGCGGCCGCATGGGCCGCGCGCTGATCCGCGCCATCTCGGACACCCAGGGCGCGGCGCTGGCGGCTGCGGTCGAATATGACGGCAGCCCGCTGATCGGCCAGGACGCAGCGATCCTGGCCGGCCTGCCCGCCGGCAAGGTGGCGATCGGCAAGGACGGCGCCGCCGGGATCACCGCCGGCAACGTGGCGATCGAGTTCTCGACCCCGGCCGCCACAGTTAAGCATGCCCGGATCGCCGCCAAGAACGGCATCGCCTATGTCGCCGGCACCACCGGCATGGCCACCTGCGACGAGGATGTGCTGCGCGAGGCCGCTGAGCGCATCCCGGTCGTCTATGCCGCCAATTACAGCGTCGGCGTCACCCTGCTGGCCGACCTGGTCCGTCGCACCGCCGGCCGGCTGGGCCCGGAATTCGATATCGAGATCGTCGAGATGCACCACCGCCACAAGGTGGACGCCCCCTCGGGCACCGCCCTGGCGCTGGGCCGCGCGGCAGCCGCGGGACGCGGCGTAACCCTCGACGATGTCGCCGTACGCGGCCGCGACGGCGTCACCGGCGCACGGGAGAAAGGCACGATAGGCTTCGCGTCCTTGCGCGGCGGCGACGTGCCCGGCGACCACACCGTCATCTTCGCCGGCGACGGCGAACGGCTGGAGCTCAGCCACCGCGCCAGCGGCCGGGACATCTTCGCCCGCGGCGCGCTGCGGGCAGCTCTGTGGGCCATCGGCAAGGAGCCGGGGCTCTACAACATGCGGGATGTACTAGGGCTGAGCGAATAGCCTTGCGTAGGGTGGATGAGCGCAGCGTAATCCACCAATCCGGTGCTGACGGATGCATCGAAGGCCGTGCGTTGCACGGCTGGCGGATGACGCTACGCTCTTCCGCCCTACTTTTTGCATCTTCGTGCAGTCACTCGAACAGCGCCCCTGGCCTCCGCCACCGCGCCAGCGCACCCCGGAGTTCGGCGGCGATTTCGCGGCGTTGCCTGGGATGGAGGAAGACGGCGATCGGCAAAGTCTCGCCATGGGTGCGCAGGACCACCGGCGTCTGCGGCAGGATCGGCTCGGTGAGCTCGACTTTCAGCCAGGCGGGTTGCAGGCGCCAGCTTCGGCGCGCGCCCTTGGGGTCGGTGCGTTCGACCGTCAGCATGCGCTCGTCCAGCTCCAGGGTCTCGCTGACCCGGCCGCTGCGATAGCTGAGCTTCAGCGCGACATAGACCAGCACCACGTCCAGGCCCATGAAGCCGAAAACCGGCCAGGCGCCGGCGAAGAAGGTGACGACGCTGACGGTCAGACTGAAGAGGGTGACGGCGATCATGATCCGGCGGAAGGCGCGCGGCGACAGGCTGCGGTGCGGGGTCAGGTGGGCGCGGAACAGCAGGCGGCGCGGGCTTTCGGAACCGTCGGTCATCCCACTAGAATAGGCACTCCGAACACGCACGGTAAAGAAGGCGAAATGAAGCGCGCTGACGTAGAAGAAATGTTCGCCCGGCTGCAGGCGCGCGATCCCCACCCCGAAACCGAGCTGGAATACGCGAACCCGTTCGAGCTGCTGGTGGCGGTGGTGCTGTCGGCCCAGGCGACCGATGTCGGGGTCAATCGGGCGACACCGGGCCTGTTCGCGCTGGCCGACACGCCGGCGAGGATGGCGAAGCTGTCAGAAGCCCAGATCAAGGACAAGATCAAGACGATCGGCCTGTTCAACACCAAGGCCAAAAACGTGTTGAAGCTGTCGCAGATCCTGGTCGAACAGCATGGCGGCGAGGTGCCGCGCGACCGGGAGGCGTTGCAGGCGCTGCCCGGTGTCGGGCGCAAGACGGCGAATGTCGTGCTGAACGTGGCCTTCGGCGAGCCGACCATCGCGGTCGACACCCATATCTTCCGGGTCGGCAACCGCACGGGCCTGGCGCCGGGCAAGACGCCCGACCATGTCGAGGCCAAATTGATGAAGGCAGTGCCGCAGAAATATCGCCAGCATGCGCATCACTGGCTGATCCTGCACGGGCGCTATGTCTGCAAAGCCCGCAAGCCCGACTGCCCGTCCTGCCTGATCCGCGACCTGTGCGCGTTCAAGCATAAGACCCAGGGCACGGGCGATGTGCTCGCCGCGGATGAAGCCGCGGCGAGCGACAAAGTCCTAGCCTAGGAGACCTTCTCTTCTTCCTTGGCCGGCTGGTCGAGCAGCGGGGCCTCGGCGATCGGCTTTGCCTTCTCGGGCTTCGCCGTCTTGCCGTGGCCGCGGACCTCCCCGTCCAGCGTGCCGCCGGCGTCGACCGCCAGCTCGCCATACTGGATCTTGCCTTCGATCCGCCCGGTCGAGCGCACCGAAAGGCGGCCCTGCACGGTGATCTGGCCCTCGAAGCGGCCGGCGATCTCGGCCTCATGGATTTCGACCGAGCCGCGGAACAGGCCGGCCTCGGAAACCTCCAGCCGGTGGCATTCCTTGACACTGGCCTCGACCGTGCCCTCGACGATCAGATGGTCGCAGGCGGCGATCTCGCCCGAGAGCGTGATGTCGCGGCCGACGATCAGCTTACGGACCTCACGGGTCGGCTCCTGGCGGATCGGCTCGGCCGGGCGGCGCGGGGGAACACCCGCCGCGGCACTGGCTGCGGCGACCGGCGAGGGGCGCGACGGCAATCCGGTTTCGCCCTCACCGGCCGGCGTCGGCCGCGGCGGCGCCGACGGGGCCGCCGGGCGGGGCGCGGCGGCTGAGGACGGCTGGAACGTCGTCGGCTGCGGGGCCGCGGGTGGGGTGACGTCACCGGAACCGGAGGGAGGCTTGCGTCCGAACATTACGTTTTCCTTAAGGTCGGAGGTAGAGACCGTCCCGGGGTAAACCGAATTAACGGCGCTCGCAAGCTTCTTTCACACCCGGCAAATCGTGGAAAATATGAAGCATGAAAGCGGTCGCCAGCACTGGCGTCAGCAGGTTCGCGAACGGCAGGAATGAGAAAGCGGCGATGATCGCGCCGCACGAAATCAGCCAGACCCGATGGGTCTGCCATAGCGCCCGCGCGGTCCGCCGGTCGACCCGGCGAAGCGCCACGAGCTCGAAATACTCCCGTCCGAACAGGTAACCGTTCAGGCCCAAGAAAATCGCGACATTGGCACCCCAGATCAAATAAAGTGGCAATACCAATAGGTTAAGAAGAATGGTGGCGCCGAGGAACGACAGGGCGCCGGCAAGCTGCTCTGCGATGCCGGAACCGCGCGCCGGCGGCAGGCCGGGGTAGTACCGCCGCTCGACCGCGCCGGCGATGCGATCGACAAACAGGCTGGCGATCGTCGCCGCGACCGCGCCGAACAAGGCGATGGAGAGCAGCGCGGTACCGATGCCGACCGCGAGGTGCGCCAGCCAGTCGAGCCAATGCGCCCGAAACAGTGTCATCCGCGTGACAAGCAGGTCGGTGCCGGCCGCAAGCGCCGCCAGCACCGCCGCCGCACCCAAAACACTGACGATCAGGATGCCGAAGGTCGCCGAATCGAACAGCTGCGCAACTGCGCGACTCAGCGCCTTCAGCATCGGTTTTTTCCTCAGGTCACACGGAAATTCTTGAACTGCCAGGGATCGTCGGCGTCGAGATTCTCGGCGAACAGCGGGCTGCGGTCGGCCAGCGGGGTCCAGCTGCTATAGACGCCGACGACCGGCCCCAGATAGGGCATCTGGATTTCCAGCACCTCGCGGAAATCCAGATCGTCGGCCTCGACCACGCCGCGATCGGGATGGCGGATCGCCCAGATCATCCCGGCCAGCACGGCCGAGGTCACCTGCAGGCTGGTCGCGTTGTTGTGCGGCGCCAGCCGGCGGGCCTCGCCGATCGAGAGCTGCGAGCCGTACCAATAGGCGCCGCGGGCATGGCCCATCAGCAGCACGCCCAGCTCGTCGATCCCCTCGGCGATATCCTCCATCAGCAGGCGCTGCTCGGGCTGCTGCTTCCAGTTGCGGCCGGCCAGCTCATGCACCGACAGCACCGCGTCGTCGCACGGATGGTAGGAATAATGGACGGTCGGGCGGTATTCAGGGTGATCGCCCTCGCCCACGGTCAGATAGTCGGCGATCGAAACCGCCTCACTGTGGGTGATCAGGAAACCGTGGAACGGGCCCGCTTTGGGCGTCCAGGTCCGCACGCGGGTCGAGGCGCCGGGGCGGGCAAGGAAGATCGCAGCGCGCGAGCCTTTGGTCTGGCGGTGTCCATCGGGCGGCAGCTCCTTCTCGTGCGCGCCCCAGCCGAGCTCGGCCGGCTGGCAGCCCTCACCGACGAAACCGTCGATCGACCAGGTGTTGACGAATTCCCCCGCGCGCTTGCGCAGGTTGGATTTCTGGGTATCGCGCTCGGCGATATGGATCACCTTCACGCCAAGCGTCTGCGCCAGCTCGGACCAGCCCTTGCGGTCGGTCGGCTCGGCCGTTTCCACGCCGGTGTCGTTGGCGATGTCGAGCAGCGCCTGCTTGACGAAATGCGAGACCATGCCGGGGTTGGCGCCATGGGTCAGGATCGCGGTCGGCCCGGCGCCTGAGCGTTCCTGCAGCGCCAGCGCCTTCTCGCGCAGCGCATAGTTGGTACGGTCGGCCTGGGTCGTGGTCGGGTCGGTATAGCCGCCGGCCCATGGCTCGATGCAGGTATCGAGATAGAGCGCGCCCTTTTCCTGGGCGAACTCGATGAGCGCCAGCGACGACACCTCCACCGACAGGTTTAGGATAAAATCGCCCTTGCGGATAATCGGGTCGAGAATCGCACGGTAATTGTTGACAGTCAGCGGCTCCACCACGAAGCGGATGCCGTAATCCGCCGCTTCCTCCCCGCCCCAATCCTCGGCGGTGACGATGGTGATGCGCGATGGCTTGATATCGATATGGCGCAGGATCAGGGGCAGAACGCCCTGACCGATAGTGCCGAAACCGATGATGACCAGGCGGCCATCGAATTTTGCGTGTACCGTGTTATCGACCAATCAAATACCTCCAATTCGTCCCGCTACTAAAAGTACGACGCCGCCGGCGCCGACAGTAACGGGAGGGTCGGGACGGAGGCTCGATCGGACGAGCTAGACGCGCTCGACCATCAGTTTCTTGATCTCTGCGATTGCCTTGGCGGGGTTCAATCCCTTCGGGCAGGTCTTGGTGCAGTTCATGATCGTATGGCAGCGATACAGCCGGAACGGATCCTCCAGCGCATCCAGGCGTTCGCCGGCCGCCTCGTCACGGCTGTCGGCGATCCAGCGATAGGCCTGCAGCAGGATCGCCGGGCCAAGATACCGCTCGCCGTTCCACCAATAGCTGGGGCACGCAGTCGAGCAACAGAAGCACAGAATGCACTCATAAAGTCCATCCAGCTTCTCGCGCTCGGCCGGGCTCTGCAGCCGCTCACGCGACGGCGGGGCGCTCTGGGTCTGCATCCAGGGCTCGATCGAGGCGTACTGGGCGTAGACATGGTTCAGGTCGGGCACCAGGTCCTTGACCACCGCCATGTGCGGCAGCGGATAGATCTTGACGTCGCCCTTCACGTCCTCGATCGCCTTCGTGCAGGCCAGCGTGTTGGTGCCGTCGATATTCATCGCACACGAGCCGCAGATGCCCTCGCGGCAGGAGCGGCGGAAGGTCAGGGTCGAGTCGATGTCGTTCTTGATGTGGATCAGCGCATCCAGAACCATCGGGCCGCAGCTGGCCAGATCGATCGGATACTCGTCGAGCGTCGGGTTGGCGTCGTCGTCCGGCGACCAGCGATAGATCTTGAACGTCTTCGGCTTCTTCGCGGTCTTCGCGGCAGGATGCTTCTTGCCGGCCTTGACCTTCGAATTCGCGGGCAGCGTGAATTCGGCCATCTACCTCTTCCTTCGTCATTCCCGCGAACGTGGGAATCCATTCCTCAGTTAGCGATACCTGGGTAGAGATCGTGCCAGTCGGGATTCGATTTCTCGATCAGCTCGACTTTCCAATCTCGTCTCCACTTCTTCAACTGCTTCTCGCGTGCGATCGCATCGAGCGGGCTATCGATCTGCTCGAAATACAAGACGGGCGACGCCGTATTTCTCGGTGAAACCGGGCGCCACCTTGTTCTTGTGTTCCCAAATGCGCCGCACAAGATCGTTCGTAACACCCAAATAAAGGGTTCCGTACGGCTTGCTCGACAGCAGATAGACAAACACTCTAACCCGACCACCCCACCGTCGTCATTCCCGCGAAAGCGGGAATCCATCTACCCATCGG
>DATBAZ010000293.1:0-19643 GCA_036271255.1 Alphaproteobacteria bacterium
AGGCTGCCGTCGAAGTCGTACCGTGTGAGCGACTTCTGCTCCTGGTAGCTGGCGATGTTTTTAATCGACAGGTTGTCGTCGACGTCGTAGCGGGCGATGTCGGTAATCGTCGTATATTCCTGCTTGTCGAGCAGATACGGATCGTCTAGCGCCGTTTGCCACGGTCCCAGCGCCGCCTCCCGATTGAAGACGGGATAGGTGTCAGGAAGAAGCTGAGACAGTTTGAGGCCGCCGAACGACGAGATGCCGTTGGGATCGACGATATGGAGATGCGTGCCCGATCCGTTGTCGTGATTATAGAAATAGGTGAAGACCGCGTAATTCTCAAAATCGTCGGTCGGGCGGAGTGTCAGCCCGATACGGCCCGACCAGTAATCGCGATTGTCGTAGTCCTTGCCGGTATTGATCGGCCCCGCATCGGTGGTGAAACCATCGCGTTCCTGCCGCTGCCCCGCGATACGCAGCAGCACCCGATCCTCGACGATCGGGATATTGACGGCAGCTTCTATTTCCTTGTCGGCGTAATTGCCGAAGGTGACCTGCGCATAGCCCTCGAAATTGTTCGTCGGCTTCTTCGGGTCGAACAGGAAGGCGCCGCCGATCGCGCTGCGGCCGAACAGCGTGCCTTGGGGGCCGACCAGGACCTGGACGCCTTCCATATCGAAGGTCTGGCCGAGAATGCCGGCGGTCTGGTTCGGCGCCTCGGCAAAGTAGGTGATCGTGCTGCCGGCGCCGAGGCCGCGAATGCTGAGGAAGTTCTGGGAGTAACGGGTGGTGCCCGAATAGACCGTCATTGACGGGACCAGATGCGTCAGGTCCGAAAAATCGACGATCTGGTTCTGCTCGAGCTGCGCGCCGGTGAAGGCTGTTACCGAGACCGGAACAGACTGCAGCTTTTCCTCACGTCGCCGGGCGGTGACGACCACCTCTTCCAGGCCGCTGGGCGCGGCGGACACTTGGTCCGATTGCTGGGCGACTACCGCTGGCGCGGACCATAAGGCCAAAACGCTCGCGGTCCCGGCGAGCAGCGACAGTGCCTTCGTCGACATCTTTCCCCCTTAGCTTCTCATCCTTATCCGCGCGCGCTTCGCGAACGTCGCGGCAATGGGCAGACGCTAAGATGTGACAGTTGTATCGTCAAGTGTTTCATCATGACAATAGGACGATTTTTGGTAATGTCCCCGCCGGACGGCTCGCCGGTCAGCTGGTGCCGTTCAGGGATTTCGCGAGGAATGCGGTGCTTCGGCTCCAGGCCAGATCGGCAGTCGGTTTCTCGTAATGCGGATCGCTGTCGTCGGCGAAACCGTGATCGGCGCCGGTATAAACGAATATCTCCGGCGCGGGGGCGGACGTCTCGTTGCGGATCGTGCCGTCGAACTGCGCGATCCCAGCATTGATGGCGCGATCGCGGCCGGCATAGTGCAGCATCGTCGCCGCCTTCATCTCCTTGTATTCCAGACCGAGGAAATAGCTGGATTGCGGCCCGTAATAGGAAACCGCGGCCGTCAGCGCCGGCTCGATCACCGCGAGATCGGTCGCGACGCCACCGCCCCAGCCAAAACCGAGCGCGCCGATCTTGCCGGTGCAATCGGGCCGCTGCTTCAGCCACGCGAAAACGGCTCGTGACCGCTCCAGCGTGCTGGTGAAGCCGAGCTTGCGCATCATGTCCGTCGCCGCCGCCGAATCTTTGGGCGTACCGCCCTCGGGGCTGAGATAGTCGACGGCGATCGCCAGGAAACCGAGCGCGGCGAGCCCCGCCGCGACGTCGGTCGCATGCCGGTCGAAGCCGCGCTCGTCATGCCCGACCAGCACGGCGGACCATCGGCCGCTGGGCGCGGGCTTGACCAGAAGCCCGCTCAGCCCGTCGACACCCGCGATCGGCACCGTCTCCGCTGTCGGCTGAAGCTGAGGGCGGTGCGATGCGGCATGAACGAAGCGGCTTGCCACCGCTGCGCAGGCCACGGCCGGCAACCCGCGCAGCAGCGCCCGTCGACGGACGCGGAGCAGGCCCTCGCTCATTGGAACGTCGCCTCGGAGATGACCTGGTCGGAATCGGCGGCGCGCATGTAGTTGCCGTTGACCAGCTTGATCAGGTCGTCGGTCAGCTTCGTCACATAGTCCGCGCGATCTTTGTAAAGCCTGGCCGTTTGCGCCTTGTCGAACGGCACGACGGATTCGCCGCAGCGGCCGTCCGAATCGCGGGCGCCGACAGTCGCCGTGGGGACATCGACCCAATAGCTCCGAACGCCGCCCAGCGCATTGCCGTTCTCATCCCGCTTGATGCGATGGTCGGCGTCCAGCTCCAGCACCGCTCCGGCCGGGGCGTGCCCGCCGACCCTGAGCCATTGGTCGAGATCGGCCAGGAGCGCGCGCAGGAAATACTGCATTCCGGGTGCGTGGCCGGCAGGCGCGGGACAGGGCGCAATCACGGCGCCGGCGACGTCGTACCAGCGATACCGGCCCTTTGGCAGATCGATGTCCGGCTGCCGCGCCGCCGCTGTCGCGGCCGCCTGCTCGGGCGTCCGATAGGCGCTCTCGCTGGCGATCTGCAATATCGCTATGTCGGCCGGCGCATGGATCGGCGCGGCGCCCGGACATTCGCCGAGGATATAGGCGTCGATCACCGGACGGCCCGCGGGCGTGCGCGACCGGCCAGCCCGCCCGCCGTCGACGAAGTCCCTCAGCAGGCATCCCGTGTCGCCCCACCCCGAAGCATAAATCTTGAACAGGCCCGGCACGGTGGCGGCCTTGTCGTCGAAATGCAGCTTGGCGAGAAGCCCGTCGGGGGCGCGCATGGCCCAGGCCACCTGGACAAGGATATCTTCCCACCCGGCGGCACTGGGAATTTTCACGCCGGCATAGCGTTGCGCATCGAATTTCCGCAGCATTCCAGCCGCGTCGTCCTGCGAGACGGTGATGCCGACCCAGACATCCTTGTCAGCCACCATGTACGGCCAGGCCCAATCCCAGGCGAACCCCCGCTCCGAACCGCCGCTCAGGGGCTCGATCTGGACGGTGCCGCCGAAGTTGTTGGGGTCGGCCGGACGGCGTACCAGTATGCGGGTCGTATAGGGCGTGTCGCCGTCCGCGTTCCTGAGCGAGCCGGAAACGAGATACTCTTCCTCGACATAGCCGTACCCGGCGAGCGCCACCGCATCCGCGCGCGCCGCGTCTTTCATCGACGGCGCATCGCCGGGCACCACGGTCCCGAGCGGCACGGAGGCCTGACTGCGCGGGATTATCGTCCAGGAGGCCAGCGGCGGGACGAGCTCGGGCATCGGCTGGGGCAACGGATAGGCGAGCGGCGGGAACTGCGGATCCGCCGCCCTGGCCGACCCGACAAGCCAGCCGGCGCCCATCCCGACGATCACCGCCATCCACATCCCTCGACGCATTGCCATTCCCGTCACCGACATCCTCCAGCCGCCCGGCGGCAATCGCGTCAGACCAGGATTTCGCCGACCGGCTTGGATGCCTCCATCGACTTCGTGCCCCAGCGGTCGACCGGCAGGCCCATGACCTGCTGCATGGTCAGGCCGACCCGCGTCACCGGATCCCCGCCGCCGCTGACATGGAGGCCGTTGCGGACGCGGCCGCCCGCGGTGCCCGCCGTCATCATCGGCACGCCGATGAGCGAATGGGTGCGTGCGAGCGAACTGTCGGAATGGGCAAAAACCAGACTGTGATCGAGCAGCGTGCCGTCACCTTCCCGGATGGCGTCCAGCGTCTCGACGAATGTGACCCACGCTTCCATCGAGCGTTCGAAATACCAAGCCGCCCGCACCTGGTAGCCGAGCTTCGGATCGACGATCTCCAGATGGGTCATGTTGTGGTGGGTCTCGGCCTGCTGATATTCCCTGCCGCCGTGATGCAGGTTCGACAGGGCGTCGGAGAACACCATGTTAAAGACCCGCGTCTGGTTGCAGGCGAGCGCCGTCGCCAGCAGCTGCGCGAGGATCTTGTGGTTCTCAATAACCTGGAAGACCTCGTATCCGGTCTCGCGCTCGGCAGGCTTCTGCTGCACCACACACGCCTCCAGCGGGGCGGGCTTCTCGAGCTGAAGCTGAAGCTGCTGCTCAAGCTGCCGGATCGAACTGAAATACTCGTCCATCCGGGCGCGATCCCGGGCGCCGAGCCGGTTCATCAATCCCTGGCGGCTTTCCTTGACCGCAGACAGGACGCTCAGCCGCGACATGACCAGCGGATCGGGCTTGAAATCGGCAGCGTTGGGATTCTGGAATTCGGCGCCGAACAAGCGGGTATAGAGCGCGGCCGGCGATCCCTCCGCCGGATTGATGTTGTTGGCGCCCCGCCGGCTGTAGCTGTCCTTGGGGTTGCCGGTGGCGGCCAGCTCAAGCGAGCGGAAGCGGGTGTTCGTTCCGATCGCGTCGGCGATCAAGACATCGAGCGAATGAACATCGTGCTTGTCCGGATCAAGCGGCGTCGATCCGGTGACGAGCCCCATATTGCCGGTCACATGCGGCCGGTTGGTCGCCCCATCCAGCTTCACGTCGAAGCCGCTCAATATGTTGATCCTGCCCCGGATCGGCTCGACGCAGGCGAGCTCGGGCATGTCGGTGACGGTAAAATCCCGTCCCGTCGCCTTGGGAATCCAGCGCTGCGGCGTCATTCCGCAGCCCCAGAACCAGGTGCCGAAGCGAACCGGCAACGGCGCGCCGCTTGCGGCCAGGGCGGTGCCATTGTCATTGAGGAAACAGTCGAGGAAGGGAAGCGCCACGGCGATGGCCGACCCGTTCAGCATGCCGCGCAGGACCGTCCTGCGCCTGAGTTCGGTGCTCATGATCTGCCCTCCTTGGCAAGGCTCGGGTCCGGCGCCGGACCATTCGCCTGGGTCGATGCTCCAGGACCGGCGCCGTCGGAAACGCGATAGAAGGCAGCGCTCAGCGAGATGCGCCGCAAAAGCTCGGGCAAGCTGTAGCCGTCGGCGGCGAAGCCCTGCTCCAGCCAGCCCATCCAGGGCTTTTCGCCGGGCAGCGGGGTGTGCCCGCTGGCATAGCGATAGACGTCATTGACCAGGCAGGAGACCGCCGCGGGATCGTCGTGCAGCGCCTTGCCCAGCCCGACCGCATCCTTGAAGGCGATGCCGTCGAGCTCGCCCGACGTATCGATCGGCGCACCGTTCTCCTCCGCCCGGTACTGACCGAGTCCGTCGAACCGTTCCAGGCCGAGACCGATCGGATCCATGATCTTGTGGCAGCCGGCGCAGGTCGGATTTGTCCGGTGCGCAGTGAGCCGCTCCCGCATCGTCTTGTAGTTCGGGTTCTTGTTGTCCTCGACGACCGAGAAATTGACGTTTGCCGGCGGGTCGGGAACGCGCTGGCACAGCAATATCTCGCGGATGGCGCGGCCCCTCAGCGTGGGGGAGCTGCGCGCCGGGTGCGCGTGAAGCGCGGTGAAGCTGATCTGCGACAGCAGGCCGGCCCGGAAATCGCCATCAGGAAACGCGAACGGTTCCCACCCTTGCGCGCTCGCCACCGGCACCCGGTAGATCTTGCCAAGCGCGCGGGTCATGAAGGTTCTACGGGTGGTGAACAGGTCGCGGTAGTCGCCGCGCCGGTCGATCAGATGGTCGGTGATGGTGCGCAGTGTCTGCTCGCGCGCATCCTCGGCGATGGTTCGTGAGAAGCGGGGATAGATGTCCTTGCTCTTCTCCAGCCCATCGAAGCTGTCGAATTCCAGCATGTCGGCGAAGAAGGCGCGCACACCCGCCTCCAGCCGCGGCGAAGCCAGCATCCGATCGACCTGCCGCTCAAGCCCGGCCTGGGTGTCCAGCACGCCGGTCTGCGCGGCGGTCAGCAGCGCGTTGTCGGGCGTCGTATCCCACAGCAGGAAGCTCAGCCGGGACGCCTTGGAGAAGCCATCCAGCCGCCTCTGCCCGGGATGGGTGGGATCCGGCTCGACGTTCTCGACGCGGAACAGGAATTCAGGCTCGACCAGAAGGCCGGCTAGGCTGCCCTCCAGACCGGAATAGAAATTGCCGGTGATCCGAGTCCGGTCGGCTGCCGCCTTGACGAAGGAATCCAGCGTCGCCTGATCCATCGGCCGGCGCAGGATCAGCCTGCCGATCTTGGCGAAGAACTTGCCGGCGCAGACATCGTCCGGCCGGTCGGCGGCGGCGGGCAGGCAGGGGACGGACTTTTCCTGCTGCGCCTTGTCCAGGAATTGCGCAGCGATATCGCGCGCCAGCACATCATAGGTCTCTGCACCGGCGCGGGTGATCGTCGTGTTGGAGGCGCCGACGGCCAAAAGCCCGGCGACACGGACGTCGGGCTCGATCCGGCCAATGATCTTGATGTCGGCGCCAAAGATATCGGCGATCGAATGGCGGTATTCGTCCTCGGTCAGGCGGCGTATCTCCGCCGGGCCGCCGCTCGACGCCGGCTCGCCGCTGCGCCCGCACCCCGCCGATAGCGCCAGGATGGCGAGCGCCGCGAACCCCATGGACTGCCGGAAGGCCCTCACCAGCCGAGCTTCTTGAACCATCCGGCGAGCGTGCCGGATGCCGCCCCGTTTTCGGGTCCGGCCGAGGCGATGCTAGCCTTGTCGTCCGCCTTGGGGTGGATCAGGAAGGCCGGGACCGCCTCGATCTTGTAGGCGGTGGAGATCGCCGTGCAACGTCCGGTCGCAGGATCGGGATAACCGTCCGCGAGATTGTGAATGGCCGCGTAGAGCGCCGGACAGCTTCCACCGAACCCGATCTCTAGCGTCGGATACCATTGGCCGAACTCGGTCGAATACGCCGATTCCACATCCGAATAGCCGGCAAGGATACCCTCGGCCTTGCCGTCCGGCAGGAGCTTCACGCGCAGGCGGGCTCCGCGGATGTAGTATTCCGAATGGGCCTTCAGGCCCTCGCCCTGATAATGGTCCAACCGGATGTCGATCGGATCGGTGGTAAGCACGCCATCGACGACCTTTCCGTGCGTGACGTTATGCCAGCGCGTATTCTTGGTCACCGCGTAGCTGTCGTAAGGCTCCCCCCGCCGTTCGCTGTCGAGCTGCGTCGGCTCGGCGCTGGAATAGAGGCCGACCTGGACGTCGGACGCATTCCGGTCGTCGGTCAGGCCCGTGATCTCCATGAGCGTCGTGACCGCGCCGTCCTGGCGCGCGCTGTTCACGAAGTCGCGTATCGTGTTCGACTGGAAATGCTGCTCCGGGCGGTAGGCGGCGATGCAGGCCAGCGCCCTGTAGAGCTGATTGTCGACGCCGGGCTGGCCGTCCGGGCTGGTGAACTTGGTGTGCCGGCAGGTGTTCGGCGCCGGCTTGTCGGCCGACCCGCCGTCGAGGTTCAGGCCGAAGGCGACCCGGCCCTGCGCGGTGCGCAGCGGCGGCTCCTCAAACGCGGCCGGATATTTGCAGCGCTCCTCGGTACCCTTCTCGCCCTTGGCCACCAGGGCATTCACCTTGGGCGCCCCGGGCCGGCCGGCCGTATAGGGGTGCTTGTAATATTTCTCCATCGAAACGGCCAAGCCGTCCGGACAGTCGTCGGCGCCATACGCCATCGCGTACCAGAAATATTCGAAAACGAAGCCGCGGGTCGTTCCGGTGACGCCGTCCTGCGTCGACCCGCGCGATTGGCAGGGCATGGCCGCTAAAATGATGACACTCACCGCGACGGCGCGCCCCCGGAGAGTGCGGCGCCATGACTGGCGTGAAGCCGGGCTGCCGGCAACGCGCGGCGTGCGATCTTCCACCCGCTGTTCCTCCCCAGAACTTGTCCTATCTGGAACACGGAATACGATGAGATATATGTCTCGTCAAGCGGCTCGTTCTGGATTATTCAAGGTCGCTCCGGGCCGGCAAGGGATGACCCTATCCCTGGCGCGCGAGACGCGGTATTCACTTGGTAAAAATATGTAAGGAACGATGGATAAGATCGGCGCTACTCGAGGGATTTCGGGCGCTGCGAAGACACGGGAATCTGCGGGTCCCCGATATCGCAAAAGCCAGCACACGAAGCTTCAGAAAAAGCAGAAACTGACGAGCCGGCAGAATCTGCTCGCTGCCGCGCGCCACCTCTTCACCGAAGTATCCTATGCAGCGACGACCGTGGACGACATCGTCCGGCGCGCCAGGGTAAGCCGGGCAACCTTCTATCGGCATTTCGACAGCAAGACGGCGGTCGCGACCGCCCTCTTCGACGAGGTTGCGATCTCCATCGACGCGGCGCATGACGAATTCGCGGCTGGAGGTAGTTACAGAACGACCGATATTGCAGCATGGCTGAACCGCATTATCGACCTGCTAAGCGGCCATCGTCCCCTCGTGCAGACTATGCGGGAAGTGGATGTTATCGACCCCAAATTCGATTCCGTCGTTGACACTACCCACGATACGCTTATTGCGCGCTTCGGACGCCGAATTCCCGCGTTCGCGGCGGCAACGTCCGAGCACAACGAAGAGGCTCGCGTGCGTGCGCACTTACTGCTGCTGCAGTTCGATCAGTTCTGTTATGCCGTCGTCGTCCGCCAGCACCTCGATCGATCACTCGCCGTTAAAGTGATGGCAGAACAGTTTTTGCGGTTTATCGGACCGCCTTGATCCACTTATCCAATTCGCGCTCAGGTCTGCATTGCGCTGCGCCCTCAACTCTCCTGCTTGATCACCGCCTGGGTCTTGGCGATGTCGCGGAGCAGGTCGTCGACGGCGGCATTGAGGAACTTGAGCGAGGTTTCGTCGGTGAACCTGCCGTCGGTCATCTTCTGGAGGACCGAACCGATGATCGCCTGCGGACGCAGCACGACCAGTGCCGCGATGGCGGTCAGGGTTTCGTTGAGCTGAAGCTGGGCGCGCACGCCCCCGGTGGAGGCCATCGATGCGGTGACGGTCAGCACCGGCTTGCCGGTCAGCCTGGCCTTGCCATAAGGGCGCGAGGCCCAGTCGAGCGCGTTCTTCAGCACACCCGACATGCCGTAATTATATTCGGGCGAGCAGATGATGACGCCGTCGGCTGCGGCGACGGCGCCGCGCAGCGCGACCACCGCGGCCGGCAAGGGCTCGACATCGATATCCTGGTTGTAGAGCGGGATATCGTCGAGCGGGAAAATCTCGACCGACGCCCTGTCGGCGAGGGTCTCGGCCAGGGCCTTCAGGATTGCTGTATTGCCGGAGGCCTTACGGAGACTACCGGAGATGCCCAGAAGGCGCGGCTTGGACATCGGTGATCCTTGAATTGGTTCAGTATCGGCAGACGAAGATGCGGACCGGCAGTAAGCCACCGGCGCCGATGACCGACAATGCTCCATTCAACCGTTCCTCGGATCGGCCCCAGCGGTATCGCTTGCTGTCACCGATGGGCGCAGCGGTTGACCTGCCCGCAAAGCAGTCGCGTCTGCCGGTGGAGATCGGTTGCTACTCCGTCATCCCCGTTGATAGCGTCCTGTTCAAGATGACCGCGACTTACGCACAGGATTAAGCGGATGCTCACGAACCTCTACGTAATCGACTACGTCCTGAAAGACTTGGACGGCAGCAAGGATCAGCTCGATCGCATTTTCGGAACCGAGCCGCTGTGGATCCATCCGGATATGACCCCCGGCCAGAAGATCGTCGCGACTTACTATCAGTTGCCCGGCAATGGCGAGATGATGCATGCGCTCGGCGTGTTCCAGGAAGGCGGCGATTCGATCCGCGTGGCGCACGACCGCCTCTTCCTCATCGGCATCATGTGCGACGACATCGAAAAGACGATGGCGGACCTCTCGTCGCGAGGCCTCAAGTGGGTGCATGCCGAACCCGCGCGATACGCAGTCGGCGAGAGCAACTCGCTCGGCACATTGAACGGCGTGGAGATCTTTATCGCACGCCACATCCCGGGCGGTGACAAGATCGGCCGCGAGATGATGTTCACCAAGGACGGGTCGTCCGACTTCGGCGACGAAACCCAGGGGGGCCTGTTCAAAGGGGTTTCGGGCCTCGATTTCGCCGTCGCCGATCTGGACGGCGCCCTGAAGACCTTCACCGCGGTGTTCGGCGTCGAGCCGACGGAGACGACCGCGCGCACCGGCGCCGGCGGCGTGAAATCCTGGCACTTCCCCGCACCCGGCGAGGGCAAGGGGCTGCACGACATCGGCTTCTTCGCCCTCGATGACGGCAAGGCGGAGAGTCCGCTGTCTAACCGGATCCGCAGCTTCCTCGCCAAGCACGGCGACGGGATATTTCGCATGAACTTGCTGGTCACCGACATCGCGGCGATGCGCGCGCTGCTGTCGAGCCGCGGAATCGCGCTGCCGCACGATGAACCGACGCTCGCCGACATTTGCGGAACCGATCTGCGCTACGTCGCGGCGCCCTGAGCACCCGCCGGCCTAGCCTGAAAGTCGCCGGACCGCAGGCGCCGCAGCACTAAGGAGTAATCATGGCCCGGTTCGATCGGATCGCGCGCGCCGACACGGCAATTGCCCGCTATCGCCGGCAGCCGATGATGTTCGGTGTCTTCGGCACAAACGCATCCGGGTCGGCTGGCATTCATACCGTCCCGAGCTCATTCGAGGTCTCGTGGGATCAGAGCGTTGCCATCGCCAAGATGGCCGACGAGATGGGATTCGAGTTGTTCATGCCGCTGTCCCGCTGGCGGGGCTTCGGCGGACAGACCGATTATGCCGGCGAGACCTTCGAGACGCTGACTTACATGGCCGGGATCGCCGCCGTGACCGACCGATTGATGACGATCGTTACGCTTCACCTGCCGCTGGTGCATCCTACCCTGGCCGCGAAGGCCATCGCGACGATCGATCACATCACGGGCGGCCGCGCCGGGATCAATGCCGTGATGGGCTGGTACAAGGCCGATATGGGGATGTTCGGCGTCAGCCCCCACTCGACGGAAGACCGCTATGCCTACGGCGCCGAGTGGCTGGAGATCGTGCAGCGGATCTGGTCGGAAGATGAGCCGTTCGACTATGACGGCCGCTTCTTCCATCTCGGCGGCTGCATCGGGAAGCCCAAGCCGATCCAGGTCAAGCCGCCGATCGTGAGCGCAGCAATGTCGCCTGCCGGGGTTCGCTTCGCGACCGAAAAGGCCGATTTCACCTTTGCCAGCTTTCAGGGTTATGACAAGCTGCGCGAGCACAGCCGCAATCTGCGCAGTGTCGCGGCCGATGTCGGCAATCCGGACGTCGGGCTGATCTGCACGGCGCTGGTGATCTGCCGCGACACCGAAGCGGAGGCTGCGCGTTTCCTTCAGCACCTGCGCGACAACGCCGATCTCGTCGCGGCCAGGAACCTTTCGGTTCAATCCGGCGTGGACGTCGATGCGGTGCCCGTCGACCAGCAGGAAGAGTTCCTGCGGAATATGGCGATGTCTCCAGGCAACATCACGTTTGCCGGCACGCCCGAGCAGATCGCACAGCAGATCGCCGACGTGCATGCGTGCGGGGTGAACGGGCTATTCATCGGCTTCCACGACTATCTTGAGGAGATGCCGCAGTTCGGCGAACGGGTGATGCCGCTGCTGGAACAGATGGGCGTGCGCCTTCCGGTGGAACGCGCGCGGTAAGCGCGGTTCCGGCCGATGCCGGAGGAACAGCAGCTGCTCTGCGCAGAGCCCCTGCGCTCTGGCGAGAGCCTCGCCTAGCCCAAGGGCCTCTCCAAGACTTTTCCCTCGGCGGACCAGAGGATGCGGGCGGCCAGCGTGCTGAACCGCCAACCTTCGTCGGTCCGCACGGCCGTAAAGTCGTAGATCCCGCCATTGACCAGAAGCGCGCGCCCTCCGGCACGGATGAAGACATCCGGGTTCAGGTAATCGGCCCGGCCAGCTGCCCGATCGCCCGCAAGCGCGATCTCGATGTTGGTTAGCAGGTGCTGGGTATGCTGGAGGGCGGGGCCGCTCATCAGCGCCTCGATCCAATCCGCGATCTCATCACGCCGGCCCGACCGGCCGTAGGCACCGGTGTAGTCGATCTCAGCTTCCGCGATAAAGAGCGAGCGGTAGCGCGGCCAGTCACGATCGTCGCACGACCGCGCATAAGAAACGAGCAGCTCCTGAAGCGCCTGTTTATCTTCGAGGCGTCGGAACTGCTCGCTCTGCATCTATTGCGCCCTTAATTAAGAAGTCGCGGCACCGTCATACACGATCTGAACACGCCGGTTCTGCGGTTCCCGCACGCCGTCGGCGGTCGGGACGAGCAGGTCGCGCTTGCCCTTGGCGACGATCTCGATCTCGGACGATGGGATCCCGTCCTTCTCGAGACGTGCCGCGACCGATTCCGCGCGGCGCCGGCTGAGACGCATATTGTAGGCGTCGGAACCGACCGTATCGGTATGGCCCGTCACGACCATCCTGGTGACATGCGCCGGGCCGGCGTTGGACGCGGCCTGGTCGACGATCTGGGTCGCCTGGCTGGTGAGATCCGATTTGTTGAAATCGAAGAACACCAGGTAGGAATGCGGTGCGGCGGGCGCCTGCACAGGCGGCGGGACATAGGCCGCCGGCGCGGCTTCCGGCGCGGCGGGCGCACCGAAATCCAGCACGATGTCGGCGCCGAAGGTCCGCGGCTGCATGAAATGGGCGGCGATGGTGAAACCGGAATCCACGCCGTACTCGACCTCCCGAACGTTGGTCAGGTTCTTGCCCCACATCACCACCTTGCCGGTGAGATTACCGAGCGGAAGATCGACCAGACCGACCCGGGCATTCAGCAACCAGAAGGCGGGCGGATCGACGACTGCCTCAAGCGCCGGCGAGACCGATGCGCCCGCCTCGTTGCTGGAAATCTGGGTAAAGACCTTGCTGCGATACTGCGCGTCGATCTCGGCCTGGATATGGCCACCGATCGGCAGGTCGGGGAAGTCGTACTGGACGCCGCCGGAGAAGGTGTATTCCGGATTGAACAGCCCCTTCACCAGGCCGCCGACCTGAACCTCCGTTCCCGAGATCAGCACGGTCTGCTGATTGGTGTTCTCGTGGTTGAAGCCGAAATTCGCGAATACCAGCGAATGCTCGATCGGAATGACGTCGAGCTCAGCCTCGACACCCTTGATGAACTCATGGCCCGCGTTCAGGAAGTGAACGACGCCGTTGTAATATTCGATCTGCCGGTTGCGGTAGTCCGAATAGAAGGCATCGGCGTTGAAGCGGACCCGGTGGTCCAGAAACTCGCTCTTCACGCCGACCTCATAGGCCCGCAGATGCTCGGGACTGAAGGGCGTGCCGTGATAGGTGCCCCCGGTCAGATGACCGGTGCCGACCTTGGCATAGGTCATCAGCGTGTCGGTCCAGTGATACTGGACCAGCGCCTGCCAGTCAGCATCGCTGTAGCTGGGATCGAAGGTCTGCACCGGCGGGCCGGCCAGATCGTATTCGCGATCGTAGCGATCGTCCCAGGTCTGGCGCACGCCGGCTGTGACGTCGAGGGCATCGGTCGCATGCCAGGTGCCCTGCGCGTAGAGCGCGACAGACGAATTGTCGATATAGGCGTTGTCGTTGAAATCGGCCACGCGGTCGAGCGGCCCCAGCGTGTGGCCCGGAAGGGAACGCAGCAGGAAATATGGATTATACTGCGTGCCCTGCTCATCGAAGTAGAATATGCCCGCCTGCCAGTCGAACGCGCCGGTCTTGCCGACGAATTGCAGCTCCTCCGAGACCTGATGCTGGTCGCGCTGGGCCAACGTGCCCTGGAACGTGAACAGGCTGCCGCCCGGCCCCAGGCCGAAGCCCGGCGGGGTGCGCAGCGTGTTGCCGTCGAACTGGCTGCCGTAGTTGGTCTGATGGAATTCCCGGTAGCCCAGGATGTTCTTGAGAGTCAGCCAATCATTTACGTCATACGCCGCCGTGACGCTGTTGCCCCAGATCTGCTCCATCGTGGGCCCCTGCAACGGCTCCGAAACCGCACCGAGCCGCGACAGCGACGTCACGTTGCCGCCGCCCAGCAGCGGCTGAAGCGAGAAAATCAGTTTGCCGAAAGCGCCGCCCGCTCCAGGCGAAAAGCCCAGTACCTGCGTGGCCTGCTGGACCGACGTGTTGTCGGTATAGTCGAACTTGTAGTCGATCAGCAGATTGTCGCCCTTGTAGCGGGCGGCGAGGAAGAACGCGTCGGTATCCTCGCTGCCGAACTCATTGGCCGCGGCGATCGAGCCAAGCCGTCCCTGGGTCGCCGGCCCGTAATTGATCACGGTGCCGCCGGCCAGGTTCTTCACATACCCGTCGAACTGGTCGTGGACATAAGACACTAGGATGCTGAGGCCATTATATTCCGGCAGCTCGAGCCGGGTCTTGGTGCGGAACTTCCCGAAATTCCCGAATGTCAGCTCCTCATGGGCGCTGAGCACGCCCGATGGGGTCCGCGAGATGTAGTTGATCAGGCCACCGGTCGTGTTGCGGCCGAATAGCGTGCCCTGCGGACCCGACAGCACCTCGATGCGCGCGATATCCGCCGCCTCGAACTGGGTGCCGAGATCGCGGCCGATATAGACGCCGTCCAGATAAACGCCGATGCCGGAATCGAGCTGGAAGGAAAATTGCGGCGTGGTGATACCCCGCAGCGTGTAGACCGCGGCATTGCCGGAACCGGACTCCTGGATCGAGTAGAAGTTCGGCACCAGGAAGGCGAGATCCTGCACAGTCTCAATATGCTGGTCCGCGATCTGGGTGGGCGAGAACGCCGTCACCGCCACGGGAACGTTCTGAAGCTTTTCCTCGACCCTTTGGGCCGTCACCACGATCTCTTCCAGGGCTTCGCCCGATTGGGTCGACGCTTGCCCCTGGGCCAGCGCCGGGAGCGACGCACCGGCAAGCAACATGCCAAGGGTGATGCGCGCCGTCCACAGCGACCCGCCTGAATTTTCCATGCCTTGACTACCCCTTGTCGAAGTCATTCTTGTTCCTCCCTGCAACGCCGGCGCCGGGCCAGCTGTCTTGCCCTCAGAAAATCCGCGAATGTATTCAGGCATCCGAAGTGAAACCGCGGATCGATGGACTGATTTATTGGATGTTCGTTAACATAGGTTCCGGGGGCCATCAGCCGGCTATTGAATCGGGGTCCCGGAGAGACCCCGTTGGTATCTTGCAAACCGGTTTTGGGCGCTTCCCCTGACCTTTACGGCCTCACTGCGGCATGTATTCGCCGCCATTTATATCGAGCGTGGCCCCGGTGACCTCGCCGGCATAGTCGGAAAGCAGCATCAGGATCGCATCGGCGCAGGCCTCGTCGGTCGGGATATGGCCGAGAGGGATATGGGCGGCCGTCTCGGCTTTGAGATCGTCAATCGACATCCCGGTCTGGGCCGAGAGGCCGGCGAAGTAAGTCTGCACTGGATGGCCCCACATATGGCCCATCACGACGCTGTTCACGCGAATATTCTGGGGACCGAGCTCGAGCGCCAGCTGACGCGTTGCCGCCTGCAGGGCTGCCTTTGCGGCGGCGTAGGCGCCCTGACCCTTGAGCGGCTTTCGCGTGACCATGCTGCTGATATTGACGACCGCACCGCGGCCGCCGGCGGCAAAGGCGGGCAGCACCGCTTTTGTGAGGTTCAAGGGCGCGAACAGGGTGACGTCGAAGATGTCCCGCCAGTCGGCGAGGTCTGCGTCGGCGAAGGAGACGAAGTTGGCCTTGTAGGCGCTGTTGATGAGCCCGTCGATGCGCCCGAAGCGACCGAGCGCCTGTTCCACCACGCGTTCGCAATGCGCCGGCAGCGCCAAATCGGCATGGACCGGCAGGGCTCGATGTCCGGCAGCTTCGATCTCGGCCGCGACCTCCGCGATGACGTCTGCCTCGATGCCGGCCAGCACCACGGCGGCGCCGACCGCCGCAGCCTGGCGGCTGAGCTTCCGGCTCATCCCCCGCCCCACGCCGCCGACGACGATGGTCTTGCCGGACAGAAGCATGGGGAACTCCTTAAGTTCTGGATCAGCCGTTGAGGGAGATGGGCAGGCGCTCGGCGCCGCGCATGAAGGAGAGGCCGCCCGCGATGTCGGGGTCGCCCGCTGTCCGCATATCCGGGAAGCGCAAAACGAAAAGCTGCAACGCTTCGGCCATCTCGGCGCGGGCAAGCGCCTGGCCCAAGCAGAGATGAGTGCCGTAGCTGAATGTCAGGTGCCGGTTGGCGTTCGCCCGGCCCGGATCGAAGCGCTCCGGGTCGGGGAACATCGCTGGGTCGCGGTTGGCGGCGAATGAATTGAGGATCAGCGAGGTGCCGGCAGGCAGGACAACTCCGCCGTAGGTCGCCTCCACAATCACCCGGCGCAGGAACACGTGCAGCGAGGGCTGCAGCCGCAGCGTCTCCTCGACCGCGCCGGATGCTCGCGAGGGCTCGGCGCGGAGCCAGTCCCATTGGTCGCGATTCTCCATCAGCAGCTGAATCACCCAGCCGAACTGATAACGGGTCGTGTCGTGGCCGGCGAACAGGAAATTGACGAGCGCCCCCAGGAGCTCGGCCTCGCTTAACCGCTCGCCCTCGACCTGGGCAGCGATCATGTCCGAGACGAAGTCGTCGCGCGGCTGCACCCGCCGCTTCGCGATCAGGCTCTTGCAATATGTATAGAGGCCGGCAAGCGCCGCATCGATATGCGGCACGTGGGGCTCCAGCGGGAACTGCGCCAGGCGGCCGAGCTCTACCGTCCAGTCGCCGAACTGAGCCATATCAGCCTCGGGTACGCCGATCAGCGTACACAGTACCTCAAGTGGATATCGATGGGAGAAATCGGCGACCAGGTCGGTCATTTCACGTCCGAGGCAACGGTCGATCAGCCGGTTCCCGACAGCGCGCATGACTGGCCTGAGTGCATTGATCCGCGGCAGGGTGAAGCCGCGCTGGAGCACCTTGCGGATGCGGTCGTGCCGGGGATTCTGAATCATCGGCAGCATGCCGTTGAGAGCATATTCCACGATGACGTCGGAGCCGCCGGCATCGCGGTAAAATTCGGAGCCAGTGCTGTCGAGCTTCGGGTCCAGCACCATCTGCCTGATCGTGTCGTAGGCGATGACCTCATAGCCGCGCACAGTCCTGATCACCGGAGAGCGGCTTCGCGCCGCATCGAGCACGCGGCAGGGATCGCTGAGATAAGCGCCTCCCTCCAGATCGATCCAGGGTAGGTCGGCTTCAGCGAGGGGGACTGGAGCGGAATTCACGAAATATGATCGAACGCGTTGAGGTAGGCCGTCCATCTCTCATAGTGCCCGGCGACGATCACCTCAATTCCGCCCTTGGTCGCGGCGCGCATCGATCTTGAGATTCGACCCTGCCCCGCCAGACGCATAAGTTCGACCGGACGTCGGGTCAAATCGTGGCGCCCACCGGCCCTATGACGCCTGCGCCCCCATCCAGCATGACCACCCTCCCCGAAATGCCCCAAAATATTTGCTGTCTCAGCAGCTTGACCGTAATTGGGCTGGAATCCTAATAGCGGGAACCTCCCGCCGCAAGGAGTCACGCCGACGATAGAGTCACCGTGATTGCCGGTATCAGTGAGAGACCCCGTTGGCAGCGTCAGCGGACCAGAAAGCCGCCATCCACCGCCACGACGTGACCGTTAACGTAGGCGGCGGCATCGCTGCAGAGCCATAAGGCTACATCGGCCACATCCTCCGGCTTGCCTATCCGGCCATTTGGGATCATCGCCTTCAGCGACGTTTCCCAGGCCGGTATCGCCAGCGTACCGGCAGTCAGAGGCGTGTCGATGATCCCAGGGGCGACGGCGTTGCAGCGTATGCCGCGTCCCGCATATTCGTTGCAGATCATCTTGGTGAGCCCGATCACCCCATGTTTGGCCGCAACATAGGCCGGCGTACCGGGAAACGTGACGAGGCCGGAGATCGAGGCGGTGTTGACGATGGCGCCGCCGCCGGTTTGCAGCATCAGCGGAAGCTCATAGCGTAAAGAATGGAAGACGCCCGAGAGATTGACGGCGATGATCCGGTCCCAGCGCTCGAGCGGATAGTTGTCGGTGGCTTCGACGACCGGACCATCGGCGATCCCGGCGTTGTTCACCGCCGCATCCAGCCGTCCGAAGAGATCTCGCGCCGTATCCACCATCCGCATGCAGGCTGACGCATCCGCGACATCGGCCGCGAAGAAGTGCGCCTGCACGCCCCGATCGCGTAGGTCGGCCGTTGCCGCCTCGCCCTTTGCGGCATCGATGTCGACGAGCAGCAGACGCGCGCCGCGCGCGGCGAACTTGCGGGCGATGGCCCGGCCGATTCCACTGGCGGCACCGGTTACCAGAACCGACTTTCCCGTGAACTCATCGTCCATGTTCAGGTCCCCTGTATCCGTTGAAGGTTCGACGGCTCCGGCATGCAGCCGGCCAATCCGGCGCCCACGGTCACGCATTCGTACATTCACGACCGCTCCGGGCTGCCGTGGAACTGAGCCCCTTCTCTGAGGCCGTCGCTTTCATGGCAGCGTGGCTGACCGGCACCCCGCCCAGCGCGATACCGACCAGCCGCCATCGATCGGGATCGTCTGTCCGGTGATGTAAGAAGCGGCGGGGCTGGTCAGGAACAGTACGGTGCCGGCGACGTCCAGCGGGGTGCCGACGCGGCGCATCGGAATCTGCGCGTAATAGGGCGCCATCGCTTCTGAGTCTTCGAGCATGAGGGCATTGGCGCGGCTAGCGGTCATCCCCGGAGCGACTGCGTTGACGCGGATATTTTCGTCGACCCAAGCGATGCCCAGCGTCTTGGTCGTCTGCACCAGCGCCGCCTTGGCGGCGCCGTAGCCGGGAATGCCGTCCCAGCCGAAGAAGGAGGTCATCGAAGCGATGCCGATGATACTGGCCCCGCCGGGCAATCGGCTTTTCGACAGCAGGTGCCGGCAGGCCTCGGCCATACGGAAGCCGCTGGAGAGATTGATCCGCAGCGACTGCTCGAACACCGCCGGGTCGAACTCGCTGTGCACGGCATCGGTCAGGATACCCCCGGCATTGTTGATCAGTATGTCCAGCTTCGGCAGCGCCGCCGCCACATCCTCGATCTGGCCATCGTCCGGGAGGCGCAAGGTCAGGTAGCGATATCCCGTCAGGTCGATGCCATAGGACTCCGGCTCGTCATGCGTGCCGGTGATCGCCACCTCGGCCCCTGCATTGCGATAGGCGGCGGCGATGCCAGCCCCTATGCCGCTTGTGCCGCCCGTCACCAGCACCGTGTAGCCGGTATAGTCGAAGTGAATGATCGGCCAGGTGGTGCCGGATGCTTCTGTCATCTTAAGCCAGACGTCTACGGTCAGTCCTGAACCCGGCGCTACCATAAGCGGCTGAGGGGATACATTCGCGAATGGCACGGTATCCAGCCGGGAGACTGGCGGGCTCAAATGCCCGATCGGATCACCGGCTTTCTGCATGGGCGATCCGCTCGGCCTCGGCCTTGAGCTCGGTCGCGATTGTGTCGAGCCCGCGCTGTACCCAGGCGCAGTGGCGGTCATAAAGTTCGTCGGCTGTGTCGCCCAGGAACGTATCGGTGCTCCAATAGCGGCAGCTGCCCGAAGGCAGCACCTCCAGATACTGGTCGCGGCGGGTGAGGTGCATGCTGAGCGGCTCCGGCGGGTGCTCCCAGGCCAGGTGGCGCGGCGGTTCGAAGACCCGCAAATAATGGGTGAAGAACTCCGCCGTATCCGCGCCGGTCATCGACGGCACGAAGAGCCGGAGCGGTGTGCCCAGCGGGTCGCCAGACGGCAGTTCGGTGCTGATC
>DATBAZ010000294.1:0-4833 GCA_036271255.1 Alphaproteobacteria bacterium
GCCACTGACCGACCTGGTCGAATTCATCGGTGGCAGCCCCTATGTCGACGGCCTGCTCGCGCAGCCGTTCAAGCTCGATGCCGAGGGCTATCTTTCGATCCCGCAGGGACCCGGGCTTGGTGTCGCGCTCGATCCCGACAAGGTCGCGCGCTATTCGCCGAACGCGGCACGCCTGTTCAAGGCCTAGAGTCCGAGCCGCCGCTCCAGGTGAAAGGCCAGCAATTCGCCATAGCGCGCATTGCCGACCGGCCTGCGCTCCACGCGCTGATGGATGTCGGCGTCGGGCCCGACATTGCCCTCGACCAGGCACGGTCCGTCGGGCAGGAACCCGACATCCCAGCCGACGATGACCCGCGGCGCCAGCAGGCGGTGCGCGGCGACGGCCAGATCCACCGCCGTCCGCCAATCCGGCAGACGGCGCCCGACGATCCGGCCGCCGGTCAGCGGATGCGTCTCATGCCAGGCAAAATCGCCGCCGAGGCCCAGGCCGGAGGCCGGACCGAGCATGCCGGTCTGCATATCGACCGCCGCCGCGATGCCGCCGGCATGGAAATTATCGACCGGCGACGTCTTGCTGATCGCCATGCGGAAGGCAGCGTTGACCGCTTCCGGTTCGCCCGCTTCATTCAGTATCGTCAGCAGGCGCACCGTGGAGAGCGCGCCCGGCGTCAGGTCGGCGATGTCGGGATGGTTCGTCAGGCGCGGCTGGATCAGATATTCGCCGCCCTGCTTCGAGAGCGTCGCGACGTGATCCAGCAGCGCCGTGAGCGTGCTCTCCACGCCGTGGCTGTTGCGATAGCGCCGGTCGGGCAACGCCTGCCAGGATTCCGTCCCGCCGCCGCCGCGTCCTTCGATCGGCTTCACGAAGAGATCGGCGCCCGCGGGCAGCTCCGCCGGTCCGATATCCGCCAGGCGCGCGCCGGCCCGAAAGCCGGCGAGCACCGGCACCGCGCGCACCTTGTGCTTCTGGGAGAAGGCGGAGAAGACCAGCTTGTCGTTGATATGCACCAGCAGATGGCGGTTCTCGCGCTGCTTCAGCGCGCGATAGACGCCGCCCTTGGTTTCCGTGCGGGTGAGATATTCGGCGGCACGGCGGAACAGCTCGGGCCGCTGCAGCTCGAACACATAGTAATAGTGCGGCAGCATACGGTGGACGATGGCGAGATAGGCCTGCGCCAGGAATTGCGAGACGAGGCCGACACCGGTCTGGCGCCGATAGCGAGCCCCATTTGCGCGGGTCGAGCGGAAGGCCAGCACCGCCGCCGCCGGTGGCCAGGCCAGCAGCGCGAAACCCATCCGACAATAGTCGCGGACCGCGAAACGGCGCCGCCAGGCGATCCGATAGGCGCGCCGCAGCCGCCACAGCGCGCTGCCCTTCCGCAGGCCGGGCCAAAGCAGCAGATGTGGCGGCGGAAACGTCGGCACCTTGATCGGCGGCCGCGGCAGCTCGTTGCGTCGATCGGACATGAGACAAGCTTATCCCATGAGAGCCGAGTCGCGTCGATGCGGCGCTGGCTCGGTCATTTCAGGCCGGTGTGGCCCTTGACCATGCACCCCACACGGCCTTAGAGCAGGTGACGGCACACCGATGAGTCCCGACAGTATTCCCGGCCCGACCGCGGCCCCCAGCCCTGCCGCCCGCGCGCTGATCCTTCTCGCTATGACGGTTGGCTTCGGCAACTTCATGGTGGCGCTCGACCAGAACATCGTCGTCACCGCCTTGCCCGGCATCGGCATCACCCTGGGCCGTCCCGCGAACGAGCTCGGCCTGGTGATGACCATCTACGTCCTCGCTCTGATCGTCTTCATGCCACTCGGTGCCTGGCTCACGGAACGCTTCGGCACCAAAGCCTGTTATCTCGCTGCGCTCGCGACCTTCGGCGTCGCATCGATCGGCTGTGGCCTGTCAAACACCCTGCCGATACTGGTGCTCGCCCGGGCCTTGCAGGGCTGCGGCGGCGCCTTGATGGGGACGGTCGGCCAGGTCGCGATCCTCCGCGCCTTTCCGCGCTCGAAGGTCCTGAAGATCAACATCTACATGTCGCTGGCATCCCAGGTCGGCCCGCTGGTCGGGCCGCTCGTGGGCGGCGCCTTGACCACCTACGTCTCCTGGCATTGGATCTTCTTCGTCAACGCGCCCCTGGCGCTGGGCGCCGCCGCCTTGGCCATATCCTGCTTTCCGGCGCGCACGTCCGGACACGTGCCCAGGCTGGATCTGATCGGCTTCATGCTGATCAGCCTCGGCATGACGCTCCTGGTCTTCAGCATGGATTCGCTCGGTGACCGCGGCCGGTCCGGCTGGATCACCGCCGGCTTGCTGCTCCTGTCGGTCATGAGCCTGGCGGCGGCGATCGCCTATCTGCTGCGGGCGCGCGATCCGCTGCTCGATCTCCGGCTATTTCGCGTCCGCACCATCCGCATCACGCTCCTGACCGGCGGCGGCCTGGATACGATCGGCATGACCGCGGTGACCCTGCTGTTGCCGCTGATGTTCCAGATCGGCTTCGGCATGACCGCGGTGCAGGCCGGCTCCTGGACCTTCATCGTCGGCATCGGCTCGATGTTCCCGCGGTTTTTCCTGCCGACCATGCTGAAGAAGTATGGCTTCCGTCGGCTGCTGGTGATCAACACGCCGGTCATCGCCCTGCTCACCGCCGGTTTCGCGCTGTTCCAGGTCTCGACCCCGATGTGGTTCGGCTTGGCCTATATCTTCGTCTTCGGCTTGTCGCGCTCGATCCAATGGGGCACCGCCAGCAACCTCTCTTACGCGGACGTGAATCCCGAGCAGCTCGCCCAATACAGCGCGCTCTACTATATCTTCTGGCGGCTCTCGGTCTCGATCAGCATGGGCACGGCGACGGCGCTGCTGTCGCTGCTGGCACCGCCGGACGGCACATCCTCGATCGGCGATTTCCGGATCGCCTTCGTGCTCGAAGCGCTGGTGATCTTGCTGGCGGTGCTGGCGTATCGCCGGCTGGCGGTCGATGATGGCGCGTCGGTTTCCGGCTTTTGCTCCGAGCCGGCGACCGAGTGATAGGCTGGAGCGGAACCCGGCAATCGGCGGAAGGTTGAGACCGCGAACATGTCGAAGAAGCCACGCCAACCGGCGGAGCTGCTCCGCCAATACGGGGTGATCCCGGTCCGCAAGCGAAAGCACGGCAAGCAGGTCCTCCTGCTCACCTCGCGCGAGACCGGACGATGGATCGTGCCGAAGGGCTGGCCGATGCGCCACCGCTCGCCAGCCGAGGCGGCCGCGCGCGAAGCCTATGAAGAAGCCGGCCTGAAGGGCACGGTCATGGAACCGGCGATCGGGCGCTACATCTATCGCAAGATCGGCAAGCATGGTGCGGCGCGGCGGATTTCGGTGGAAGTCTTCCTCATGCGGGTCAGCCGGCAGCTCCGCGACTGGCCGGAGAAGCACGAGCGGAATTTTCAGTGGCTGGCACCGGCGAAGGCCGCCAGTTTCGTGAAGGAGCGCAGGCTGGCGACACTGATCGGCAAGGCCGGACGTATCCGCTGGGTGACCGTGCGAAAACGGAAAGGTCGAAAGACCCGCAAGAAATAGCGGCCGCTCGATCTCATTCCGTTTCGGCCGTCGCCTGCTCGACCAGCCACTCCGAGAAGGTATCCAGCGCTTGGGAGGGGCGGCGGTCATGGCGCGCTACCAGGAACACGCCGCCATCGACATCGATCCGATGGGCCGGCACCTCGATCAGCTGACGATGACGCAGGAATTCCCCCGCCGTGCCTTTCCAACCGAGCGCGACGCCGCCACCGGTGAGGGCGGCTTGCATCATCATCACATGATTGTCGAAGCCGGGGCCGGCGAGTGCCGCGGGATGCCGAAATGGTCGAACCACTGCTCCCAGTCGAACCAGGTCTTGTCGGTAGCATGGGCGTGGAGGAGCGTGTGTCGCAGGAGATCCCGCGGCGTTCGGATCGGCGCCGCCTGTTCGATATAACCGGCACTCGCCACCGGCACGATCCATTCGCGGAACAGCAGCCGTGACCGGCAATCCGGCCAATCGCCCTTGCCGAAACGGATGGCGACGTCGATCCCCTCGCTCAGCGCCGGCAGGCCTTGATACGTCGTCACCATGTTCACGGTGATGCCGGGATTGCCGTCGTGGAACCGCTTCAGCTTGGGCAGCAGCCAGAAGTTTCCATAGCCGAGATTGCAGGACACGGTCAGCGTGGTGTCGCCATGCCGCTCGCGCAGATGCTGGCCCTCGGCCTTCAGGATGTTCAGGCTGGAGACCAGCGCCCCGACATAGCGCTGCCCTTCGGCCGTCGGCTTGATCGGACGGCTTGCGCGGTCGAGGAGTCGCCGGCCGAAGTAGGCCTCCGCCTGCCCCACCAGATGGCTGACGGCGGACTGGCTGACGTTCAGTTCATCGGCGGCTTTGGAGAAGCTGCCGAGCCGCGCGGTCGCTTCGACGGCCAGCAGGGTCTTCAGGGGTGGGATGTATTTCCAATATCGCACTATGAATCTTCTTCATAGTTGGATGAAGCGTTGCCGGCTTTCAGCCTACCAGATTTTCCAATACCAATAAATAGTTAACAAGGTTCGGAGCAATCTAAGTGGCCGATCACGATGCCAAAACCGTGCAAGTCGAAATCGACGGACCGGTGCTGACGGTGACGCTGTCACGACCGCCGGCCAACGCCCTGGACACGGCGACCAGCACCCGCCTCTTCGAGGCCTTCCGCCGGTTGAACGATGACGAAGCGCTGCGCGTGGCGATCCTGATCGGCGGTCCGAACCCGAAGAACATCTTCAGCGCCGGGTGGGACCTGAAGGCGGTCGCGCGGGGCGAAGGGCGCGATGCGGAG
>DATBAZ010000295.1:0-5456 GCA_036271255.1 Alphaproteobacteria bacterium
ACTATGCCTTCGAGGTGAAGTATGTGCTGAAATCTGCCTTCCAGCCGGGACTCCAGCTGTTCGGCATGCCGGGCGCCTTCACCGGCTTCAGCCGCTATTCCCGGCAGGACAACCGGGCCGGACCGGTCCTAGTCGGAGAGGTGGACGCGGCGCCGGGCAAGATCAGATATGAGGCCGGCTACCTGGTCGGCCTCACCCACGACTCGCCCAGCGGCACGCTGAAACTCCAGCTGGAGTACGAGTTCGACTTCTGACCGCCGCGGTTCATTGACTCCCCCCGCCCATGGGGCGGATCATCGATCCCCAAGGAATTCAGGGGGAGACGGCCATGCGCGTCATCGATGTCGACAGCCATTTCATGGAGCCGCTGGACTGGCTCGACCAGGTCGATCCCACGCTCGCCAAGCTGATCCCGCCCAGCGACGAGAGCTTCATCGAGCGTGTGGTCCAGGGCGTCGTCGGCGACCTGCTGGAGGCGATCCCGCGCAAGCAGCGGCCGGAGAACCTGATCGACCTGCTGGCCCCCTCGGGCAAGCGCAGCCTGCAGGCGTTGCTGGCAGCGACCGCGGAGCAGCAGAAGGAGATGCTGAACGTGCCGCCCGCCGGCTATGACGGTGACGCAAGGGTCAAATTCTGCGACGAGCACGGCATCGACGTTCAGTTCGTCAATTCCACCATGGGCTCGACGCCCTATGTCCTGGCGATGAAGCAGGGCCGGCGCGATCTGGCGCTGCGGGCGTTCCAGGCCTTCAACACCTGGGCCGCAGGCTGCTTTCACGGCCATACCGACCGGCTGATCCCGGTGGCGCTGATCGATATCGCCGATGTCGACTGGGCGATCGCCGAGATCACCCGCATGCGCGGGCTGGGCAGCCGCGCCTTCCAAGTCAGGGCCGACCCGGTCAGCGACACCAAGTCCTTCACCCATCCCGATTTCGACCGGCTGTGGTCGGCAGCCGAGGATCTGAGCATGACGGTGATCTTCCATATCGGCGCCGGGCGCAGCGACGTGAAGCACGGCTGGTTCTTCAACGGCGGCGATCCCTCGCACTACGCGATCCTGCACCTGATCAACGGCCAGGTCGTGCCGCAGATCGCGCTGGCGGCCCTGGTCATCGACGGGGTTCTCGAGCGCCATCCCAGGCTGAATGTCATTGTCGAGGAGCTGGGCATCGGCTGGATTCCCAACCTGATGTCGATGCTGGATTCGGTGACGGTCGGCCCCTATGGCGCGCAGTTCGGCATCGGCAAGGGAGACTACAAGCTGCCGCTGAAGCCGTCCGAATATATCCGGCGCCAGGTCCGCTTCACGCCGCTGACCGCCTGCGACCCGCTGCAGCCGACCATGGCGCAGTTGCCGCCCGAGCTGCTGGTCTTCTCCAGCGACTTTCCCCACCTGGAAGGCCGCGCCGACGCGGTGGCCCTGTGCGAAGCCCAGCTGACCGACGCCAGCGACCGTGCCCGCAAGCAGTTCTTCGGGGGGTCGATCGGAGAGCTGCTGGGTCTGTAGAGACGGTGGTGCCCTGGCGTCGGCGGCGACGCCCGGGTTATGGAATCACGAATACCACGGCCATCTGACGCCAGCCGCGTGCTTCATCAACTCGATCCGCGTGCCGTCAGGATCGGCCAGGAAGATGATGTGGATGGCGTTTTCCGGCGTGAAGCGTGTGCCCTCAATGATCCTGCCGCCGAAATGCACCAGCCGATCAGCGGCGGCATCGAGATCGTCCACCGAAAAGGACAGGTGCGTCAGTCCAAGCTGGTTGCGGCTGGCGGAGGGCTTGCCGAAGGGTGACGGGGATTTGAAAGCCAGAAGTTCGATCCGCAGATCCCCGCTATGCAGGAATTTGGAGATCAGGCGGACATCGCCGCTCATCTCGGCAATCGGATAGTCGATCTCGAAGATCGGCCCCTCCTCGAAGCCAAGCCCGTCGCGATAGAAGGCGAGGGACCGATCCAGATCGGACACGCAGATACCGATATGGGACTGTTCGAATTTCATGCGGTTGTACCTTCGGCGCGATTGTTCAGCGATGCTATAGTCGGGCAACCGACCGCACGGAAGACGAGATGAAGTTCGTCCAGCGCCGCCACGCTCAATGGGTCGGTCGCCGGCCTGATCGGCGATATGCGCGGCCGCCGCGGCTCTCGGGCCTCCATCGACCAAGAGGATGGGCTGGAGACTGCCGTCGCGGCCATCGAAAGACTGGCGACAATCGATTGACAGCCGGCCGTCCTTATCAAACCCTGGCGGATAGCAGCGGACTCCAGCCGCTGATCCCAAGAGCAGGATCAAACATCGGTGGCCAGCGACATCGCACAGAGTATTCCGAACCAAGACGGATCACGAGGCCTCGCCCACACTTTGCAATCCCGGCACGTCGCCATGATCGCGTTCGGAGGGATCATCGGCGCGGGGCTGTTCGTCGGGTCTAGCGCGGCGATCAACATCGCAGGGCCGGCCGTCACCCTCAGCTATGCCGGCTCGGGGCTGCTGGTCTTCCTCGTCATGCGCATGCTGGGCGAGATGGTGGTGGCACGGCCGGGGCACGGCTCTTTCGCTGAGTATGCCGCGCTGAGCCTCGGGAAATGGGCGGGTTTCCTGACCGGCTGGCTCTACGCCTATTTCTGGATCATTACCGTCGGCGTCGAGACCATCGCCGGGGCCAAGCTGTTGCAGCCCTGGTTGGAAGCCGCCGGCATGGGCCTGCCGATCTGGGCGATCGGGCTGGTGCTGATCTCGATCATGACCCTGACCAACCTGATGTCGGTCAAGGCTTATGGCGAGTTCGAATTCTGGTTCGCCCTCCTGAAGGTCTCGGCGGTCGCCCTGTTTGTCGTGATCGGACTGGCGTTTCTGCTGGTCTTCGGCCCTGGCCTCGCGACGGCGTGGGCGAACCTGACGGGCCAGGGCGGGCTGACACCCAAGGGAGCCGGCGCGGTGCTGGCCGCCGTGCCGGTGACCATCTTCTCGATGATGGGCAGCGAGGTTGCGACCCTCGCGGCGTCGGAATCGACCGATCCGGCGCAGAACGTCGCCCGCGCCGCCCGTACCGTGGCGCTGCGGATCGTCGTGTTCTATGTGCTGAGCATAGCCATCATCGTGGCCGCGGTGCCGTGGCAGACGGTGACGCCCGGCTATTCGCCGTTCATCACCGCGCTGGCGGCGATGCGCATTCCAGGCGGCGCGGCGGCAATGTCGGTCATTGCGATCATCGCCGTTCTGTCCTGCCTCAATTCCGGGCTCTATGTCACTTCGCGCATGTTGTACGAGCTGGCCCGCAGCGGCAATGCGCCGGCCTGGATGGGCGATATCTCCGGCAACAAGGTGCCGACGCGCGGAATCCTGATCGGCAGCGCCGCGGGCTATCTCGCGGCGATCGCCGCCGTCTGGTCGCCGAATGTCGTTTTCCTGTTCCTGATCAACACCTCCGGCGCGATCATCCTGTTCATCTATATGATCGTCGCCTTCGGCCAGATCCGCATGCGACGCACTCTCGAGCGTCAGGGCGCTACGCTGCCGCTGAAGATGTGGCTGTTCCCCTATCTGTCCTGGGCAGTGATCGCCGGCATCGTTCTGGTGCTGACCTTGATGGCGTTCGAGCCCGACCTGCGCGCCCAGCTCGTCTGGAGCGGGCTCAGCGCGGCATTTGTCGGGGCCGCCTATCTGATCCGCCGCCGGTCGAGGCCGTAACGCCTCATTCCGGCAGCCCGGCCTTGCGCAGGCCTGCCGCGAAGGTGGCGATATGGTCCGGGCGGTGGATGCGCAGCCAGCCGGCAAGGCTGGCGATGCGTAAGGTGGGGTCAAGCTCAAGCAGGTGGCGCATCGCCTCGCGCGCCGCGTCCATCCGGCCGGCGAGGGCATGGCTGGCCGCGATGACGGCGACAACCATCAGGAAGCTCGGCAAGCCCCGGTACGCCTTCTCCGCCCATGACGAGGCTTCGTCGAAGCGACCGGCGAACAGGTGCGCCACCGCGGTTCCAGCCTGCATGCGGTACATTTCCGGGTCGAGCGGGCTGAAGCGCATCGCATGGGCGAAATGCTCGATCGCGCTGTCGGTGTCGCCGCGCCAGGCACGCAGGAATCCGCCGAGGAACCAGGCGGTCGCGAGATTGGGGTTCAGAACCAGCGCTCGGTCGATGAGCGCAATGCCACCGTCGAGATCGCCGGTCAAATTGCCGAGCGCGTGGCCGGCCCGGGTGAGAGCCACGGCATCGTCCGGCCCCAGCGCGACGGCTTGGCGCGCCAGGCGTGTGCCCTCCGCGATTTCGGTGGCCGGATCGGCCATCCAGCCATTGACCTTGCGCCAGAAATGGCACCACGCCGCCATCGCGTAGGCCGAGGCGAACTCCGGATCGCGCTCGATCGCCTGATAGTAGAGCGACAGCGCCTCATCGATGGCCTCGCGCGTTCCCACATGCAGATGGGCCATGCCGCGCAGATAGCAGTCATAGGCGGTGAGGCTTCCGGTCGGCTTGCGCTTGGCGCGTGCAATCTCCGCCCGCTCGAGCTGAGGCGCGATCGCGCCGACGACGCAGGCCGCGAGCTGGTCCTGCAGCTCGAAGATATCGTCGATCGTGCCTTCGAAGCGGTCGGCCCACAGATGCGTCGCGCTTGTCGTATCGATGAGCTGCCCGGTGATCCGCACGCGGTTGGCGGCCTTGCGCACGCTGCCTTCCAGCACATAGCGCACGCCCAGCTCGCGGCCCACCTGCTTCACGTCGACCTGACGGTCCTTGTAGATGAAGCTGGAATTGCGGGCGATGACGAACAGCCAGCGATAGCGGGACAGGGCGGCGATGATGTCCTCGACCACGCCGTCGGCGAAATAGGCCTGATCGGGGTCGCCGCTCAGATTGACGAACGGCAGAATCGCGATCGAGGGGCTGTCGGGCAGCGCGCCCGGCGCATCGCCCGGTCCTTCCGGTTCTGCCTCCGCCGCGCGTGACGGATGCAGCTCCCTGACCTCGGCGACGAAGCGGAACCCCTTGCGGGCGACGGTCCGGATCAGGCGCTGCTCATCCCCGTTGTCGCCGATCGCCTTGCGCACTGCGTTCATATGGCTTGCCAGCGTCGATTCCGAGACGATCCGGCCCGCCCATACCGCATCGAGCAGATCGTCCTTGCTCAAGACCCGGTCGCGCCTCAGCACCAGGCAGGTCAACAGGTCGAAGACCTGCGGCCCAACGGCAATCGGCTCCGATCCCCGGGTCAGTTCCCGCCGGTCGGGATCGAGCACGCAGTCCGCAAACGCCAATTGCACCTTTGACCTCTCGTCGGCGGCATATCCACCGAGCAACCACCTCTCTTGGACATTATAACGATGAAAATCCAAGGAGGATTGAACAAAGCCGCAAGGACTTTGTACAGGGCTTGCGGGCATCCTGCCTCCTGTAACGGCCGTGATGGATCGGCCGTCCCAACGGAGGACAGTCATGAAAATCGTGGTTATCGG
>DATBAZ010000296.1:0-8112 GCA_036271255.1 Alphaproteobacteria bacterium
AAGCTGGCAACGCGGCTGCGGCACTGAGGAAGCGCGGGCGGCACCTGCCGCCCGCATGTCGCGCCGGGGGGAGAGTCCGCCCCCGGCGTCAGTGCGGTGTGGCGAGCTTCGGCGTCAGACCGGAGGTCGGGGGCTGCGAATAGGTCACCAGCGTGCCGCCCAAGTTATCGGCGGCGGTACCGAAGCCGGCAGCCACATACTGCCCGAACAATTTGATTGTCGCCGTCAGCGCACCGGCGCTGACCGTCAGCACGCCACCCTGCGGACCGCTCGCGTTCTCAGTGAATGAAACTGTCGCGCTGGCGAAGCCCCGCAGATCGATCCCGCTGCCCAGGTCGGACCCGGAAACGGTAGCGCTGACCCCGGCGCTTCCCGTCAGGATCAATTTGCCGCCGGTGCCGAACGTAACAGCGCCGGCACCGCCCACGCGAATGGTCTCCGTGCCGCCGTTCAGCGTCGTGTTGCTCGCAGTGCCCCCGGATTCGACCAACAACTGGACTCCACTGCCCACGCTGATGCCACTCAGCACGCCGCCGGCGCCCACATCGATTGCGCCTCCGCTCAAGACCGTCAACGCGCTCAGCGTGCCGCCGCCCACGTCGATTTCGCCTCCGCTCGAGACCGTCAGAGCGCTCACCGTGCCGCCATTGACCTGGATCGTCCCGCCGCTCACGACCGTTGCACTGCTGACCGTGCCGCCATCGACCAGAAGATCCCCACCGTTCGACACGGTCACGCCGTGTGCGGTGCCGCCCGAATAGATCTCCAGCAGCACGCCGTCTGCGACCGTCACGCCGCTTACCGTGCCGCCGAAGGCGATCGTCTCCTGGCCGCCGCTCGATACGGTCACGTTGTTCAGCGTCCCGCCCTCGTCGATGATCCGGCCGCCGGCCGCGATCTTCACGTTCACCGCCGAGCCCGCATTGCCCGAGGTCCCGCCCAGCACGGTCAGCGTGACGCCGCTGGCGACCGTCACGCCGCTGATCACGCCACCGCCGAACACTTCCTCGGCGGCGCCGCTGAGCAGCGTCAGGCTGGTGGGCGTGACGCCGCTGCCCCAGGCGATGGTGCCGCCGCTCGATACCGTCACAACGGTCGCCTGTCCGCCGGCGTCTATTTGAAGGGTGCCGCCGAGGCTTACCGTCGCCCCGCTCGCCAGGCCGCCGCCCGAAACGATCTCGTTGCTGCCGGATCGCAGGATGGTGCCGATGGCCTGCCCACCAGACCGCACTTCCTGACTGGCCGTGCCGGAGCCGCCGGACAGGATCGTTCCGCTGGCGATCCCGCTGACGACCTGGTCGCCGCCGGCGCCCACCGATGTGTTGAGCGCGGTGCCCCCATGCTGCACGACCTGCACATCGCCTGCGCCCAACTGCGCGCCGCTCGACGTCTGGCCGGATTGGACGAGTGTCTCGGTGATGCCGCCGCTGCTGACCTTCAGGCCGGTGACACTGCCGCCTTCCATGACAATCTCGCCGCCGGACAACACCGTAATGTCGTGGGCGGCACCGCCGGACTGAACCTCCAGAACCGCACCGCTGCTGACCACGATCCCGCTCAGGATGCCGCCGGAATAGACCTGGACGGAGCCGCCGACCAGTTTCGTGCCGCTGGCCGTGCCGCTGAGGTCGACCTGCATATTGCCGCCCTTCGACACGGTGACGTCGATGGCCTTCCCCAGGACGACATCTTCGATACCCCCGCTCATCACTTTGGCGCCGCGAATCGTGCCGCCTTGGCCGACCTCTTGTCCGTTGGCTGAGATGATCGTGCCGGTGGTAATACCGCCGCTGAAGACATAATCGCGGCCATACGCTTTCACGACCGTGCCGCTGGCGATGCCGCCCGACTCCACGTTCAGGACCGCCGTCATATGGGCGTTGGCCCCGCTGAGCACCGTCCCGCTGGCGCTGCCGCTGACATTCTCCGTGCCGCCCTTGTTGACATGGGTGGCGACGCTTCGCCCGCCCTTGAGGACGATCTGATAGGTATTGACCCCGATCGCAGCGCCGCTTGCGGTAACGCCGGACGAGACGGTGCTCTGTATGATCTCGCTGCCGCCGCTCTTAAGCGTGAGCCCCGTCACTTTCCCGCCGGCGATGACGATTTCACCGCCCGACATGACCGTTACCCCGGCCAGCGACGCGCCGGAATCAACTTCGAGATAGCCGCCGCTGCTGACGACCAGGCTCTTGCCGGTCCCGCTTCTGGTGATCACAAGCTGGCCGCCATTGGAGATAATGGCGTTCGCCACCTTGCCGGTGGCCGCAACGGCCTCCTGGCCACCTTTCTTTATGGCGGTTCCGCTGTCGGTTCCGCCGCTATCGATTTCCAGGTAGCCGCCGCTGCTGACGACCGTGCCTTTGTTCGACCCGCCGGCCTTGACGTATTCCTTCCCGCCTTTGGTCACGACGGTCCCTGTCGCGGTCCCGCCGCCGTCCACGTCCAGTTCCCCGCCTGCGCCGACCGTGGTCTTGCTCGCCGTTCCTCGGGATTGGACCGCCTCCAAGGACGGATAATAGCCGCCGCCTTTTACCGCGGCCGAACCCGTCAAGGTCGTGCCTATTGCCTTTCCACCGGCCTCCACGGCAAAAATTCCACCACTGACGACCTTGGTGCCGCTCGCGACCCCGCCGCTGACTTCCATCTGGCCACGGCTATCCGACGCGCCGATGACCGTGGCCGCGATAGCCTTTCCGCCGGTTACCACCTCGAGAAAGCCGCCACGGGATACGACGATATGCTTTCCAACTTGTCCGCTGCGTACGGCTACCTGCTGGCCGCTGCTTACGACGATCGTCATCGATATCTTCCAGACCCTTCAAATCAGGCTGGAGATATAGCGCATGATCGTTACTGAAAATATACATTAGCCAAATTATGAGAATTACATCTCTCCAATCATGTGCTGTAATTTAATGTCGGGGAGGATTGAATGAGTGCCGCGGATACGCCGCCAGGCTATGGGGAGCGTTACGACTATCGCGTCGACATATTGCGGCGCCTGAACCGCATAACCGCGACCCTGGACGGTGCCGTGCTGGCCGAAAGCCGGCGGACCTTGCTGGTGGACGAGCAGGACCATGGGCTGGTCTTCTATTTCCCGCGCCAGGATGTCCGGCTCGACCGACTGGTCTCAATGCCGGGCAAGTCGAGCCGCTGCCCATATAAAGGCGAAGCGTCCTATTGGGCGGATGCCGACCGGCCCGACGATGCGATCGCCTGGAGCTATGAAACCCCCTACCCCGAGGTCGCGCCGATTAAGGGCTATGTTGCGTTCTACCAAGACCGGGTGACGGTAGCCGTCGGTACTGCACCGTCGATTTACCAACGCTCGAAAGGTTCGCAGTCTTGATCCCGCCCGATTGCATCCCGATCGACGGGCTCGTGCGCGTCTGGGCCGGCGATCTGCTGATCGCCGAAACGCGCGGCGCGGCGGTGACGGCGCTGCCCGAGGCGAACGCCGAGATCCTGCTGCCCGAAGGCGACATGCTGGCCTGTTTCTCCCTCGCTTCGTTGGCTGTCAGGGGCGAGACGGTTGCGCGCCGCCATGCGCCCGGCCTGCTTGCGCTCGATCCGGCGCGGCTTCTCATCAAGGTGGACGACCGCTGGCCGGGCAGAGGCGACGATGCCGGAACGGTCAACCTGTTTCCCCGCTGGGGCGATCTTGCCGACCTGGTTCGGCTGATGGACGTCCAGCCGGAAGGACCCGGCCTGTATGTCGCGCCGATCTACGAGGATCGCCGCCGGAACGTCGTCGAAGGCAGCCAGCTGCTGGGCCAGGCCATCGTCGCCGCCTCGAAGGCGGTGGAGGGTCAGCACGCCGTCTCCGCCCACATGATCTTCTCGCGCCCGGCGCGCTTCGACCTGCCGCTGTTCTTCAAGGTCGCCGTGCTGCGCCGGGGCCGCTCCTTCTCGACGGTGTCGGTCGAGGCCGCGCAGGAGGGCAAGCCGGTCGCCTCGGCGCTGGTGCTGATGGATATCGGCGCATCCGACAAGATTCGCGGGCAGGTCGCGATGCCTGAGGTGGCAGGACCGGCGACATCCGCCTTCCACGATTACGGCATGACCGGCCGCGATGTGCGGTTCGTCGATGGTCACTACGGGCGGCCGCCGGATTATATCGGGCCGCCTGAAATCTATGGCTGGGTCCGCCACCGGGAGGTTCCGGCGGAGGCCTATCTGCGGCAGGCGCTGCTTGCCCAGTTCACCGGCCACATGACGATCGCGGCGGCGTTGCTGCCGCATCCAGGCCTTGGCGAAGCCCAGGCCCATGTCACGCTCTCGACCGGCGTGCTCGCGATCACGGTCGCGCTTCACGACGACGCGAACTTGGCTGACTGGCTGCTCTACGCCAATCCCGCCATTTACGCCGGGCGCGGCCTGGCGCAGGGGGAGGGCCGGGTGTTCGGCGAGGATGGACGCCTCGTCGCCTCCTACAACGTGCAGGCGATGATCCGCGATTTCGTAGAGCCGCCGGACCGGATCGGCCTCGATTCAAGCCGCCTGATGTAGCGCCTAACTGTAAAGGAGACGCCGCCTCTCCGGGTCGAGCGCCAGCATGCGGCGAACCATGCCGGCGAAGACCAGGTCGGCGACGCCGACATCTTTCATCAGACGGTCGGCATCGTCGGCGCAACGTTGGCGGATCGCGTCGGACAGGGGAATGTCGCTGCCGGGAATCGCGCCGGCCTGACACTGGATTTCGGCTGCGCGCTGCACCGTCCACAGCAGCATGAAAGCCGTCGGGACGTCCCGCCCGCACACCGCGACGCCGTGGTTGCGCAGCACCAGGACGTGCTTGTCGCCCAGGCTCTTCAGCAGCCGTTCCTTCTCGTCGCTGTAAAGCGTGATGCCCTCGAAATCATGGTAGGCGACCCGGCCGAACAACTGTGCGCCATAGAAATTGTCATGGCTGAAGCCGGCCGCCTTCATCGCCACGGCCGATATTGGATTGGTGTGGGTATGGGCCACGCAGGTCACGTCGTCCCGGTGGGCGTGGATCGCGCCGTGCAGGGCGAAGCCGGCCGGATTGGCGGGATAGTCGGACGGCTCGACCAGCGTTCCGTCGGTATCGACCTTCAAGAGGTTGGCCGGCGTAACCTCGCTGTAGTGCAGCCCGAACGGATTGACGAGATAGTGGTGCCCCGCCCCGGGCACGCGGACCGAGATATGGTTGAAGATGACGTCGGTCCAGCCGAAGAAATCGACCAGGTGGTAGAAGGCGGCCAGCTGCCGCCGAAGCTCCCCCTCGTCAGGCTGTGCCGTGCGGCTCACGCTGTTTGCGGACATCGCGATCACTCCATTGCGGACTGTGCTGACGTTCCGTTTCCGGCTTCAAGGAAATTGTAGCTTCCCGTTAGAACGATATGGGTTACAGTTCTCCTATAGAGAAGTGCCGGCACTCGTCGGCCCCCTTGCGGCCGCTTGTCCGAGACCGGCTCATCCGTGACTTGAAACTCACAGATCCGGGGGAAGGCTATGGCCATGCCAGAATCTTCATCAACTAGCGCGAAGCCGCGCGCAATTGCGCTCGTCGGGCCGACCGGCAGCGGAAAATCCACCCTGTTCGACGGGCTGATGGCGGCCGCGGGCGTGACCTCGCGGCGACCAGGCGCCGCCCAGTTGCGCGCCGTGACCAGCGAGCTCAGGCTCGGCCATTGCAGCTTCATGGGCGACCGCTGGTCGATCCTGGACTGCCCGGGCTCGATCGAGTTCGCTTATGAGACATCCAGCGCGCTGGCCGCGGTCGACCTCGCGGTCGTGGTCTGCGAGCCCGCGCCGGAGCGCGCGCCCACCCTGAGCCCGCTGATGAAGATGCTGGAGGATCGGGCCATCCCCCATATCCTCTTCATCAACAAGATCGATACGCTGTCGGGCCGGGTCCGCGACACGCTGCAGGCCATCCAGGCCTATTCCAAATGTCCCCTTCTGCTGCGCCAGGTGCCGATCCGGGACGGCGACACGGTGACGGGTTATATCGACCTGGTGCATGAGCGCGCCTACCGCTATCGCGCCGGGCAAGCTTCGGAGCTGGTCGATATGCCCGCGCATATGCGCGAGCGGGAGCAGGAAGCACGGGCCGGACTGCTGGAGACACTCGCCGATCACGACGACCTGATCCTGGAAAAGATCTTGGAGGACATCCAGCCCAGCCTGGAGGAGATATTCCCCCAGCTGCACAAGGACCAGGCATGCGGCGCGATCGTAGAGGTGCTGCTCGGCGCTGCCCAGCGGGACAACGGCATCCAAAGATTGTGGAAGGCGCTGCGCCACGATGTGCCGAGCCCGCAGGAGACGGCGGCCCGGCGCGGCATACCGGCGAAGGGCCAGCCGCTGGCGCAAATCTTCAAGACCCAATACCGGGCGCATGCCGGCAAGCTGTCCTATGCACGGGTCTGGCGCGGTGCGCTCAAGGACGGCGCCGTGCTCAACGGCATCCGTGTCGGCGGCATCAACCTCGTCGCCGACGGCGAACTGCTGAAAGTCGCCGAGGCGGATATGGGCGAGCTGGTCGTGCTCAGCCGGCTGGACGCAGCGCCGACAGGCACGATCCTGGGTGATGCCAAGCGTGCGGACGGCCTCGCCTTTCCCGACCCGCCGCCGCCGGTTTATGCGCTGACGGTCCACGCGCCCGACCGGAAGGATGATGCCAAGCTGTCCTCCGCGCTTCACAGGCTGGTCGAGGAGGACCCGTCGCTGAGCGTCGTCCAGAACGCCGAAACCGGGGAGACGTTGATCCACGGGCAGGGCGAGGCGCATCTGAACCTCGCGCTCAGCCGGCTGTCGCAGGCGGCCGATCTCAAAGTCGTGGCCGGCATACCCGCCATTCCCTTCCGGGAAACGATCCGCCGTTCCGTGTTCCAGCATTCCCGCCTGAAACGCCAGACCGGCGGCCACGGCCAGTTCGCCGACGTGAAGCTTGAAATCCAGCCGCGCGGTGCGGGCGAAGGCTTCAAGTTCGTCGACCGCATCGTCGGCGGCTCGGTGCCCAAGCAATATATCCCGGCGGTGCGCGAGGGCGCGGAGGAGGCGATGCAGAAAGGCCCGTTCGGCCATCCGGTCGTCGACGTCACCGTCATCCTGACCGACGGCGGTTTCCATAGCGTCGACAGCTCCGACATGGCGTTCAAGACCGCCACCCGCAACGGCATCGCCGAAGCCCTGGCAAAGGCCGAACCGGTGCTGCTGGAGCCGATCCATCATGTGACAGTCAACGTGCCGAACAGCTTCACGGCCAACGCACAGCGGCTGCTCTCCGGACATCGCAGCCAGATATTGGGCTATACCGAGAATCCCGATATGCCGGGCTGGGACGATGTCGAAGCGCTGACGCCGGTGGCGGAACTCAAGGACTTCATCCTCGAGCTGCGCTCCCAGACCATGGGCCTCGGCAGCTATCGCCATCACTACGACCACCTTGCTGAGGTGCGCGGACGGCCCGCGCATAAGCCGAACGGAGCGCATCGATAAGTGACCGCCGTTTGAGCCGAAATGTGGTTCTGCTCCCGGGCGATTTCCGGCACTATCGGCGCTGAAATAAAGCCGCAAAGCCGGTTTCCTGGGGAGGATAATATGAAAAAGCACTACCTGGCGGCGGCCTTTCTGGCGACGAGCTGCCTCGGATTCCCGGCCCTGGCGGCCAGCGGACCGGACGATATTGCGGGCGCGGTGAAGAGCGACAAGGGGCCGGAAGCCGGCGTCTGGGTGATCGCCGAGGCCAAGGACCTGCCTGCCCATTATGTGAAGAGCGTCGTGACCGACGATCAGGGCCGCTATGTGATGCCGGCGCTGCCCAAGGGACATTACAAGCTGTGGGTGCGCGGCTACGGGCTAGTCGATTCAGATCCGGTCGAGGCCGAGCCCGGCGCGCATCTGGACCTGACCGCCAAGATCGCCCCCAGCGCCAAGGAGGCCGCGGAATATTACCCGGCCGCCTATTGGTACGCGATGCTGAACCCGCCGCCGGAGAGCGATTTCCCGGGCACCGGCTCCAAGGGCAACGGTATCGCCCCGGTGATGGCGAGCCAGCAGCACTGGCTGCACAACATGAAAGAGAATTGCATGTTCTGCCACCAGCTGGGCGACAAGGTGACCCGCACCGTGCTGGCG
>DATBAZ010000297.1:0-17730 GCA_036271255.1 Alphaproteobacteria bacterium
CAGAAACGTCACGGATTTCGCGCCTTTCGGTGTCAGGACGTTAAATCCCTTCCTGACTCCCAGACGCTAATTCCCGTTTACCGCTCCGTGCGGCGCCGGACTCACCATCACCCCGGGCAGCGCCCCAGTGAACTTGCCGCCCTCGAAGGTCGGCACGCCATTCACCAGGGTCAGGCGCACCGGAGCGGGCTTGCGGGTCCAGCGCCAGGTCATGCCGCCGTCGCCGTTGGGCACGTCGGTGATCTTCTCGATCTCGCGGACCTCGATCTCATCGAGGTCGAAGACGGTGATGTCGGCGCGCAGGCCGGGCTTCAGCCGGCCGCGGTCGGGCAGGTTGAAATAGTCGGCCAGCCTGCCGGTCTGGATATGCACGGCCTCCTCGACCGTGAGCTTGCCCAGCTTTTTCACCCAGGTATCGAACAGCACCATGTTGTAGCCGCCGCCGCAGAACATCTGGCCGTGCGCCGGTGCGTCGTTGATGTTGCCGACGGTCATCGGGTCGCGCAGCAGCTCGAGCGTGACATCCTCGATCATCTCGAACGGCTCCATATGGATGGTGGAGCTAAGGCCGTTGGCGATGAACCAGTCGGCCATCGCGTCGGACGGGTGGACGCCGCGCTGCCTCGCCAGTTCGACCATGTTCATGCCCAGCGGTCCGGCGCCGGTCTCCGAATCGCGCAGCAGCAGCTTCCAGGGCGAGCCGAAGGGCGAGTGTTTCAGCGCCTTGTTGTCCCACGACCAGCGCGCCCGCGCCCGCCAGTCCGGGTCGTTCAGCAGGGCCAGCTTGGCCGCGTCGGTCGTGGCCTTCACCACCTCGTGCCAGACGAACTCGTCCGACTGGGCGAAGATCAGGGAGGCGCGGATATTGATCACGCTGGTGATCGGCACATGGGCATAGCCGGTCCAGTAATCCTTGCCGGCGCGCTGGAACTCCGCGTGGATCGCCTTCAGCTCATCGACCAGATCGGCCTGGAACTGGAGGTTAGGAACCAGCCCGGCCCACTGGATGCGGACCTTATGGCCTTCGCACAGCGGCGCCAGGTATCTGACATACTTCGCGGCGGTCAGGTGCATGGTCGTGTCCAGCACCACCTGCATGCTGGCGGCGGGATAGCGCGCCAGGGTGGCGATCAGCGCCGTCCATTCCGCGTCGTCGGCCTTGAAGGTCGGCACCGGCCGGCCGCCCCAATCATGATCCATCAGGTTGGTGGAGAGGCCCATCGCCCCGGCCTTCAGCGCATCGTCCAGCAACGCCACCATGCGTGCGATCTCGTCCGCCGTCGCCGCGCGTTCCCACGCTTCCACCCCCATCGCCGCCAGCCTGATCGCCAGATGGCCGACGAAGGCGCCGTAATTGGCCGCGGTCTTCACATGCGTTTCCATCGACCGGCGATATTCCGACCAGGTTCGCCAGTCCCATGGCAGCTTCTCGATAAAGGGCTTCTCCGGGATGTCCTCGAAGAAGGAGAATATCTTCGCGATCTCCGCCCGCATGGCCGGGTCGTCCGACATCGGGGCGGCGGAGAAGCCGCAATTGCCCATGATCTGGGTGGTGACGCCATAGCCGGGCAGGGGGTCGAGCTCGGGCTGCCACCAGATCGTGCCGTCGTAATGGGTATGGCTCTCGATGAAGCCGGGTGCGACGTGGCAGCCGTGTGCATCGATGACGCGCTCGCCGGCTTGCGGCTGAAGGTGGGGGCCGATCTCAGCGATACGGCTGTCGGCGATTCGGACATCGGCTGGGAAGGGCGCCGCCCCGGTGCCGTCGACAACCAGCCCACCGGTAATCAGAATCCCGCCCATCGCACTTCCCCGCCGGCTATCGCCAAAAGTTCACTTTATTAAATATCCGGCGTGCCGGCCCGGATTTCAATAGCGGCGATTCAGCGTCGGCTGCCCTGCATGGCGCGGCCGAGGCTTTCCAGCGCGGCGCGCAGATCGCCGTCGGGGACGACCTGGGTCAGCTCCACCAGCTCGCTCTCCTCGGCCAGGCTCAGCGGCCGCAGGTTGGGGGCAGGGGCGGTCCTGGCCGGGGGGCGCTGGACCAGCTTGATGCGCGAGACCGCGCGATAGCCGAAGACGGCATTCACCCGCTCGATCAGCTGCGGCATGGAATGCTGCACCTCGATGGCGCGGGCGGGGACGATGTCGATGGTCAGGGTCGCGTCGGTGCGCTCGCCCCGGGGGAAGGAGAGCTTCACCGGCGCGGTCGCCTCGCCCAGGTCGGCGCCGACGATGGTCGCCCAGTCGGTCACCAGCTTGCCGTAGCCCAGGCCCTTCTTGCCCAGCGCCTTGCCGGCGACATCGGGGATCATGCGAGACATATGGCGGGGACCGGACATCGTCATGTTATAGGCTCGTCATGCCCAAGACCGCCAGAGTCGCCGAGCCCCAAAACCTCTCCACCGCGCTGCTCGCCTGGTACGACCGCCATCGCCGCGTCCTGCCCTGGCGTGCCCCGGCCGGGCAGCGCACCCCGCCCTACGCGGTCTGGCTGTCGGAGATCATGCTGCAGCAGACGACCATCGCCGCGGTGATCCCCTATTTCCTGCGCTTCCTCGACCGCTGGCCGACGGTGGCCCACCTCGCCGCCGCGCCGCTGGACGATGTGCTGACCGAATGGGCCGGCCTCGGCTATTACGCCCGGGCCCGCAACCTGCATGCCTGCGCCAAGGCCGTGGTCGAACGCCACGGCGGCATCTTCCCGGCCGACCGCGAGGCCTTGCGCGCGCTGCCCGGCATCGGCGAATACACATCGGGCGCCATCGCCGCCATCGCCTTCGACCTGCCCGCGGCCGCCGTGGACGGCAATGCCGAACGCGCGCTCTCGCGTGTCTTCGCCATCGAAACCCCGATGCCCGCCGCCAAGCCGGAACTGCGCGCCATCGGCGAATCCCTGGTCCCGCGCGACCGCCCGGGCGACTTCGCCCAGGCCCTGATGGACCTCGGCGCCACCATCTGCACCCCACGCAAGCCCGCCTGCGCGCTGTGCCCCTGGCGCACCGATTGCCGGGCGCTGGCCCTCGGCATCGCCGAAACCCTGCCGCGCAAGGCCGAGAAGGTGGCGCGGCCACATCGCGCCGGTGTGGCCTTCTGGGTGGTGGACGGCACGGGTGCCGTACTGCTGCGCCGGCGGGAAGAGAAAGGTTTGCTCGGCGGAATGATGGAGGTGCCGTCTACTGCCTGGGGGCCGGTTTTATCCGACGCTGCCGCGAAGACTGCCGCGCCGGTTTCCGCGGACTGGCGTGTCCTGCCGGGGCAGGTGCGGCATGTCTTCACCCATTTCGAGCTGACCTTGACCGTCTGGGTTGGCCGGGTGCCGGGAAAGGGCGATCCGAAACTGGGCGTCTGGGTGAAGCCGGACAAGTTTGGAGATTATGCGCTGCCGAGCCTGATGATGAAGGTGGTGCGGCATGCGATGGGGAAGGCTGGAGCCTAAGGCCGCTCGATCTCGATCCCGACCGTCGCGGCATCCGGGAAGATGTCCGGCTTCTCGATCTTCACCTTTACCGTGCTGACCGTGTAGTGGGTCAGGCATTCGGCGGCCACCTTCTCGGCCAGGGATTCGATCAGGTGGAAATGGCTGGCGGCGACAATGGCGCGCACCGCCTTCACTATGTTTTCATAGGAGAGCACGGTATCGACGGTGTCCGTCGCGTCCGATGCCCGTGGGCCGACTAGGAGGTCGATCGATACGCGGATCCGTTGCGGCCGCACCTTCTCGAATTCATACACGCCGACCGAGGCGATCATCTCCAGATCGCGCACGAAGATGCGATAGGGCTTGCCACGGATTGGGGCCGCGCTCATGCCTGCTCCGCGCGGATCTGCTGGCGCAGGATGTCTATCGGCGTCGCCTTGCCGTCGGTCTCGAAATGCCAGAACAGCCAGCCGTTGCAGGCCGGGGCGTTCTGCACCGCCGCGCCCACCTTGTGGATCGAGCCGCGGCAGGCGCCCAGCAGGGTGCGGGATTCGATCGTGCCGTCGGCATAGACCTCGGCATTGTGGCGCCGGCCGGCATCGAAGATCTGCGTTCCCGGCGACAGCAGCCCGCGCTCCACCACCCGGCCGAACGGGATGCGCGGTTCGTTGCGCTTGGACGGGGTGGCGGCCAGCGCGTCGCGGGCCAGCGGCTCGGTGATGCGGATGCGCTCGAGGGCAGCCTTGGCATAGGTCTCGTCACGGTCGATGCCGATCCAGCGGCGGCCCAGCCGCTTCGCCACCGCGCCCGTGGTGCCGCTGCCGAAGAACGGGTCCAGCACCACGTCGCCCGGATCGGTCGTCGCCAGCAGCACGCGGAACAGCAGCGCCTCAGGCTTCTGCGTTGGATGAACCTTCACGCCCTTATCGTCGCGCAGCCGCTCCCCGCCTGAGCAGATCGGGATCACCCAGTCGCTGCGCATCTGCAGGTCGTCGTTGAGGCCCTTCATGGCGTGGTAGTTGAACTTGTACCGCGTCTCCGCGCTCTTCGCCGCCCAGATCAGCGTCTCATGCGCGTTGGTGAAGCGGCGACCCTTGAAGTTGGGCATCGGGTTGGATTTCAGCCACACCACGTCGTTCAGCAGCCAGAAGCCGATATCCTGCAGGGCCACGCCCATGCGGAAGACATTGTGATAGCTGCCGATCACCCAGATCGCCCCATCGTCTTTCAAAATCCGGCGGGCGGCCGTCATCCAGGCGCGGGTGAATTCGTCATATCGCTGGAAGTCGGCGAACTTGTCCCAGTCGTCGTCGACCGCGTCGACCTCGGAATTGTCCGGCCGCAGCAGCGATCCGCGCAGCTGGAGGTTATAGGGCGGGTCGGCGAAGATCAGGTCCACCGACTTTTCCGGGAGCGCGTTCATCCGCTCGATGCAGTCGCCCATGACGATCTGCCCGATGGGAAGCTCAGTGGCTGATATATCAAGGTCCCGCGTCGGCATTGCGGCGCGATCTTGTTGTCACCGAGTCGCGCAGTCAACCCTTGTTTCGCGAATAGAGTCAGATGGTTACGACAACCATCTGACCCAGGCATTCACGCACCGGGGCGAACGACGTGCGGTGATGGGGCGTAGGACCGAATCTTTTCAAGGCGTTGCGGTGCGCCGGGGTCGCGTAGCCGACATTGCTGTGCCAGCCATATTCCGGGTGCAGGTCGGCCAGCGTAATCATGAAGCGGTCGCGCACGACCTTGGCGACGATCGACGCCGCGGCGATCGACAGGTGAATGCCGTCACCGCCGATCACCATCTGGCACGGCACGGGAAGGCCGGGATGCTGGTTGCCGTCGACCAGCGCCAGATCGGGCACCACCGTCAGCTGCGTCATCGCCCGGCGCATCGCCAGGAAGGCGGCCTGCAGGATATTGACGCTGTCGATCTCGGCGACGCTGGCCTCGCCGACCCCGACGATGGCGCAGCCGCGGATCGCCAGGTCCAGCCGCTCGCGGTCGGCCAGGCTCAGTCTCTTGGAATCGTCGACATCGCGCGCCACCGAACGGGGCAGCTTGCGCGGCAGGACCACTGCCGCTGCGACGACCGGACCGGCCAGCGGCCCGCGCCCGACCTCGTCCACGCCGCAGACGATGCCGGCGAAGGCGCGCTCGAACTTGAAATGGGGCAGGCGGGACTCGGGCATGGGCAAAGGATAATTGCCTACCCTGGATGCGTCGATGGTGCGCTTGACGCAGGGCCCGGTTTTACGCGCTACTGGCTTCTATAACAGTCAGGATTCGTTGATGGATAACGAAGCGGCACCGGGCTTCAACCGGCGCGATCTGCTGACGATGATCGGTGTCGTGGCCGGCAGCGGCGCGGCCTATCAGGCGATGACCAGCCTGGGGCTGGCGGCGGAGTCGCCGTACAAGGGGCCGATCCAGCTCAGCGCCGCGCCCAAGGGTGCCTCCGTCCTGATCCTCGGAGCCGGCGTCGCCGGAATGACGGCGGCCTATGAGCTGCGCAAGGCCGGTTATTCGGTCAAGATCCTTGAGTTCAACAGCCGGGCCGGCGGGCGCAACTGGACGGTGCGCGGCGGCGATACCTTTACCGAGCTGGGCGGCGAGACCCAGACCTGCGGCTTCGATTCCGGCCTCTATCTCAATCCCGGCCCGTGGCGCATCCCGCATCACCATCGCGGGGTGCTGGATTACTGCCGCCGGCTGGGCGTCCAGCTCGAGGCCTTCACCCAGCTGAACCATAACGCCTACCTCCAGTCGCCGCGGGCCTTCGACGGCAAGCCGCAGCGCATCCGCGCCGTGGCGATGGATTTCAAAGGCCATGTCTCGGAGCTGCTGGCTAAGACGACGAGCCAGGGCAGGCTCGACGCCACGGTGACCAAGGAAGACCAGGAGATGCTGTTGAAGGCGCTCCAGGGCTGGGGCGCGCTCGACAAGAATTATGCCTACACGCCGGTGCCGGCGTCTGAATTCCGGGGCTGGGACAAGCCGCGCGGCGGCGGCACGGGGGGAAAGCCGACGCCGAGCCAGCCGATCGCGCTTCCCGATTTGCTCAAATCAGGCCTGTGGGCGGCGCTGGAGAATTTCTTCCTCTACGACTACCAGACCACGATGTTCCAACCGGTCGGCGGCATGGATGCGATCGGCAAGGCCTTCGCCAAGGAGGTCGGCGACCTGATCCGCCTCAATGCCAAGGTTGTCGGCATCAGGCAGGACGAGGCCAAGGTGACGGTCGCCTGGGAGGATGCGAAATCGCCGGGCGCGGTGACCCAGGAAACGGCGGACTGGTGCATCTGCACCATCCCGCTGCCGATCCTGGCGCAGATCCCGCTCGATGCCGGGCCGAAGCTGAAGGCTGCGATCAGCGCGGTGCCTTATGCCGCCTCGGTCAAGATCGGGCTCCAGTTCAAGCGCCGCTTCTGGGAGGAGGACGAGGCGATCTTCGGCGGCATCACCTATACCGACTTGGCCGTAGAGCAGATCGGCTATCCCCAGTTCGGCTTCAACCGCGGCGGCAAGGGCGTGCTGCTGGGCGCCTATCAGTACGATTCGCCCCGCGCCTTCGAATTCACCGCCCTGGCCCCTGCCGAACGGATCAAGCGCGCCGTGGCGCTCGGCGCCAAGATCCATCCCCAATACGAGGCCGAGTTCGAGAACGGCTTCGCCATGGCCTGGCACCGCTCGCCCTTCACCCTGGGCTGCGCCAGCAACTGGACCGAGGCTGCGCTGGCCGACCATTACGAAGATCTCTGCGCCTTCGACAACCGCCTTGTCCTGGCCGGCGAGCACGCCTCCTATCTGCCGGCCTGGCAGGAAGGCGCGATCCTGTCGGCGCTGAACGCCGTCGAACGGCTGCACAGCAAGGCGGTGGGGCAATGAGGATTTTCCTGGCCGCCGCCCTGGCGTGGCTTGCCTTGCCGGCCGTGGCGGAGACTGGCCACACCCCAGTTTTCAGCACTGGCGAGGCGTTCGACGAGCAGACCGGCGAGACGCTTTACGCCGGCATCTGCCAGGGCTGCCACATGGCGAACGGCCAGGGTGCGGCCGGGGCGGGTCGCTACCCGGCTTTAGCCCGGAATCCGAAACTGGAGGCGGCCGGCTATCCGGTGACGATGGTCCTGCGCGGCTTGAACGGCATGCCGCCCTTCGCCGCCCGCCTGACCGACGCGCAGGTGGCGCAGGTGGTGAATTACGTGCGCACCCACTTCGGCAACAGCTACACGGATGCGGTGAAGCCGAAGGATGTGAAGGCATTGCGTTAAGCCCCTCGCCCGTGAAACGGGAGAGGGAGGGGCCCGCCGCGTTAGCGGTGGGATGGTGAGGGGGCTTTACGGCTCCAAATCCCCCTCACCCTCCCGCTGCGCGGGCCCCTCCCTCTCCCGCGTTGCGGGCGAGGGGTTTAATGAAACCCTAAAACAAATCCATCTGCTTCGTCGGCACCTTGAACCGCAGCCGGTTCATCGGCGTGCGCTCCTTGTCCAACCCATAGCGTTTCACCGCCTTCTCGAAGCGCTGCTGCAGCAGCTGCGCATAGGGGCCGGTGCCGGTCATGCGTTTGCCGAATTCGGCGTGGTTCAGCTTGCCGTCGCGGCATTGGCGGATCAGGCTCAGCACCTTGTCGGCGCGGTCGGGGAAGTTGCCGCGCAGCCATTCCTCGAACAGGGTTTTGATCTCCCACGGCAGGCGCACGATGGTCATGCCGGCGCGCTCTGCCCCGGCCTCGGCCGCCGCTTCCAGAATGCTTTCCAACTCATGGCAGGTGAGGCCCGGCACGATCGGGGCGGACATGACGAAGACCGGGATGCCGGCGGACTTCAGCGCTCGGATCGTCTCCAGCCGCTTCATCGGCGTCGCCGCGCGGGGCTCCATGATGCGCGACATGGTGCGGTCGAGCGTGGTGATCGACACGCCGGTCTTGACCAGCCCCTTCTCGGCCATTGGTCCCAATATATCGATGTCGCGCCGAATGAGGGCCGACTTGGTGAGGATGCCGACCGGATGCTGGAACTCGGCCAGCACCTCCAATATGCGCCGGGTCAGCATCTCGGTGCGCTCGGTCGGCTGGTAGGCGTCGGTATTGATGCCGAGCTGGATGGTGGCGGGCGTGTAGTTCCTGGCCGACAGTTCCTGCCGCAACAGCTCCGGCGCGTCGGGCTTGCGGAAGATTTTCGTCTCGAAATCCAGCCCGGGCGACAGGTTCAGATAGGCGTGGGTCGGGCGGGCGAAGCAGTAGATGCAGCCATGCTCGCAGCCTTTGTACGGGTTGATCGAGCGGTCGAACCCGACATCGGGCGACTGGTTGCGGGTGATGATCTTCTTGGCCGTGTCGATGCCGAGCACGGTCTGGAACGGCGCGTTCTCCCATTCCTCGGGCTCGCCGCCCCAGCCGTCGTCGGTATTGATCCGGTCGGGGCTATCGAACCGGCCGCTGGGCCGGTTGGAGACGGCGCCCCGTCCCTTGCGGGGAACGTCGGGGACGGCATCGACTTCCGTCTTGATCACGAGCTTGGACATGCCGCCTAAGATAGGCGGCATTTAGGAACTTATCAAGAACAGATGGGAATCTTACGAAGCGAGGCTCTTGCTCAGCACCTCGAAGATGTCGCGCGACTTCACCCGCTCGATCAGGTCTTTCAGCACCGCCTCCATCTTGCCGCGCTGCGGCTCGGCGAAACGGCGCCATTGGCGCAGCGGCCCCAGCATGCGGGCGCCGACCTGCGGGTTGGTGCTGTCCAGATGGGCGACGATGTCGGCGAGAAGGCGATAGCCTTCGCCGTCCGGGTCGTGGAAGCGGGCGAAATTGCCGTCGGCGAAGCCGCTGACCAGCGCGCGCAGCCGGTTCGGGTTACCGGTGGTGAAGTCCGGATGGCGCATCAGCCGGCGCACGTCTTCCAAGGTCCCCGGCCGGTCGGCGCGGGCCTGGACCGAGAACCATTTGTCGACGGTCAGCGCATTGTCCTTGTGCCGCTCATAGAAGGCGGCCAGAGCCGCCTCGCGCTCCGGCCCATCCGTGTCGGCCAAGGCGGCCAGCGCGCCGATGCGCAAGGTCATGCCGCGCGCCGCCTGGAACTGCCGGTCGGCCAGCGCGATGGTTTCGGCGTCAGGCGCCGCCATCAGCAGGCGCAGCACCGCGTTATGGAGCGACCGCCGCCCCATCGCCCGGGCGGAGAGGTCGGACTCGCTGTCCTCGTTGCCCGGCCCGGTGCGGGCATAGACCTCGAGCAGGATGGGCTTCAGCCGCTTCGCCAATCCCACACGGATATCGCGCACCGTGCGGATCAGCGCCGCGACATCGACCGGGCTGACGAATTCGGCCAGCGCCGCCACGTCGGGCAGCATCAGCATGGCGGCGCCCAGGCCGGGGTCGAGATCGCGGTCTCGCAGCATCGTGCCGCTCGCGTCGGCCAGCAGGTCGACCAGGCCGGGGGCGTCGGGGTGGGCCGGCTGCGCGGCGTTCGCCAGCATGGCCCGCACTGCCAGCTCCTGGCCCGAATCCCAGCGCGCCACCGGGTCGCTGTCATGGGCGGCGAGGAAGGCCAGCTCGGCGCCGCCCAGATCGGTCATCAGCCGCACGGGAGCGGAGAAGCCCCGCAGCAGCGACGGGATCGGCTTGGCCGGGATATCGTCGAAATCGAAGCGGGCGCTGGCGGCCTTGAGCTCCAGCACCGTCTCGGTCGCGCCCGTGGCGTCCAGCGGGAACGGATTGCCCTCCGGCCCGATCAGCGCGACGCGGACGGGGATCAGCAGCGGCGCCTTCTCCGGCTGGCCGGGCGTCGGCGCCGTGGACTGGCTCAAGGTCAGGCTGAAGCGCCTGGTCTCGGCGTCGTAGGTGCCTTGCGCCGACACCTGGGGCGTGCCGGCCTGGCCGTACCAGATGCGGAACTGGCCAAGATCGGTGCCGGTCGCGTCTTGCATCGCCTGGACGAAGTCGTCACAGGTGACGGCTTGGCCGTCATGGCGTGCGAAATAGAGATCCATGCCGGCGCGGAAGCCTTTCGGCCCCAGCAACGTGCGCAGCATGCGGATGATCTCGGCGCCCTTCTCATACACGGTGGGCGTGTAGAAATTATTGATCTCGATATAGCTGTCCGGCCGGATCGGATGCGCCATCGGCCCGGAATCCTCCGGGAACTGGGATCGGCGCAGCCGGTCGACATCGCCGATCCGCTTCACCGCCTCGCCGGCCATGTCGGCGGAGAATTGCTGGTCGCGGAAGACGGTCAGCCCTTCCTTGAGGCTGAGTTGGAACCAGTCGCGGCAGGTGACACGGTTGCCGCTCCAATTGTGGAAATATTCATGGGCGATCACGCCCTCGACGCCCGCGTAATCGATGTCGGTCGCGGTGTCCGGGCTCGCCAGCACGTACTTGGTGTTGAAGATGTTGAGGCCGGTATTCTCCATCGCCCCCATATTGAAATCGCCGATCGCGACGATGTTGAAGACGTCGAGCTGGTATTCCCGCCCATACGTCTCCTCGTCCCACTTCATCGACGCTTTCAGCGAGCGCATCGCGTGGTCCAGCTTGTCGAGGTCCGCAGGGGCGGCGTAGATGCCGAGCGTCACCTTACGGCCCGACTGGGTGACGAATGTGTCGTTGATATGCGACAGGCTGCCGGCGACCAGGGCGAACAGATAGCTCGACTTGGGGAACGGGTCGTCCCACACGGCATAGTGCCGGCCCTTGGGCAGGTTGCCGGCCTCGACCGGATTGCCGTTCGACAACAGCACCGGATATTCGGCCTTGTCCGCCGCAACCCTGACCGTCATCGGCGCCATCACGTCGGGCCGGTCGAGATAATAGGTGATCTTGCGGAAGCCTTCGGGCTCGCACTGGGTGCAGAATGAGCCCGAGGAGCGATAGAGCCCGTCCAGCGAGGTGTTGGACGACGGATCGATCACAGTCACGATCTCGACGATCGCGCGCTTGCCGATCTTGGCGATCGTCAGGTGTTCGGAATCGACGACGTAGTCCTTGGGCCCGAGCGGTTTGCCGTCAACTGCGACCGAGGCGAGGTCGAGCTTGCGCCCATCCAGCACCAGCGGTGTCTTGCCCTTGGCTGTGCGTTCGATGTCGATCCGCGCCCGGACCGTTGTGGACCCAGGCTCCAGGTCGAAATCGAGGTTCAGGTGGCGAATGCGGAAGTCGGGCGGGCGATAGTCCAGGCGATGGATCGTCTTAGGGTGCACGATCGGATCGAGGCCGGGCTTTTCCATCAGAGATACTGCTCCAGCGCCTCTCGTTCCGCCGCGGAGAACGGCTTCGACCCCCGTGACGCGGCGTCGAACCGCACGGCGGTCGATTGCGATGTCGAGGCGCAGACATCGCCGTCGAATATTGCGCATGCCAGGGTAAGCGAGCTGTTACCGAGACGTAGGAGGCGTACGCCCAACCGCAAGGTGGCGGGGAAACGAATCTCTTTGCGATAGTCGATTTCCAGCCGGACCATCGCCACGCCGACCCGCGCCCCTTCGGACAGGCCGCATTCGATCATGAAGCCGACCCGCGCGGTCTCGAAATAGGTCGCATAGGCCTTGTTATTGACATGGCCCAGCATGTCCAGGTCGGCGAAGCGCACATGTTCGTCGGCCCAGAAGCGATAGCTTCCAGGGGCGGTCGGGTCGAAATCGCTCATTTTTTCTGGGTCAGGCTGACGACAGTGACGGGGTCGCCATTATCCGAAGCCTGGGATTTGGCGATGGTGAGGGTGCGGCCATCCACCTGCTTGAGCCGCCAAGTACGGAAGACATTGCCGATCTGGTTGGCACTCGAGGTCGGCGTGCCCAACCGGCCTTCCAGTGCCGCGGACAGGCCCTCGAAGGTGAAATCCGGCTGAACCGCGAGCTCGAAGGCGACCATGAACACCAGCCCGGTCGTGTCCCCCTGCGACGACAGGGCGACGCGGGCCTGGGCATGGCGGACATAGCCGTCGGTCGGGCCGCCGTCGGAAAAGATCGCCATGCCGCCGGTATCGCGGCGGACGAACCGGCTCATCCTGGCGAAGTCGTCCGGCAGGCTGGTGGCGGTGATCTCCGGTTTGTTGGCGGCGTTGACCAGCGCATCGGCTATGCCGTCGACCGGGGCCGCCATCGTTCCGCCCGTAAGCAGCAGGGCGACAGCCAGCGATAGGGCGGCGAGAAATCTCATGTCAGCACCAGATCGTCGCGATGGATCAGCTCTTCGCGGCCACGATAGCCTAGAATCGATTCCGATAAACCGCTATGGCGGCCGGCCAGTGCCCGCGCCTCGTCGGCGGAATAGTTTGAGAGGCCGCGCGCGATCTCCCGCCCGTCCCCGGCCGTCACGCCGATCAGGTCGCCGCGATCGAAATCGCCGGTCACTTCGACCACGCCGGCGGGCAGCAGGCTCTTGCCGGAGGCGAGCGCCTTGACCGCGCCGTCATCGACGATGACATGGCCCTCGACCGAGACATGCGCGGCGATCCAGCGCTTGCGCGCGGTCCTGAGTTCGGCCGACGGGCTGAACCAGGTGGCGCGGGCGCCGTTCAGCAGGCCGGACAGCGGATTGCCGGCGCGGCCGTCGGTGATCGCCATGCGGCAGCCGGCGGCGGTGGCGATCTTGGCGGCGGCGAGCTTGGTCACCATGCCGCCGGAACTGATGCCCGGCCGCGCCTCGCCCGCCATCGCCTCGATCTCCTGGGTCAGCTCGGCCACCGTCGGGATGTGGACGGCGGCGGCGTCCTTGCGCGGGTCGGCGGTATAGAGGCCGTCGATGTCGGAGAGCAGCACCAGCGTGTCGGCGCTCGCCATCTGGGCGACGCGCGCGGCCAGCCGGTCATTGTCGCCGAAGCGCAGCTCGGCGGTCGCCACCGTGTCGTTCTCATTGATGATCGGCACCGCGCCCATGCCCAGCAGCGCCGTCAGGGTCGCGCGGGCATTCAGGTGCCGGCGGCGCGATTCGGTGTCGTCGGGCGTCACCAGGATCTGGGCGGCGACGATGCCGTGACGCGCCAGGGCGGCGCGCCAGGTCTCGACCAGCCTGATCTGGCCGATGGCGGCCGCGCCCTGCTTTTCCTCGATGCGCAGCGATTTGGTGCGGGCCAGCCCCAGCGCCTTGCGGCCGATGGCGACCGCGCCGGAGGTGACGACGATGCTCTCCACCTCGCGCCGGCGCAGCACGGCGATATCGTCGGCGACGCTTTCCAGCCAGCTCTGGCGGATATCGCCGTTGTCATCGACGATGAGGGCGGAGCCGATCTTCACGACCAGGCGGCGTGCTTCGGCGAGAGGGGAAACGGACTGGCGGGCGGCCGCGGCGTCAGCCATCGGTCGGATGCCAGCTTGTCCGCTCTTCCTGCGGAATTGCCGCGATAGCTTCCTCGGCGCGGCCGGCATCGATGATGTGGAGCAGCGCAGACAGCGCCTCGCGCACCCCGGTGCCGGAGGCCGAGGACAGCACCAGCGGGACCTTGCCGGTGGCGCGGGAGAGCTTGCGCTTGGCCGTGGCGAGGTCCTCCTTCGACAGGGCGTCGGTCTTGGACAGCGCGACGATCTCAGGCTTCTCGGCCAGGCCGTGACCGTAGGCCTCGATCTCCTTGCGCACGGTGCGATAGGCCTTGGCCGGGTTCTCGGAGGTCGCGTCGACCAGGTGCAGCAGCACGCCGGTGCGCTCGACATGGCCGAGGAACCGGATGCCGAGACCGGCACCCTGATGCGCGTCCTCGATCAGGCCGGGAATGTCGGCCAGCACGAACTCGCGATCGTCCACCCGCACGACGCCCAGATTGGGGACCAGGGTGGTGAAGGGATAGTCGGCGATCTTCGGCTTGGCGTGGGACGTGGCGGCCAGGAAGGTCGACTTGCCCGCATTGGGCAGGCCGACGATGCCGGCATCGGCGATCAGCTTCAGCCTCAGCCATACCCAGCGCTCCTGGCCCGGCCAGCCGGGGGTGGATTTGCGCGGCGCGCGGTTGGTCGAAGTCTTGAAATGGGCGTTACCGAAGCCGCCGTCTCCGCCCTTGAGGAAGACCAGCCGTTCGCCGACTTCGGTCAGGTCGGCCAGTACGGTCTCGCCGTCCTCGTCGAGGATTTCGGTACCGGGCGGGGTCTTGATGACGAGGGCAGGGGAGTCGGCCCCGGTGCAGTCGCTGCCGCGGCCGTTCTCGCCGCGCTTGGCCTTGAAATGCTGGCGATAGCGGAAATCGATCAGCGTGTTCAGGCCCTCGGCCACTTCGAACACGACATCGGCGCCCCGGCCGCCATTGCCGCCGTTGGGCCCACCCTTATCGATGAATTTCTCGCGCCGGAACGCAGTGCAGCCCGCGCCGCCGTCACCGCTGCGCAGGAATATCTTTGCCTGATCCAGGAATTTCATGTGCCGATCCTAAAGGGTCCTTGGACCCTCAACCACGGCGGTTTCCGGGCCGGGCGGCCCGGCGAGCGTTATTCAGCCGCTTCGGCTTCCGGGAGCGGGATCACCTTCACGACCTGACGGCCGCCACGCACCTTGGCAAAGGCGACATGGCCATGCTCGAGCGCGAAGAGGGTGTGATCCTTGCCGATGCCGACATTGGCGCCCGGATGAACCTTGGTGCCGCGCTGACGGATGATGATGTTGCCGGCGACGACGAATTCACCGCCGAACTTCTTTACGCCGAGGCGGCGGCCTTCAGAGTCGCGCCCGTTGCGCGAGCTGCCGCCGGCTTTCTTATGTGCCATGGCTCTCTACCTTACGCTGCGGTGATGTCGGTGATGCGCAGGACGGTGATGTCCTGGCGATGACCGTTCTTGCGGCGATAATTCTGCCGCCGCTTCTTCTTGAACACGATGATCTTCGGGCCGCGATCCTGCGCGACCACCTCGGCCGAAACCGTGACGCCGGCCAGCAACGGGGTGCCGATCTTGCCGTCCGCCATCAGAACCTGGTCGAGCGTGACCGTCGAACCGGCCTCGGCCTCCAGCTTCTCAACCTTGATCACATCGCCTGAGGCGACCCGATATTGCTTACCGCCGGTCTTGATGACTGCGAACATCGCTTCAATCCTGAAACTGCGCCAAGCCTTACGGCCTGGGAAAAGATAATAGCCGGGGTGCCGCCGCTTGCCTGCGCCGGTCCCACGAAGGCGCGCAATCTACCGAAACCTGCGCCTATGTCAATGGACGCCCCCGCGAAGGGTCGGTTTTTTATTGCCTCTTCGCGGCTCTAGCGGCGGATCCATCCAGCCGACAGAAAGGCGGCATAGGCTGCTGCCGCCAGCACGAGCTCCAGCACAATTCCGCGTGCGAGCCAGCCGGTCACCGCCGTGTAGAAGTCGAACCGGGATACGCTGCGCGCAACGGTGACGAAACGGTTTCCCGGAACCCGAATTTGTCCGGTCTGGAAGGCACGCGAGATGATGCGAGCGAGAACGACCGGCGCGCCGAGCGTCAGCAGGGCAGCGACGATCGCCGCAATCGCATAGGCTATGTGCACGGCCTCGGTGTCAGCCCTTCAGCCAGTCCGGCGCCCCATGCCCGTCCCCGCGCGGCGTGGCGCCCATCGGGAAGTTGCCCATGCCCAGCACGTCGGGGTTGCCGTCGTACCACAGGGCGGTGCCGATCCGCTTGGTGATGCGCCAGCCGTCGGGGGTGCGCTTCAGGTCGTCGGTATACCAGCCGCCGATCAGCAGGAATGGGTTGGGCGCCAGGTCGTTGCGGACATGCTGGGCGATGAAATAGCAGCGGGACTGGGCGACGTCGCCGTCCAGGTCGATCACCGGCAGGCCCAGATGGTGCTGGGTGGCGTTGAGCGCGGAAAGCCCTTTGACGGCGGCCTCCTTATAGCTTTCGGCCGTCATCTCGCCCATGCCGCCCAGGATGACCTGTGCGCCGGGCACGAAGACCTGGTCGAACAGCGGCAGCTCACGCGAATCGAGCGCGATGACATAAAGGCCCAGCGCGCGCTTGATGTCCTCGATGTCCAGCAGCCGGCTGACCGCGTCGTCGCTCACGCCTGTCGTCATGATCTTCCCCAAGATGGATTTTGTGTCGGCCCGATCCTGCGGCAGGCGGCGAACGAGATCAATCTGTAAACCCTCTCCCCCGAGGGGCGAGGGATGTTTCCCCGTGCCTTGCGGTGGCGGAGCCGATTTGCTATGCCCCGTCCACCTCGGAGCCAATGGCTCTACAGTGCGGTCGTGGCGGAACTGGTAGACGCGCAGCGTTGAGGTCGCTGTGGGCTAACCCCCGTGGAAGTTCGAGTCTTCTCGACCGCACCAAAATTCCCTGTCCGAGCCGGACAGACCCTCAATTCCTGCCGATCCGTGCATGGCCATGAACATAGGCCTGCACGGTCTTGAGGTCGTTGGGCAGGGTGACGATCCGCTCCTCCCGCTCGAATAGGTCGGCCATGTGCGGCGGTAGCGCCGGATGCACGCCGGTCGCCTCGGTCACCACCTCCGGGAACTTTGCGGCATGGGCGCAGGCCAGCGCCACGATCGGCGACGCAGTGTCGCTCGCCGCGCGCTCGGCCGCCTTCACGCCCACGGCGCTGTGCGGGTCCAGCACGGTGCCGGTCTTCTTGTAGATATCGGTAATGGTGGCCTTGGTTGCCGGATTGTCGACGGCGGTGCCGCTGAACAACCCGGTCACCTCGGCGAAGATTTCGGGGGTGACGCCGAAGGCGCCGGTTGCCTGGAATTCGGCCAGCTTAGCTTCGACCAGCGCGCCGTCCCGGCCCAGCAGCTCGAACAGCAGCCGCTCGAAATTGCTGGAGATCTGGATGTCCATGCTGGGGCTGTAGGTCGGTACCACCGCCGCCTTGCGCATCTCCGCTGTGGCGAAGAAGCGGGCCAAGATGTCGTTGCTGTTGGTGCCGATGATCAGCTTCTCGATGGGCAGGCCCATCCGCTTGGCCGCGTAGGCAGCATAGACATTGCCGAAATTGCCGGTCGGCACGGCGAAGGACACTTGGCGCTGCGGCGCGCCCAGCGCTACGGCGGCCACGACGTAATAGACGATCTGGGCCATGATCCGGGCCCAGTTGATCGAATTGACCGCCGCCAGCGCGTGGGCGTCCCGGAAGGCCGCGTCGTTGAACATCGCCTTCACCAGCGCCTGGCAGTCGTCGAACGTGCCCTCGACGGCGATGTTGTGGACGTTGGCCGACGGCACCGTAGTCATCTGGCGGCGCTGCACCTCGGACACCCGGCCCGCCGGATGCAGCATGAAGATGGTGACACTCTCACGGTCGCGGCAGGCCTCGATGGCGGCCGAGCCGGTGTCGCCCGAGGTGGCGCCGACCACGGTGATACGCTCACCGCGCTTCTTCAGGATATGCTCGAACAGCCGGCCAAGCAGCT
>DATBAZ010000298.1:0-2934 GCA_036271255.1 Alphaproteobacteria bacterium
CTTCGGGTACAGCGGAGTTGCGGCGAAAGCCCCCCTCACCCGGATTGCTCCGCAATCCGACCTCTCCCCCGAGGGGCGAGGCTATTTCCAGGCCAGCGAAACGCCGGCCTTCCGGTCAGGGAGCGCAGTTGCCTCTGGTTACGCGCCGGCCCCGCCGTCGAAGACGATCTGCACACGGCGGTTTTGCGGCTCGCGCACGCCATCCGCGGTCGGCACCAACAGGTCGCGCTTGCCCTTGGCCACGATCTCGATCTCAGACGACGCGATGCCGTCTTTCTCAAGCTGAGAGGCGACCGATTCCGCACGGCGGCGGGACAGGCGCATATTGTATGCGTCGGAGCCAACCGTGTCGGTGTGACCCGTCACCGTCAGCTGCGTTACCTTACCCGCGGTTGCATTCTTGGCTGCGGTATCGACGATGCCGGCTGCCTGTGGTGTCAGGTCAGACTTGTTGAAGTCGAAGAACACCAGATAGCTCTTCGGCGCTGCCGCCGGAGCCACTGCCGGCGGTGGCACATAGGCAGCTGGGGGCGCTTCGGGCGCGGACGATCCGCCATATTTCAGGTCGAGCGTGAAGCCGATGCTGCGCGGTTCGCCGAACGAGATGCCGGCGAAGCCCAGCCCACCGAAATCGATGCCGGAATCGCGCAGATCCTGGTTCAGCAGGTTGGTGCCATAAATCTGCACCTCCGCCTTGGCCCTGCCGTCCAGGACCGGGATATCGGACAGGATCACGCGGGCACTGAGCAGGTTCTGGCCGGGGTCCTTGATGACGTTGTTGAACGGGTTGGCGTTCGGCAGATTGGTCGAGAACCAGTAGCGCTCGCTCATCATCGAATAATCCACCCTGAACGACGGCGCGCCGAAGAGCTGCTCAGGGAAGTAATACTGAGCGCCCAGATGGATCGTCCAATCCGGCACATAGGGGAAGTGGGCGATGTCCGCATAGTTCTGCGACTTCAGCGTAACCGGATTGCTGTAGGGATAGTTGGTGTAGACCGGATTCGTGTAGCCGACGCTGCCCTCGAGCGACAGCTCCTTCACCGGCAGGTATTGCCCCTCCAGCTCGAACCCCTCGTAGAACGCGTCGGCGTTGGTCGTCGTGCCCACGCCGCCCGTGTACTGGTTGACCTGCAGGTTGCGGTAATCGGTGTAGAAGCCGGTCGCGTTCAAGCGCAACGTGTGGTCGAGCCACTCGGTCTTCAGGCCGATTTCGTAGGCGGTCGCCTTCTCAGGATTGTAGACCAGACTTGAGGTGGCGTCCGTGACCCGGGCGTTGAAACCGCCCGCCTTATACCCGCTGCTGATGCGGATATAGCTCATGATGTCGTCGGTCCACTGATAGTTCAGAGAGAAGTTGAAGTTGAAATTGTAGTAATTGACCGTGCCGTTCCGCGGCGTCGCACCGACGTCGAGCAGATTGATCGAGCGGTGATCGATCGTATAGCGCAAGCCCCCCGTCACCTGCATCTTGTCGTCCAGGATCGGTGGTGTGTAAGTGGTTTGGGTGAATCCGGCATAGGACGCGCTGTTTTCGCGGTATCTCAGCTCAGAACTCAGATTGAGGCCCAGATAGGCCGGTGCAGGCGCTGGCGCGCCGGTCGGAATGACGAAGGTGTAGAAGTTGGGGTTGTCCTCATGGACGTGCTCATAGAAGTAATAGAGGCCTCCGATGGTATTCCACCGCTCGGTCTTCCATTTGAACTGCAGCTCCTGTGAGAACTGGTACTGGGCGACGTCCTGCGGCGCATAGAACGGGCTCACATCCTGCACCGATACCCCACCGGTTGCGGGATTGAGGACGAGCCCGCGATAATTCGCGCCATACCGGGTAGGCTCCGAGGCATACCAGTGCCGGTAGGCCGTGATCGACTTGATCGACATATCCTCGTTCAAATCGTAGGTGGCGTTGATGGAATCGCCGATCGTCGCCGAATGCTGGGTCGGCGCCTGCCCTGGACCTTGAAACAGCGGCAGGGTGCCCAGACGATGGCCCGTCAGCACCAGCGGGTCGCCGCCGAATTTCGGGGACTGGCTGAAATAGGCGATCGACGCCGGGCTCATCGCGGCTAGCTGAAAGCCCTCTGGCTGGCCATCGACCCGGTCGTAGTCGAACGAGTTCTCGATCGTGAAATTGTCGCCGAAATCGCCGCGAATCTTGGCCCAGATCGCATCGCTGTGCAGCGAGCCCGGACCATCGGCATCGGAGGAGTAAGGATTATGGACCCAGCCGTCGCGGTCGCGGTGAAGGTACGAGATCGTCGCCTTGACCGTGCTGTCGCCGAGGTTGCCGGTATTGAGCGTCGTGCGCGTGAACCAGCCGTCATTATCGCCGTAACCGGTCTTCTCCTCGATGCCGAAATCGGGGGTCGGGTCCCGGCTGGTCATGTTGACCGCGCCGCCCGAGGTATTGCGGCCGAACAGCGTGCCCTGCGGTCCGCGCAGCACCTCGACCTGGGCAAGGTCAACCAGATCGATATTCAGCCCGGCGTCGCGGCCGAGATAGACGCCGTCGAGATAGACACCCACGGGTGAGTCGACCGTCAGCAGCGGCTCCTGGTTGCCGATGCCGCGGATCGAGATGGCGACGTTGGTCGGGCCGCCGGAACCCTGCGACAGGACGAAATTGGGAATGACCTGGGAAAGCTGGGTCGCGGACTGGATGTTCAGGCGTTCGATCGCCGCCGCGGTGATCGCGGTGACGGCCACCGGCGTGACCTGCTGCTTCTCCTCGGTCCGGCGGGCGGTAACGATGATTTCCTCGAGCTGCCCTGTCGACGCGCCGGCCCCGGTGGCCGGGCCCTGGGCCTGGGCATAGGCCTGCGGGGCAAACGACACGCCACATAGCCCCAAGACCGCGAGTACACTGCGTCCGACAAGCGCCTTCGACATTTCACTCCCCATCATAAAATTGGTTGTTTGCCCAACGCCCCA
>DATBAZ010000299.1:0-19881 GCA_036271255.1 Alphaproteobacteria bacterium
GACATAGCGGGTTGGCAGATGCACGTCCTCGATCCCGCCCAGCGCAGCCTGGATCATCACCAGCGCATGGTTGGCGATGACGATATCGGCCCGCCGCCCGCGCCGGATGTTCCGCTCGATAAAGCAGCGCCGGTAATATTCACAGGCGCTGTAGACGCACTCGCCGCGCCGGTCGGACAGGCCGAAGGTGCGGGGCCGCCCATGCAGCTCGGCCAGCCAGCCGGGAAAATCGCCGCCGGTCAGGTCGCCGTCGCGGGTCGCCGCAGCCCAGCGCGCCATCAGGCCCAGCGCGATTGCGCTGCCGGCCTGGAGCTGCCCGCCGCGCACCGCCTCGGAATAGTTCAGCAGGCACAGATAGTTCTCGCGCCCCTTGCGGATCACCACCCGCTCGGCCTTTTCTGCCGGGTCGAGGAAGCGTCGGCCCAGCTCGTCATCGATCTGGTGCTGCAGGTTGCGGGTGTAGGTCGAGACCCAGACCGGCGCCTTGTTGCGTTCGGCCCAGACCGTAGCGGCGGCGAGATAGCCCAAGGTCTTGCCCACCCCGGTGCCGGCCTCGGCGACCACCGAATTGGGCGCATCCACCACCTCGCGCGGGGTGAAGGCGGCCGAGACGGCGCTAGCGAAGTCCGCCTGCTGCGGCCGAGGTTCGGCGGCGTAGCCGCGTTCGACACTGATCATCTCGGCCAGCCGCTTGCGGGCATCGTTGGGCGAGACCGGCGCCTGGCCGGGCGGCCCCTCGGGCGGCTCGTCCTCCCATTCGGGCAGGGTCTTCCAGATATCGAAGGCCCGGTTCTGTCCGGATCGCGGCGAGGCCCCCAGCGCCCGCATCACCGCCGGCCCCCAGGGCCAGCCGGCGCGCTGCATCGCCTCGGCGAGGCCGACGACGTCGGAGCTCCTGTCCGCCCGGCCCTCGGCGAGATGACCGAGCAATGTCTGCGCGATCACGATCATCGTCACGCATTCGGCCGACAGTCCCTTGGGCTCCGCCAAGCCCAGCCACGCCGCCAGGCCGCGCACGGTCGGCAGGCAGAAGCGGGCAGGGTGGACGAAGGCGAACAGGTCCAGCAGGTCGAAGGCTTCGAAACGGTCGGTGCCCAGCCGCCGCGCCGCCGAGGCGCGATGGCAGACAAGGGCCCCGCCCTCAACCCGCCCGGCCGCGGCGCGCAGGGACAGCTCCTCGATTTCCCCATCCGGCGTCAGCCATGCGGCATGACGGGCGGAGAGCGCCAGCGCGCCGACATCCGGCAATACAATACTGGAAAGGGCGGGCACGCCCGTGGGCTGCATCATCGATTCGGCGTTCGGACGGGGAGCGCGATTCGCCGAGCTTAAAGGGTCGGAGCGGCAATACCTAACTCTGCGCGGGCCCCTGAAAACAGATTGACCTTACCGGGCGGTTCGTCTCTAAACGGCAATAAAATAACGTCGAACAACAGAAAACATCTCCCGGGACCTTATCATGCAAGCCGTTTCGTTTTCCGTTTCCCGCGCCTCCATCGCGGGAAGAACCGTTCTGCCCGTCGTCTTCTTGGCTTTCCTGACCGGATGCCACACTTACGGGTCGAGCGAAGCGATCAAATCACTGCCGAGCGACTTGAAGTCAGCCAGTATTTCGGACATCGAGATCAAGTCGTTGCCGCCGGGCGTATCGCCCGAGTTCAGCCAGAAGCTGAACACGGCCCTGCTTGCCGAAACCAAGAAATGCGCCACCGGCAGCCACCCGTTGAAGCTGTCGGTCTCGATCGGCCGTCTCACCACTGAAAATGCCGCAATGACCCTCCTGGTCGGCGATTCGGAGGATATTAAGGGCTCGGCCCAGCTGATCGAACCGGCCAACGGCACGGTCGTCGGCGACTACGATATCAACAAGTCGATCGGCGGGGGCGGCGTGTTCGCCGCGATCGGCATGGCCGGCGGCGAGGCCAAGTTGGCCAATGCATTCGCTGTCGAGTTGTGCCAGCAGGCCTTCGGCCATTAATCGGGAATAAGGGGGTACGGGACAGTTTCGCGCCCCGTACCCCTCAGCATCAGCTGACCGGCTTCGTGGCCGGGATGCCCTTGGTGACCGCCGATACGAAGGCCGGATCGGCGAACAGCTTTGTCACTGCATCGGCAATCGCGGTCGCCAGCGATTCCGCCGCGTTGCTCCCGCCCGCCATCTGAATGCTCATCTTGGACGTGCCGTCGATCGTCCCCGTATAGAGCGGCGCGCCGGCCGGCCCCGCCACGGTCACGCCGAGATTCACGTCGCCGGTCGCTGTGCCCGAGAAGAAGCCGGTGCCAAACTGATTGTAGAAGTGATTGACGGTCACGGTAACCGCCCGGCCGCTGCTTTCGACATGGAAGCCGCGAGCCTCGAATTCCGTCTTCAGCGCCGCGTTGACGACGTCGGTCACGTCTTCCTTGGAGCGGATCGCCGCCATTTCCATGCCATAGGCGTTCATCTTGGCCGAGATACGGGCACGGTCCGTCGTGCGGCCGTCCACCACGCTCAGCCCGACCGGCTTGGCGTCGGCGATCATGGTCGCTTTTGTCGGGATATATTTGATATCGACCGTATCCTCGGTCAGCGCGCAGCCGCCAAGGACAGCAATCGTCGCCAGCAAGGCGAGCGATCGAAACATGAATTCCTCCCTAATTTTCCTTGTCAGGTCCTTCTGACCACCCAGCAATATCCATGAAGTTATACTATCGCAATCAATATTACTGCGGCCGAAATGCCGCTCGGGCAGGCCGGCGCAACGGGCGCCACGTTGACCTCCCAGGCCGGGCAGAATAGGGTCGCGCCGCCCTAGAAATTATGGATTTTCCGCGATGTCTCCGGCCTCAGCCGAACTGCAGCAAGCCCTCACCACCGCGCGCGCCTGGCCGTTCGAGGAAGCGCGCAAGCTTGTCGAGCGGTTCAGGGCCAAACCGCCGGAAAAGGGCTATGTGCTGTTCGAGACCGGCTACGGCCCGTCGGGCCTGCCGCATATCGGCACGTTCGGCGAGGTGGTGCGCACCTCGATGGTCCGCCATGCCTTCGAGGCGATGTCGGACATTCCCACGCGCCTGTTCTGCTTCTCCGACGACATGGACGGCCTGCGCAAGGTTCCGGACAACATCCCGAACAAGGAGCTGGTGGCCGCCCATCTCGGCAAGTCGCTGACCACCATTCCGGATCCGTTCGGCACGCACGACAGCTTCGGCCACCACAACAACGCCCGGCTGCGCGGCTTCCTGGACAGCTTCGGCTTCCAGTACGAGTTCCAGTCGGCGACCGACTGGTACAAGTCCGGCCGATTCGACCAGACCCTGCTCGAGGTGCTGCGGCACTACGACGAGATCATGGCGCTGATGCTGCCGACCCTGGGTGAAGAGCGGCAGGGCACCTACAGCCCGTTCCTGCCGATCTCGCCCACCACCGGCAAGGTATTGCAGGTGCCGCTGATCGCCCGCGACGCCGATGCCGGCACGATCACCTACAAGGACGAGGACGGAACGACCCGTGAGGTTCCCGTCACCGGCGGCCATTGCAAGCTGCAATGGAAGCCGGACTGGGCGATGCGCTGGGTCGCGCTCGGCGTCGACTATGAAATGTCGGGCAAGGACCTGATCCCGTCGGTCCAACTCGGCCAGAAGATCGCCCGCATCCTCGGCGGCAATCCGCCCGAGGGCTTCACCTATGAGCTGTTCCTCGACGAGGACGGTGGGAAGATCTCCAAGTCGAAGGGCAATGGCCTGGCGGTCGAGGAGTGGCTGCATTATGCGCCCCCGGAGAGCCTGGCGCTCTACATGTACCAGCAGCCACGGCGGGCCAAGCGGCTCTATTTCGACGTGATCCCGCGCGCGGTCGACGAATACATCACCTTCGCCCAGAAATATCCGAACGAGGCGCCCGAAGCGCAGATCGAGAACCCGGTCTGGCATATCCATAACGGGAATCCGCCGACGCTGGACTGCCCGCTGACGTTCGGCATGCTGCAGAATCTCGCCAGCGTGGCCAATGCCGACGACCCGAAGGTCCTGTGGGGTTTCATCAGCCGGTACGCCACGGGCGCCACGGCCGAAAACTCGCCTTTCCTGGGGCGGCTGGCCGAGTATGCGGTCCATTACTACCAGGACCGGGTAAAGCCTAAGAAGCAGTTCCGCGCCGCGGACGACACCGAGCGCGCGGCTTTGACGGAGCTCTCGGCCGCTCTGGCGAACGTGCCTGCCGACAGCACCGCCGAGGCGCTGCAAACCGAGGTCTACGAGATCGGCAAGCGCCACCCGTTCCCGGAGCTGAAGGACTGGTTCAAGGGCATCTATGCCGTGCTGTTGGGGCAGAGCGAGGGGCCGCGCATGGGGTCCTTCATCCAGCTCTACGGCATCGCCGAGACCAGGCAGCTGATCGACGATGCCTTGGCGGGCAAATTCCTCAATGCCGCTTGAACGGCTCTATGGCCGGCTGACGCTTGTCCATGACCGGTTGACGCTGGGCCAGCAGCAGTTCCTGAAGTTCAGCATGGTCGGCGGCGTCGGCTTCGTGGTCGACGCCGGCATCTATTTCATCCTGACCCACTATCTGGGCGGCGGTCTGGTCACCAGCCGCTTCGTCTCGTCGCTGGTCTTCGGCATGACCGCGACGTTCCTGCTCAATAATTTCGTGACCTTCCGCGGCCACGGCAGCGGCTCGCTCCTCAGCCGCTACATCAAGTTCGCCACCGCCAACATCATCGGCAATCTGCTGAACATCGGCACACATGCCCTGCTCGTCGAAAACCTGGCCCTGTTCCACCGTATCCCGGTGCTGGGCGTGGTCGTGGGAACCTTCGTCGGGCTGGTGTTCAATTTCATTGGGTCGAAATATTTCGTGTTCAGGCGATCTAATTCTTCAGCCTGAATTTGAGAGCGTCATTCGATCGGAATTTACAGGGGCGTAAGAATTATGACGCGTTAAATTTCTAATAAATATTTTATTATCATCTATAGTGTATATTATAATACTCGTATTTCACGGACTTAGATATTTTTCCTTTTTCGTCAGGATCGGCGGTGCGATAAGTGATGGAGTTGTCGTTCGATCCGGATTCTGGAAGTTTTATATCGTTATTTATTGTAATGGCACTTAAGTTTGAACTGAACAATCCTATATTCTCTATATAAGCCATATGCATTCTATCATATGTAGTGGATGATCCCGATATCAACGTTGTAACGCAATCGACCCTGTCGGCGTACCCTGAGAAGAGCGAACTGATATTGCTCGCTAAAAACCTATCTCCGGCAATACATTTTATTTTATTTACGATACCGCCACCGGAATTCCCCGCGGAGTCATCCGTCGTGATTGAGAAAGATTTTCCTTTTTGAAAGGGAAATAAACTCCCGTTGATCTCTCTGATATAATGAAATGGGATTGCTGTTTTTACCTTGGCCGTAGTTGGGAGGCTTGTTCTTTCGCATACATCTTTGACGTGACAATCTTTTTGTCCGAGCTCTCTGTCCAGATCAAACCTGACCAGACCTCCGAACATGGAAAATTGCTGAACAATCAATAAGTGAATTTGATAATCTGGCACGCCATAATATCTGGATATGGAATTGAACTTATGAAGCCTGATAAAATTATCTGTTGATGATATATCTTCGCTCCACTCCGCATCTGCAACGTCGGGAGTGTCGGATGTTTTGTATTGAACCGTTATCGGATCGCTGGAAATTTCCGGCCAATTCTGAAAGGCATCCGATGTTTCGATAATATGGATGGAGGCCGCGTCCAATTCGAAAGGAAGCGGTGGAAGCTTCTTGGGGGCTACTCGCGCAACCTCGTTCTTTTGGGAGGGCGACTGGCCAGTTTGGTCAACCGGCCCGATAACGGCAGCCGACGATGCGGCGTCTGGGGGAGCGGACGTTGGTGCAGCTTGGTTCCGCGGGAGAACGAAAAACAAAATGCCGGCAACTACCGCCAGTACCATCACGCCTAATGCGATCGCCTTGGCAAACCGGGAAGGGGCCTGCGTGTCCGAGCGTCGCGCAAACGCTTGCTGCTCGACCATAGGCGGCGTTGCCACGGGCGGCGCGGTTGGTGGAATTTCAGCCCGCGGCGGATTCTCGTCCGGTTGGCGAGGCGTCGGCGCCGCTAACCGGTGACGGGCCAGACCAGCGAAACGGCCTTCAGGGAAGGCCTTCAGATATTCCTGAAAGTCCGCCCGATCCTTGCTGTCCTTGACCGATTCCCAGAAGACGATCTCGGCATCGTGGCTATGCGCGCTGGAGAGGTGCCGTACCGTCGTCCCGGATTCGATGGGATCGGCCGGGGCCGGCAACAGCGACTGCACCGCGGTAACAAGGCGGTACAGATGTTGTTCGACCGGCGGCGGCAGCGCGTCGAGCCAGTGCAGGGAACCGAGGAAATATTCGAGCGAACGCGCCGGCATGATATCTTCGATGCGCAGCGTCAGGATGGCGACGCTCTTGTTCACGGCCCGCTCGATCTCACGCCTGATCTGCGGCGAATCATTGGCGTGGGCGGAGAACACCAGAACCATCACCTGGCACGATTCGATCGCGTCGATAATGGCCTCGCCCCATTCCCGTCCGGGGCCGATATCGCGTGGCGCGATCCAGCAACGGATGCCGCTGGCCTCCAGCGTCCCACAAACCGCATCGGCTGTGATCTTGTCCTTGGTCGAGTAGCTGATGAATACGTCGTAGGACATTGAGGCGGGAAAAGCTTTCCGTGCTTAGGTGCAGGCTAATCTATAGTTTTTCGCGGCGGATGGTATGGAAAGATCGTTCCTGCCGAATGTTTTCACCCCTCGTCAGAATAGAGCGCGGCCGATTTACTGCGCCCCGAAGAGAACACTGCTTTGCCTTGGCTCGGACATTATCACCCGCTAAGACGGCAGGGTGACAGACGCAACCGACACGACTCGTGAAACCCAGCCCAGCCCGGGGCGCATTCGCCTGATCGGCTGGCTGCTGGCCTTCGCCGCCCTACCGCTTTTCGTGGTCTGGACCTTGGCCTACGGCAAGGAGGCGGGGTGGGATTTCCAGAACTACCACTGGTACGATCCTTATTCGCTGCTGACCGGCCGGCTCGGCTTCGATGTTTCGGTCGCTCATCACGCGACCTATTACAATCCGTTCCTCGACGTGCCGCTGTTTGTGCTGGGCACCCGTTTCCCGGCCTGGGTCGCGGGCGCCTTCCTGGGCATCGAGGCGGGCGTCGCCGCGGCGCTGATCGGCGGCATCGGCTATCGCCTGTTCCGGTTCGAGAACAAGAAGCAGCGCCTCTCGGTCGCGGTTTTGATCGCCATCGCGGCGCTGACCGGTGGCGGCGCGGCGGGCGAGATCGGCAAGACCTCTGATGACATCGCCGCCGGCCTCGGCGCCATCGCCGGGCTGTTCTTGCTGATGGACCGATTCGATGCCGTGGTGCGGGCGAAGGGGCGGGACCTGGTCTGGATCGCGCTGGCCGGCTTCCTGACGGGCGCGTCGCCGGGCCTCAAGCTTACCGCCTTGCCCTATGCCGTCGGCTGGGCCCTGGGCATGCTCGTTCTGCCGGGCAACTTCAAGCGCCGGCTGATCCGCACCATCGCCTTCGGCCTCGGCGTGACCCTCGGTGTCATCGTGTTCGGCGGCTACTGGTACTGGGCGATGTGGGAGTATGCCCGCAACCCGGTCTTCCCCTATTTCAACGACCTGTTCAAATCGCCCCTGGTCGGCCCCGGCAGCTTCCGCGACGAAACCTTCCTGCCCAAGACCTGGGGTACCAGGCTGTTGTTCCCGTTCCTGTTCAGCCAGGATTCGCTGCTGGTGGCGGAATGGCACTTCCGCGACATCCACATCATGCTGGCCTATATCGCGATCCCGATCGCGGCGGTCGCGGCCTTCTTCAAGGAGCCGCCGGGCCGCCAGCTGGTCGAGCCGATGCTGGCGCGCATGCTGATGGTGATCGCCGCCGGCACCTATATCGTCTGGATCTTCCTGTTCGGCATCTATCGCTACCTGATCCCGCTCGAGATGCTGTCGGGCGTCATCATCATCGCCGCGGTGGCGCGCTGGCCGATTGCAGCCGGGTCGCGGCTGATCATCATGATCGTGCTGCTGGGCGCGGCCCAGGTGATGGCCTGGAAGGGCGAGGAGCCGCGCTTCGACTGGAAGGGCAAGTATGTCGAGGTCAATGTCCCGCATATCGACGACCCCGCGCACACCATGATCCTGCTCACCGAGACCGCGCCGATGAACTACGTCATCCCGGCCTTCCCCAAGGAGATTCCGTTCCTGCGCATCCAGGGCTGGATGGTCGGCGCCAAGGACCGGACCTCGCAGCTGGGCGCGGAGATGCACAAGCGCGTGGACGAGCATAAAGGGCCGATCCTGGGCCTCTACTGGCCGGTCGAATATGATTCGACGATCGCGGATTATGCCGAATACGGGCTGAAGCTGGACGAGGCGAACTGCAAGCCGGTCACCACCAACATCCAATACCCGCTCAACAAGGGCCACGATTTCCAGCTGTGCCCGCTAACGAGGACCACGCAATGACCTCCCCGCGCGTCGCCGTGCTGGTGCCCTGCTATAACGAGGAGGCCGCGATCCGCCAAGTCGTGACCGACTTCAAGGCGGCGCTGCCCGAAGCGACGGTCTATGTCTATGACAACAACTCGACCGACCAGACGATCGCGGTCGCCAAGGCCGCCGGCGCGGTCGTGCGTACCGAGCGGATGCGCGGCAAGGGCAATGTCGTGCGCCGCATGTATGCCGACATCGAGGCCGACGTGTATGTGCTGGTCGACGGCGACGACACCTACGAGGCGGCGGCGGCCCGCGCCATGGTCGACAGGCTGTGGGCCGAGCAGCTCGACATGATCAACGGCCAGCGCCTGACCGACATCCAGGCGGCCTACCGTCCCGGGCACAAGCTGGGCAACCTCGTGCTGACCGGCATCGTGCGTAAGGTCTTCGGCGACCCGATCAGCGATATGCTGTCCGGCTATCGCATCATGTCGCGCCGCTTCGTGAAGTCGTTCCCGACCATCGCCGAGGGCTTCGGTATCGAGACCGAGATGACGGTCCATGCCCTGCAGCTGAAGATGCCGATCACCGAAATGCCGACCGCCTATAAGGACCGGCCCGCCGGATCCGCCAGCAAGCTCAGGACCTATCACGACGGCGTGCTGATCCTCTCCACCATCCTGGGGCTGGTGAAGCAGGAATTGCCGATGGCCTTCTTTGGCGCGATCGCCGGAATGCTGGCTGCGATCTCTTTGATCCTGGCCTATCCGGTCATCGTGGAGTTCGCCCATACCGGCCTGGTTCCGCGCTTCCCGACCGCCATCGCCGCCACCGGCATCATGATCCTGGCCTTCCTCAGCTTCACCTCCGGCGTCATCCTGGATTCGGTGACGCGCGGGCGATGGGAGGTCAAGCGATTGCAGTATCTCGCGCTGAAAGGTCCCGGCGTAGAGTAGCCGGGTCTTGCATGTCGCCATTGTCGGCTACGGAACGGCCGGTCAGGCCCTCGCGGCGCTTCTTGCCCATGACGATCATCGCATCGAAGTCTTCGAGCGCGCGCCGATCCTCGGGCCCGTCGGCGCTGGCATTCTGCTGCAGCCGACCGGCCTGTGGGTTCTTCGGCAGATGGGGCTGCTCGAAGAAGCGCTGAAATACGGCGCGCCGGTCAGGCGGCTGTTCGGCGATGCAGCCTCCGGCCGGCCGGTCATGGACATGCACTATGCTGCCCTCGATCCGCGCCTCGCCGGCCTCGGTATGCAGCGCGGCGCGCTGTTCCAGCTGCTCAAGAGCGCTTGGCCCGATGCGGGCGCGGTATGTTGCGGCCATGACATCGCCTCCATCAGCGACGATGGCCGCCATCTGACCGACGATACCGGCCGTCGCCACGGGCCTTACGATCTCGTCGTCATCGCCAACGGCTCGGCCTCAAAGCTGCGCGATGTGCTGGCGCCGCACCGGCTGAACCGGCCCTATCCGTGGGGCGCGCTTTGGTGCCTGCTGCCGCAAGGTGACTGGCCCCACATCGCTGACCTGCGCCAGCGCTATCGCGCGGCCCGGCGGATGATGGGCCTGCTCCCGGTCGGCAGCCGGCCCGACGCCCCTGAGCGGCAGCTGAGCTTCTTCTGGAGCCTGCCGACGGCAAGCATCGTACAGTGGCAGGAGCGTGGCCTTGCCGCCTGGCACGAAGAGGCCGCAGCGCTGTGGCCAGAGGCTGCGCCGCTGCTGACCCATATCACCGATGCCGGGATCCTGATGCAGGCCAGCTACCGCGACGCTGTCCTCAAAAGCTGGCAGCGCGCGCCGGTCGTGCTGATCGGCGACGCCGCCCATGCGATGAGCCCGCAGTTGGGGCAGGGGGTGAACATGGCGCTGATGGACGCCCTGTCCCTGCGTGACGCCCTGCGCTCGGAATCGGACCTGCCCGGCGCGCTGGCCCGCTACGAGCGCGAACGCCAGGCCCATGCCCGCATCTATCAGTTCTGGAGCCGTTGGCTGACACCGCTGTTCCAGTCCGAACGCGATATGGCGGCATGGCTGCGCGACCTTACCTTTATCCCGATGGCGAAGCTGCCGGTCAGCCGCGGCCAGATGCTGCGCGTGCTGACCGGCACGCAGAAGGGGTGGTTCGGAAAGCTCAGGCTGCCGGAGGGTTTCCTGGATGCGCTGGGCGCTGCATTTGCCGAGGCTTCGATCATCGACGAAAGGGGACTGGAACCATGTATATCGCCGGACTCGTGATCCCCGTGCCTGAGGACAAGATGGAGGCCTATCGCCAATGGGCCGAGCACGGGGCGACGATCTTCAAGGCCTATGGCTGCATCGAGATCGTCGAATCCTGGGAGGACTTCGTTCCCACCGGCAAGCACACCGATTTCCGCCGCGCCGTGGACGCTCAGCCGAGCGAGAAGATCGTCTTCTCCTGGCAAATCTGGCCCGACAAGGCGACGCTCGACGCCGCCGAAACGAAGATGCACGCGGACGGCGCCCTGGACTTCACCGGGGAGATACCGTTCGACGCCAAGCGCCTCATCATGGGCTGCTTCCAGCCGATCCATGTGATGGGGCGGGAAGAGTAGGCTTTTATCTATGAAATCGACCACATCAGCGCCTCCCCCTTGAGGGGGGAGGTCGACGGCGCTTTGCGCCGGCGGGTGGGGGTGAATGGTGCCGCCGTCTCCCAGGCATCCGAGATGCGGCGACATCACCCCCACCCGGCGCTTCGCGCCGACCTCCCCCCTCGAGGGGGAGGCGCTTTGTATATACGATGGCCATAGGCACCCACCTCTAGCCGCAGCCAGCGCTTTCCGTTAAGCGTCGCCCACTCATGGATCGATTCACTTTAGCCCAGCCGATTCTGCGCCTCATGACGCCCGAAGCCGCCCATCGGGCGACGATCCACGGGCTGCGCCTGGGGCTGGGTGGAACGGACGTTCGCCCGGATGATCCGGTCCTGGCGATCAGCCGCTTCGGCCTGAATTTCACCAACCCGGTCGGGCTCGCCGCCGGCTTCGACAAGAACGCCGAGGTGGTGGATGCGATGCTGGGGTTGGGCTTCGGCTTTGCTGAGTTCGGGACGGTTACGCCCAAGGCGCAGCCGGGAAACCCAAAGCCGCGCATCTTCCGGCTGCCGGACCAGCAAGCCGTCATCAATCGCCTTGGCTTCAACAATGGCGGGCTGGAAGCCGCGGCCGGGCGCGCCGCACGGCTGAAGCGGCGGCGCGGGATAGTCGGCGGCAATATCGGCAAGAACAAGGACCAGGATGACGCTGTCGCCGACTACGTCGCCGGCGCGGCGCGGCTCTCCCCCCTGGTCGATTATCTGACGGTCAACGTTTCGTCGCCCAACACGCCGGGACTGCGCGCGCTGCAGGGCAGGGCTATCCTGACAGAGCTGCTGTCCGCCGTGCAGGCTGCCCGGCAAAAGCCGGTGCCGGTGCTGGTCAAGATCGCGCCCGACCTGACCGATGCCGATCTCGACGACATCGTCCACGCGGCGGCGGACTCGAAAATCGCCGGCATCGTTGTCTCGAACACCACCATCGCCCGGCCGGCCGATCTACCGCCCAGTCTGGCGAAGGAAGCCGGAGGGCTGAGCGGCCGGCCGCTCTTCCAGCCTTCGACCGAGATGCTGCGCAAGGCCTACCGCCTGTCCGGCGGCGCGATCCCGCTGGTCGGGGTCGGCGGCATTGCGAGCGCGGACGACGCCTATGCCAAGATCCGCGCCGGCGCATCTTTGGTGCAGCTCTATACCGCGCTCGTCTATCAGGGGCCGGGGCTGGTGGCGCGGATCAAGGCCGGGCTGGCGGCGCGGCTCAAGGCCGACGGGTTCGCGCGGGTCGAGGATGCCATCGGCACGGAAGGGCGATGAAGTCGCTGCGCGGTATCCGCTCGCTCGCCGGCCGGTACGACACCTATGTCATCGACCTATGGGGCACGCTGCATAACGGGATCACCGCCTATCCCGGCGCGGCCGACGCGCTGAAGCGGCTGAAGGACAAAGGCAAGAGGATCGGGCTGCTGTCCAACGCACCGCGCCGGGCGGCGCTGGCCGTCGACATGCTGGAGGGGCTGGGGATCGGGCGCGATCTCTACGATGTCATCCTGACCTCGGGCGAATCCGTCTTCCGCGCGCTCAGCGATCGTTCCGACCCGTGGACACAGAAGCTCTCCGGCGCCTGCTGGCATCTGGGCTCGAGCCGCGACCGGCGGCTGTTCGAAGGCCTGGACATCGACCTGCGCGAGCATCCCGAGCCGGGCTGCGGCTTCTGCGTCAATACGGGCGCCAAGATGAACGAGGAGCGGCTGGAGGACTACCAGGAGGACCTGGACAAAGCGCTCGCCATGGGCCTGCCGATGATCTGCGCCAATCCGGACATCTGGGTTCCTGTGGGCGATATCCTGGCGATCTGCGCCGGCGCCTTTGCCGAATATTACGAGGGCAAGGGCGGCGACGTGGCCTGGCACGGCAAGCCGCGCAAGCCGATCTACGACCAGCTGTTCGCCGAGCTGGAAGCGGCCGGGGCCACGATCGATCCGGCCCGCACCCTGGCCATCGGCGACGGGCTGCATACCGATGTTGCCGGCGCGGCCGGGGCCGGGATCGCCAGCGCGCTGCTGGTTTGGGGCGTTCATGCGCCGGACCTCAAGATCAACTGGCGCGGCAAGCCGGAGGCCGCTGCGCTGACCGCCCTGATCGACAAGAGCGAGACCAAGCCCGATCATGTGATTCGCCGCTTCGCCTGGTGAACCGACTCGAACGCTCAGCTGAATGATCGCCCCGGAATGATCGCTTATGCCATCCGCCGTCTTCTGCTGATCCCGCCGACCCTGTTCGGCATATTGCTGCTCAATTTCACCATCGTTCAGTTCGCCCCCGGCGGCCCGGTCGAGCAGGTGATCGCTCGCCTGCAATCGGACAGCGATGCCGGGTCAGCGGCCTATCGCGGGGCCGAAGGCGTCGATCCGAAGCTGGTGAAGGAGATCGAGCAGCAATTCGGCTTCGACAAGCCACCGCTCGAACGCTTCGGGCTGATGATCGGCAACTATCTGAGGTTCGACCTGGGCGAGAGCTATTTCCGGGGCGAGCGGGTGGCCAGCCTGATCGCCCGCAAGCTGCCGACATCCCTGGCGCTGGCGCTTTCCGCCACCTTGATCGCCTATCTGGTCTCGGTGCCGCTGGGCATCGCCAAGGCAGTGCGCGACGGGTCGCGGTTCGATTTCGCCACCAGCCTGGTGATCGTCTTTGCCTATGCGGTGCCGAGCTATCTGTTCGCGGTGCTGATGATCGAGTTCCTGGCCGGCGGCAGCTATCTCCAGCTCTTCCCGCTGCGTGGCCTCACCTCCGACGATTGGGCGATGCTGCCTTGGTGGCAGAAGCCGCTGGACCTTGGCTGGCACCTGATCCTGCCGGTGACGGCTTTGGTCGCCGGCAGCTTCGCCCGGCCCACCCTGCTGACCAAGAACGCCTTCATCGAGGAGATCGGCAAGCAGTACGTCACGACAGCCCGCGCTAAGGGGCTGACGCCACGACAGGTGCTCTACGGCCATGTCTTCCGCAACGCGATCCTGGTGGTGGCGGTCGGTTTCCCGGCCGCGTTCCTGCGTATGCTGTTCTCGGGCGCCTTGCTGATCGAGATCATCTTCTCGCTCGACGGCATGGGGCTGCTAGGCTTCGAATCCGTGGTGACCCGCGACTATCCTGTCGTGTTCGGCACACTCTACATCTTCACCCTGGTCGGGCTGCTGGTGAATATCGTCACCGACATCGTCACCATGGCGATCGATCCCCGGATCGATTTCGCGGGGCGACCGGCCTGATGTCGCCGCTCACCAGGCGACGTCTCGCGCTGTTCCGGCAAAACCGCCGCGGCTACTGGTCGGCGGTCATCCTGGGCATCCTGCTGCTGGTGACCCTGCCGGCGGAATTCATCGCCAATGACCGGCCTCTGGCCGTCTCCTATGCCGGCTTCCTCTATTTCCCGGTGCTGAAGGACTATCCCGAGACCACCTTCGGCGGCGATTTCGAGACTTATGCCGATTACGGCGACGCCTATCTCCAGCGGCGGATTCACGATAGCGGCTGGATCCTGTGGCCGGCGATCCCGTTCTCCTACCGCTCCCCGGTGACGGACCTCGAGATACCCGCGCCGGCGCCGCCCTCGGCGCGCAACTGGCTGGGCACGGACGATCAGCAGCGCGACGTGCTGGCGTGGCTGATCTATAGCCTGCGCACCTCGCTGCTATTCGGCTTCGCGGTGGCGGCTTTGTGCAGCGTGATCGGCGTGCTGGCGGGCAGCGTCGAGGGTTTCTTCGGCGGCTGGATCGACCTGGTGCTGCAACGCCTGACCGAGATCTGGGTCGGGCTGCCGGTACTGTTCCTGCTGATCATCATGGCCTCGATCGTGACGCCGACCTTCTGGAACCTGCTGCTGCTGGTCAGCCTGTTCGCCTGGATGCCGCTGGCTCAACTGGTGCGGGCGGAGGTTCTGCGGGTCAGGGCGCTGGACTATGTGCGGGCGGGCAGGGCGCTGGGCCTCAGGCCCACGGCACTGATGGTCCGCCATATGCTGCCCAACGCGCTGGTCGCGACCTTCACCTATCTGCCGTTCGAGCTGACCGGCGCCATCGCCACCCTGGCCGCGCTCGACCTCATCGGCTACGGCATGCCGCCCGGCTCGCCCTCGCTCGGCACCCTGCTGAACGAGGGCCGCACCAATCTCCAGGCGCCGTGGCTGGGCCTCACCGGCTTCTTCACCCTGGCGATCGTGCTGACCCTGCTGACCTTCCTGGGCGAGGCGGTGCGGGATGCCTTCGATCCCAGACGGCAGGTAGACCGTCCCGCCACGCCGGAACTGCCGTGACCGAGCCCATCCTGTCGGTCCGCGACCTCAAGGTCGAATTTCCCGGCCATGGGATCGCCGCCGTGCGCGGCATCGATTTCGATATCGCGAAAGGCGAAATCCTGGCGCTGGTCGGGGAATCCGGCTCGGGCAAATCGGTGACCGCTCTGTCGATCCTCGACTTGCTGACGCCCGGTGCGGCGCGCACAAGCGGCAGCGTCCGCTACCAGGGCGAGGAACTGGTCGGAGCCTCGAAATCGACCCTGCGCAAGCTGCGCGGCAACCGCATCGGCATGATCTTCCAGGAGCCGATGATTTCGCTGAATCCGATCCACCAGATCGGCCGGCAACTCATTGAAGTTCTGCGGATTCATCAGCCGACTTCACGTAAAGTCTTAACCGGAAAAGCCCTCGCTCTCCTGCATCAGGTCGGCATCCCCGATCCCGAGCGGCGGATGGCATCCTACCCGCACGAACTCTCCGGCGGGCAGCGCCAGCGTGTGATGATCGCCATGGCGATCGCCAACCAGCCCGACCTCCTGATCGCCGACGAGCCTACAACCGCCCTCGATGTCACTGTCCAGGCCCAGATCCTCGACCTGCTGCGCGAAATGCGCGGCCGCCTCGGCATGGCGATCCTGCTGATCACCCACGATCTGGGCATCGTCCGCACCTTGGCGGACCGGGTCGCTGTGATGCGCCATGGCGAGGTCGTCGAAACCGTCGATACGGCAACGTTGTTCGGCGGGCCGCAGCATCCCTACACCCGGATGCTGCTGGCGGCCGAGCCCAAAGGTCCGCCGCTGCCGGCGCGGCCCGATGCCCCGGAGGTTCTGCGCGGCCTCGGCATCCAGGTGCGCTTTCCGGTCCGATCCGGTGTGTTCCGGCGCGTGACCGGCCATATGCAGGCGGTGGCCGGCATCGATCTCGATGTCAGGGCAGGGGAAACGCTGGGTGTCGTCGGCGAATCCGGGTCAGGCAAGACTACGCTGGGCCTCGCCTTGCTGCGCCTTCTGCAAAGCGACGGCGCCATATCCTTCCAAGGCCAGGACCTCTCGGCCTTCAAGCCTCGCGAGATGCGCGAACTGCGCCGCCAGATGCAGATCGTCTTCCAGGACCCGTACGGCTCGCTATCGCCCCGCATGACGATCGCCGACATCGTCGGCGAGGGCCTCGGCGCTCATCGCATCGCCACATCAAGCGAACGCGACCGCCTGGTCCGTGAAGCACTGGAGGAAGTCGGGTTGGATCCGGAAATGCGCCACCGCTATCCGCACGAATTCTCCGGCGGCCAGCGCCAGCGCATCGCCATCGCCCGCGCCATGGTGCTGCGACCGAAGCTGGTGATCCTCGACGAGCCGACCTCCGCCCTCGACCGCTCGGTCCAGGCCCAGATCGTCGACCTGCTGCGCGACCTGCAGGCCCGCCACGGCCTGGCCTATGTCTTCATCAGCCACGACCTGCGCGTGGTCCGGGCTCTGGCGAGCGAAGTGCTGGTCATGAAGGATGGAAAAGTGGTGGAGCAGGGGCCTGCGGAGCGGATCTTCACCGCCCCGCAGGAGGATTACACCAAGGCGCTGCTGGCGGCGGCTCTCGCGTAATCAATGTAGGGTGGAAGAGCGAAGCGTATTCCACCAACGCCTATAGCCGCCGGCGCCGAAGGCCGTGCCGTGCACGGCTGGTGGATTACGCTGCGCTTATCCACCCTACGAAATCCGAAATCCTACTGCGACAGCCGGTCCAGCTCGGCGGAGACGGCTTCGCCCATGCCGGTGGTGCCGACGGTCTTCTGGCCGGCGGTGGCGATGTCGCCGGTGCGGATGCCGGCGTTGAGCACGTTCTGCACGGCCTTCTCGACCAGATCGGCCTCCTCGGCATGGCCGAAGGAATAGCGCAGCATCATCGCGATCGAGAGGATCATGGCGAGCGGGTTGGCGACGCCCTTGCCGGCGATGTCGGGGGCCGAGCCGTGGATCGGCTCGTACATCGCGGCGCGCTTGCCGTTGGCCTGGACGGCGCCCAGCGAGGCGGAGGGCAGCATGCCGAGCGAGCCGGTCAGCATCGAGGCTTCGTCGGACAGGATATCGCCGAACAGATTGTCGGTGACGATGACGTCGAACTGCTTCGGGTTGCGCAGCAGCTGCATGGCGCAATTGTCCGCCAGCATGATCGACAGGCCGACGTCGGAATATTCCTTGGCGTGGATGGCGTTCACCTCTTCGCGCCACAGGCGGCCGGATTCCATGACATTGGCCTTTTCGACCGAATAGACATGATTGCGGCGGACGCGGGCGAGGTCGAAGGCGACGCGGGCGACGCGATGGATCTCGCTGGTCGTGTAGACCTGGGTGTTGATGCCGATGCGCTCGCCGTTCGGCAGGTCGCTGATGCCGCGCGGCTCACCGAAATAGACGCCGCCGGTCAGCTCGCGGACGATCATGATGTCCAGCCCGCGCACGATCTCCGGCTTCAGGCTGGAGCTGTCGATCAGCGCGTCGAAGACCAGGGCCGGGCGCAGGTTGGCGAACAGCTCCAGCTCCTTGCGGATACCGAGCAGGCCGGCCTCGGGGCGCAGGTGGAAGGGCAGGTTGTCCCACTTCGGTCCGCCCACGGCAGCCAGGATGACGGCGTCCGCCGCCTTGGCGCGGGCGATGGTCGCCTCGGACAGGGGCGTGCCCTCGGCCTCATAGGCGCAGCCGCCGACCAGCGCTTCCTCGGTCTCGAAGGCGATGCCGCGGCGATCCTGCAGCCAGGCGAGCAGACGGCGGGCCTCGCCCATGACTTCGGGGCCGATGCCGTCACCGGGCAGGAGCAGGATCTTGTAGGTCATGGATGGTCTCTTTCTCTAATTCTTCACCTTCGGGGGTGAAGACGGCATTCACAAAATCTTTTCCCTCATCGTCATTCCCGCGAAAGCGGGAATCCATTCATACGCCTGCACGGAGGACCAAAATGGATTCCCGCTTTCGCGGGAATGACGGATCAAAAATGGCGGACAATCTTCCTATAAGGCTGAGCGCAGATCAGCTCCACAGCCAGGGCTGGGATTGGTGCTGGCGCTGCTCGAACGACGCGATTTCGGCGTTGCGCTGCAGGGTCTGGCCGATCTCGTCCAGGCCTTCCAGCAGCTGGGTCTTGCTGGTCGGGTTGATCTCGAACGAGAAGCTCTCGCCGTTGGCGCGGATCACCTTCTGGTTCGGCAGGTCGATGGTCAGCACGCGGGCATTGTCGCTGGCCGCGTCGGCCATCAGCACGTCGATCTCTTCCTGCTTCAGCACGATCGGCAGCATGCCGTTCTTGTAGCAGTTGCCGAAGAAGATATCGGCGAAGCTGGGCGCGATGACCGCGCGGATGCCGAAATCCTCCAGCGCCCACGGCGCATGTTCGCGGCTGGAGCCGCAGCCGAAATTGTCGCCGGCGACGATGATCTCGGCATTCCGGTAGGGCTTCTGGTTCAGCACGAAATCCGGCAGCTCCTTGCCGGCATCGTCATAGCGCATCTCGAAGAACAGAGACTTGCCGAGACCGCTGCGGGTGATCGTCTTCAGGAACTGCTTCGGGATGATCATATCGGTGTCGATATTGATCAGGTTCATCGGCGCGGCGACGCCAGTCAAGGTGGTGAACTTCTTCATGGCGTACCAGCGGGCGGATTGTCGGATGACGGGATGATCTCGACGACGGTCGCCACCGGAACCGGCGCTTGGTTGCCGCGGATCGCGGTCAGCGAGTCGTTGATTTCGAACAGGATCAGGATCAGCTCGCAGGCGACGCGGATCAGCACCGGCCCGACGAACAGGGTGAAGACCGCGCCCAGGAAATCATGACCGTTGAACAGCGCTTCCAGCGTATTGGCGACCAGCAGCACCCAGAACAGGACATGGATGATCGTGGGCGTGTAGTGCTTTCGGAAACTCAGATATTCACCCATGTCGCCCTCCCAGAATCGATGGACCCGAACGACTCAAGCGAATGAGCGGATGTCGGTCAACTTGCCGGTGATAGCCGCCGCGGCCGCCATGGCCGGGCTGACCAGATGGGTGCGGCCGCCGCGCCCCTGGCGCCCCTCGAAATTGCGGTTCGAGGTCGAGGCGCAGCGCTGCCCCGGCTCCAGCCGGTCGGCATTCATCGCCAGGCACATGGAGCAGCCGGGCTCGCGCCATTCGAAGCCGGCTGCGGAGAAGATCTTGTCCAGACCCTCTTCCTCGGCCTGGTGCTTGACCAGGCCTGAGCCGGGCACGACCAGCGCGCGCACGCCCTGGGCGACCTTGCGGCCGCGGGCGACGTCGGCGGCGGCGCGCAGATCCTCGATGCGGCCATTGGTGCACGAGCCGAGGAAAATCCGGTCGAGCTTGATGTCGGTGATTTTGGTGCCCGGCTGGAGACCCATATAGTCGAGCGCCCGCCATTTGCTGGCCCGCTTGTTGGGGTCAGCGATGTCGTCGGGATTGGGCACCATGCCGAGCACCGAGATCACGTCCTCGGGGCTCGAGCCCCAGGAAACGATCGGCGGCAGCTTGGCCGCGTCGAGCCGCACTTCCTTGTCGAAATGCGCATC
>DATBAZ010000300.1:0-16669 GCA_036271255.1 Alphaproteobacteria bacterium
GCCCTTGACCGTCGCGATGCGCTGAAGATGCAGCGCCCCCGCCTCGGCGGCGGTGACGAATCGCTTTTCCCCCGTGACCGCGCCGAGCCGCGCCAGCGCATAGGCGGTTCCCGCCGTGCCGAGCTGGAAGTTCGGCCAATAGCTGCCCTCCGGTTCTCCCAGAACGGAGGCTGGCATGCCCTGCCAGCGCAGGCCGCCGCGCGGATCGGAAACGGCCTGCTCGACGATATGATCGCCGGCGCGGATTGCGGCGAAGCGCAGCGCATGGCCGTCGACCGCCTCCCCCATGAGATCGGCCATGGAAAGCAGCCCCAGCACGATTCCACCGTCGCCGGTAAGGCCGGGCCAACCCGTCCAGGCAATACCCTTGCCCTGCGGCCGCGCCGCCGTCAGCAGGACATCGATCCCGTCCCGCGCCGCATCGCGATAGGCGGCATCGCCGGTGGTTTTCCAGAGCATGCACAAGGCGAAGAGCGTCCCGGCCAGGCCTGTATAAAGGCCGAATTGCGCGCCGGGCAGTTGCGACGGCCCGCCGGCGGTCTCGCGCCAGGAGCGGGCCAGATAGTCGCCGCCGCGCCGCGCGTCGGCCAGATAGGATTTATCCCCGGTCGCGTCGGCCAGCTCGATGAAGAACAGCGCCAGCCCGGCGCTGCCGGTATAGAACCCGTTCGGCAGCGAGACGGTGGCCTTGATCTCGGGATGGTCCGGCTCGGGTCGCCAGACGCCGCTATCGTCGATTTCCGCCGCCCGTATCCAGCGCGCGGCATCGCGCGCCGTCGCGCCGTAATCGGGGCGATCCGCGAAAACCGGGCCGGAAGGCCGCCCTGCTCCCGATGCCGGAGCACCCGATGCCGCCGCCCCGGCGAGACCGGCCATCGCCGCGCCGCCCATGAAGCCGCGACGACCTATCCGTGGCGCATCGGGTTGAGGGACCGTTTTCATGGTGGCTCGCCTGTAATCCTACCGGCAGGTCAGGGTCACATCGGTTGGATCGGAATAATGGTCGTTGACCGACATGCTCAAATAGGGCGTCGATTTGGAGGGGGCCGTGCTGTTCACCATGCTCCCCCAGGAGGCATGGAGGCGAATCGGCATGGTTATGGTTTTGCCCACCGGGCCGGTGATCTCGATGGTCTCCAAGACGCGGTTGTTCCTGCCTTTCGATACCGCGACCGCTTCGTCGGTCAGGGTTTTGTCGTTGCTCTCCCACCGATAGAAGAATTTCTCCTGGGTGTTGAAACTGACCTCGAACTTGATCACGCTTTCGAGCTTGATCGATGCCGGACAAGGCCCGTCATAGGTGCTCGGGGTCGCGCTGATGGAGATGTGATCGAACAGTTCGGCCTCTGCCGGGTGACCGGCAAGAACAGCTGTGAGCGCCGCTACCAGCATCAGACGGGTAAACGACATCCTGCCCTCCCTGCTTATTCGTTGGCCGCAGATTATTTCGCTTTAGCCGGCATTGCGATCGATTTCGATTTAATACACTTGGTTGATTTCCTGCCCACGGGGCATCGACAAACGCTGCCGGGGCGCTCTATTGATCCTGCCAACGATGAGCCTCGCGGCCTTGGGGATTCGATGACCGACAGCGATCATTTCGACGAGCAATTTCCGCTATCGTCGATCGACGATCACATGATCCATCAGACGCCGGACCCGATCCGGGTGATGTGGTCCAGCGACCCGCGCACCTATGAGCGGCACTGGGAAGTGTTCCACGACGATGCCGGCGAGCTGATGGTGGTGACCGGCGGCAGCTTTTACCCCAGCCTGAATACCGCCGAGGCCTACTCCATCGTCGTCTATAAGGGTCAGCACCGGTCGGTCCGCGCCTTCCGCCCGCTGGGCGTCGACCGCATGAACATGCATTGCGGGCCGATCAAGCCGACGATCGTCGAGGGCCTGCGCCAATGGCGCTTCCTGCTCGAGGAAAACGCGTGGGGCATTTCCTACGATCTCGATTGGCGGGATACCAAGCGGCAGATCTTCCACGGCTCCGACCTCCCCTCGGGTTCAGGCTATCCGACCGGGCGGCGGGAGGATGTGACCTCAGGCTTCGAGGGGTTCGGTACTTTGGAGGGCTGGGTCCAGATCGACGGCAAACGGATCGCGGTGACGCGCGACAGGTTCCACGGGACACGCGACCGTCACTGGGGGATAGGCCGCAGCGTCGGCGGGCCGAATCTGCAATTCGGCCAGAAGCTGTCGCCGGGCTGGATGGGCGGCAACTGGATCTCGTTCAAGGACTTCGCCATCTGGGGCAATATCGTCCTCTATAATTTCGGCGACCGCCGCAAAGGCATGGACAAGGTCGTAAAAACCGAGCGCCGCCTGAAATTCGACCCCGAGACCAGGCAGTTCCTCGAAGGGATCATCGATTACACGTTCAAAAGCGGCGGCCGGAAGCAGGTCCATTTCCGCCGGCTGGGCAACCAGACCGCCTTCATGAAATGCGGCATGTATGGCGGCACGCCCGACAAGAACATCTATCACGGCATGGACATGGGCGAGCTGGTCGAGGGCGACAGCTACGACGTCACCAATCCCGATGTGCGCAAGGCGCTGTCGGGCCTGAACGAGCACCACTGCGCCATCACCTGCGACGGTGAAACCACCACCGGCATAATCCAGCCGGTCGAGCCCGACGCCTATGAAGCCTGCGCTAAAGGCGCCAGGGGATGGGCGTTCCTTGACTGAGCTGGTTGAGCGCCTTCACGCCTTCCTGACCGCACAGGTGCCGGAAGCGACCGATATCCGGATCGACACGCTGACCCCGGTTTCCGGCGGCAATGCGCGTAAGGCCTACGCCTTCGACCTCGTGATGGGCGAGAAGGACGGCCATATCGACATCCCCTGCATCATGCTGATGCAGGCCGGCGCGGGTCAGCTGGAAAGCGACCTCGATGCCGAATTCCAGGTCCTGTCTGCGCTGGAAGGCAGTGGTGTCCCCGCCCCGCGTGCGCTGTGGATCGACACCGACGGCAGCGGCCTGGGTGCGCCGACCGTGATCATGGAACGCGTCCCCGGCGAAACCGATTTCCTGGCGCTGCGCGCGCCCGAACCGGCCGACCGCAACAAGGCCATCGCGCTGGCCTTCGCCGATGCCGCCGCCAGGCTGCATACCGCGCCCATCGACAGGCTCGGCTTCCTCGGCTCCGCCACGCGGGACACGACCGCCGCACGGCAGCTCGCCATCTGGGAAGCGCAGTTCCTGAAGCACCGCATGGAGCCGCACCCGGCCATCGCCTTCGCCTTCCAGTGGCTGAAGACCCATGCGCCGGTCGCGGAGCGAATCTCGCTGGTCCATGGCGACTACCGCCTGGGCAACTTCCTGTTCGAGGGTGAGCGGATCACCGCCCTGCTCGATTGGGAAATGGCGCATCTGGGCGATCCGGCCGAGGATATCGCCTGGGCCTATCGGCGCTTATGGACGCCTGAGATGCATGTGCCGATCGAAGACTTCGTCGAGCGCTACCACGCCGCCGGCGGGCCGACGATCCGCCCGGAAAACCTGCTGTTCTACCGCCTGTTCGGCGAGATCAAGCACGCCGTCATCTCGCTGACCGCCGCCCGCTCCTTCGCAGATGGGCGTACCAGGAACCTGCGCCTGGCCGACCGGATGACCCTGGCATTACCGTGCATCAAGCAGTTCCTGGACTGGCTGCCGGCATGATCTATCCCGACGACAAGCAACTGCTCGGTGGCATCGCCGACGCGCTGAAGGACACCGTCCTTCCCGACCTCGCCCGCGGCAGCGCCGCCCGCAAGCAGCTCCAGGCCGCCATCGAGACGCTGCGCCGTATGGCCTTCGCTGCGCCGGAGCGGGATGCCGCGCTGGCTGCGGATGTCGCGGATATGGAAGGAGTGATTGCCCGGGTAGAGGCGTTGCTGCCCCGGCATTCACCTCCACCTAGCCTCCCCCCTCAAGGGGGAGGGATGGGTGGGGGTGAAATCATCCAGCAGCACTTAGCCCTCCAGCAGCAGCTCGCTGACCTACAGGCAGCTGTGCCAGAAAACTTGACCGCCCAGGTCACCCCCCTCCTCACCCAGCTCTATGCCCGCATGACCGACCGCGCCCTTGCCCTGATCCCGCCGCCGATACCCCGCACGCCCAGGACCCCGGCATGAGCGGGCTCAAGGGGCTGACGGTTCTTGAGATCGCCGACACTCTGGGCGCCGCCTTCGCCGGGTCGCTGCTCGCCGACTACAACGCGACCGTGATCGTCTGCGAGCCCCCGGAGGGCTCGAAGCTCAGACGTCTCGGACCAACGGCGCTCGACGATACGCGCTGGAAAGTCCTGGCGCGCAACAAGCAGTCGGTCGCGGCCGACTGGTCCGCCAACGCAACGAAAATCCGCGAACTCCTGGCCCAGGCCGATATGGTGATCGTCGACACCGCCGCGCCTCAGCGCGCCGGCAACCCCTGGTTCGCGGTCCTGGAGACGATGCAGGAGGCCGAGCGCCCGCTGGTCGTCGAGGTCTTCCCGACCGGGGCCGACCGGCCAGATCTGTGGCCCTATGCCAGCCGGGCGGAGTTCGCGGGCGCCGCCAGCGGGGTCATGGCGCTGACCGGCCATACCGGCAAGACGCCGATCCAGGCAGAAGCGCCACTGACCGACTATCTGGCCGGCACGCTGGCCGCGACCCGAGCCCTGATCGAGCTGCGCGCGGCACGACTGACGGCCGCCCGACCGGCGACGGTCTCGGTGCCGCTGCATAAGGCGGTGCAGCGGATGATCGAGTGGCAGACGCCGGTCGCCACCGCCAAGGGCCGGGCCGAGACGCGGATGGCCAACAATTTCCCGATGAATGCCGGCATCGCCAACATGCATCCGACAGGCGACGGGAAGTATGTGGCGATCTCCGCCGTCACCCAGGCGACGGCTATGCGGCTGATGAACATGGTCGGCGGCCCCGAGCTCTGCACCGACCCGCGCTATGCCACGCCTGAGGCGCGTTCGACGGGCTTGAGCGAGCTCTATGCCAGGATCGATGCCTGGACCGGCGCGCGTACGACCGCTGAAATCCTCGAGACCGCCGCCGCGCAAGACGTTGTGCTGGGTCCGATCTACACCACCGACGACATATTGGCGGACGAGCAGGTCGCCGCCCGCGGCAACGTCATCGAGGTGGACAGCGTGGCGATGCCCAGCGTGACGCCGCGCCTGTCCGGCCTGGGCGCGGAAATCCGCAATCTGGGGCCGGCGGTCGGGGCGGATAACGATCTTCTGGCGTCATTCCCGCGAAGGCGGGAATCCATCGTCGGGCATCGCGATGGCGGGGAAATGGATTCCCGCCTTCGCGGGAATGACGAACCATTAAAGGTCCTCGAACTCGGCGCCGTCATCGCCGGCCCGTTCGCCGGCAGCCTGATGGCAGAGCTTGGCGGCGATGTGGTGAAGATCGAGACGCCCGGCGCCGGGGATTCGCTGCGCGGCATGGGGCCGGCCAAGGACGGCTGGCCGCTCTGGTTCGGGGCCAGCGCGCGGGAGAAGAGCTGCGTCACGCTGAATCTCAAGCATCCGGAGGGCAAGGCGATGTTCCTCCGCCTGGTCGCGCAGGCGGATGTGCTGGTCGAGAATTTCCGGCCTGGCGTGCTGGAGCGGTTGGGGCTCTCCTGGAACGACCTGAGGGCGGTCAATCCGCGACTGGTGATGCTCAGCATCTCGGGCTTCGGCCAGACCGGGCCGCAGACCACCCGCCCGGGCTTCGGCAAGATCGCCGAGGGGCTTTCCGGCGTGGTCAGTCTGACGGGGCCGGGCGGCCAGTCGCCGCTCTTCGTCGGCTTCTCGCTGGCCGATGCCGCGGCCGGCCTGTTTGGCATCTACGGCGTGGCGGCGGCCTTGTTCCGGCGTGATGTATTGGGCGGCGAAGGCGGGCGGATCGATCTCGCCCTCTATGAGCCGCTGATGCGCATGCTGGATTGCCAGCTGGCGCTGCATTCCGACATCGGCAGTCCCCCGGCCCGCAGCGGCGGCAACGATCCCTACAGCTTCGGCATCGTATCGGCCGGCAGGCCGGGCTTCCGTTCGGTCGGCAGCGCCTCAGGCGACTGGTATCTGGTCGCCGACGCCACCGGGCGGCTGAACGACCTTATCGGCGAAGAGTCGCTGGAAGACTGGGGCAGACGGCATTCGAACGCCGAGATCGAAAGCGCGCTGCGGGAGCTTGGCCTGGATTTCACCCTCGTCTTCGACGGCATGAGCATCGCCCGCTCGCCTTATTTCCAGGCGCGCGGCGATGTCGTCGAAACCGAGCATCACGGCATCGGCAGGATCACCGCCGCCGGCCGCGTGGATGGTGCGCGTCCCGATCCGGTCTATCGGCCACCTGGGCTGGGCGAAGACAATGAGGCGGTTTTCGGCAGGCTCCTCGGCCTCGATGCAATGGCGCTCGAACGCCTTGCTGCCGAAGGCGTGATCTAAGTGGGTCCTTGGCCGATCACATGCAGCACGATCTCGCGCCGGTGCGGCCGGGCGCGGTGCTCGTAGAGATAGATCGCCTGCCAGGTGCCCAGCGCCGGCCGGCCGTTCACCACCGGGATCGACAGCGACGGCTGGGTCAGCGCCGAGCGGATATGGCCGGGCATGTCGTCCGGCCCCTCATCGGCATGCCGGTAGTGATCGCCCTCGGGCGCCAGCTTGCGGAAAAACGTCTCCAGATCCCGCAGCACGTCCGGATCGGCATTTTCCTGGATCAGCAGCGATGCCGAGGTGTGGCGGCAGAAGACGGTCAGCAGACCGGTTTCGATCCCCTGCTCGCGGACGAAGCCGACGGCATGCGTGGTGATGTCGGTGAAACCCCGGCCCCCCGTGGTGAACGCGATGGTCCGGGTCGCCTGTTGCATCAGCTTCCGCCGGCCGGCTTGGGCGCGTCCTCCGGCTTCGGCGCGGGAGGCGTCCCGGCCTCGGGCGCGGCAGCCGGCTTCTGCTCCGGCGCAGGCGTCAGGTTCACCGCGGCAGTCTGCGGGCCGGCCGCAGGCGGCGGCAGAGGCGTTGCGATCACTGTCGTCGCAGTCCCCGGGACCGGCGCAGGCGTCACCGCCGACGGCACGATTGCCGGCTGGGTGGCCGGCGGCGCCGCGGCGGCGGCCGGCGCGGGCTCGGATTTTGCCGGCGCAGGCTTCACATCCTCCGGATACAGCGCCTGGACCACGACGGGCACGGTATAGTCGGGAACGATGCGGGCCTGCGTTCCCTCGATGAGCAGCACATGTGCGCCGATGCCGAGCGGCTTGGCGTCCCTCTGCGTGACCGACAGCAGGTCGCCATTGGACTTCTTGACGATGTACTCGAAGCCGTCCGTGTCGCCTTGCGCGTGCCCCACGACGTTGCCGAGTACGCCGCCGGCGACCGCGCCCGCCGCGGCAGCCGCCGCGTTGCCCGTGCTCTCGCCGAAGCCCGATCCGACGACGCCGCCGGCCGCGGCGCCCGACGTCGTCGCCAAGGTCGTGTCGGCACTGATCTGCACCGCCCGCACGCCGACGACGACACCCTGATTGACCTTGTTCGCCTGCTGGGTAGCAGCGCTGGCATAGGTGTTCGGCGAGTAGTCGGGCTGGCAGCCGGCCGTCAGGATGCAGAGCACGGCGGCCGTGCCGACGGCGAGGCTGGTGCGCAATGGACGGGACATGATGGATCGCTCGATCATGGCGGTTGAGGAAACGTCGATTATCCTAGTCGCCGAATGTGGCAGCTCTATGGAACGGCATACGGACATAAGGCCTTTGGAGGTGCAACACCAGGGCACGTTCGGCCGTCGCCGAGCGCGAAATCCGGTTGCGGCATTTTCGCTCTGCGTCCACAGTCAAGACAGTGAAGATCGGGTGACGCTGATGGCGTGGCGGGAATTGTACAGCTATTGGCGGGGCTGCCATGCTGACGGCCAGCTGCCCAGCCGCGCCGATATCGATCCGCCGATCGACATACCGAAACTGCTGCCCAACCTCATCATCTTCGACCGCATCGACGGGCATTTCCGCGTCAGGCTGGCGGGCAGCGAGGTCGTGCGCCGCGGCGGCCGCGACGCCACCGGCCGGACCCTCGATGGCGACATGGTGAGCTATGACGGGATCGTCACCTTGATCGGGTTCCTCGACCGCGTGCTCGCAACCGGTGAGCCGGTGATCTATTCGGTGGCGCGCGGCAACGATACGGCATTCGGCGCCGTCGCCATCCTGCTGCCGCTCAGCAGCGCCGACGGCAAGCCGGAGATGGTGCTGGGCGGCGTCTTCTATCGCTCGACCCGCGCCGGCGAATCATCCGAGCCCTGGGCCCCCGGCGCGCTCACCGAGCTGTCTCTGCCGGACATGCTGGAGCAGGACATCGGGGTCTATCGATGAGCACCGACAGCGAGGCAATCATCCGCACGCTGGGGCTGCAACCGCATCCGGAAGGCGGCTTCTACGCCGAAACCTGGCGCGGCCCGGCGCCGGATGGGGGGCGCGGCTCGGGCACGGCGATCTACTACCTGCTGCGCGCCGGCGAGATCTCGGCCTGGCACCGGGTCGACGCGGCTGAGATCTGGCACTGGTATGCCGGCGCGCCGCTTAAGCTCCGCTTGTCGGACGACGGACGGGAATTGCGCGAGATCGCGCTCGGCCCTGACATCGCCGCCGGCCAGCGCCCGCAGGCGATCGTGCCGCCGCATGGCTGGCAGAGCGCCGAGAGCACCGGCGCCTGGACACTGGTCGGCTGCACCGTCTCCCCGGCCTTCGAATTCGCCAGTTTCGAGATGGCCCCGCCGGGCTGGGAGCCTGGCCATAGCCGATAACGCGGAGGCGGACATGGAACGTGCCATCCTGCTGATCGGGCTCATCGTGAGCGTGCTTGCACTTCCGATGCCGGCGCGGGCCGCAACGCTCGATCCCAAGGCGTTGGTTTACGATCTGCCGAACCAGATTCCCTGGAAGGCGCGGAGCAACGGATCGGAAGAGGCCGTGCTGGCCGGCGATCCGGACAAGCCCGGGCTCTATGTCGTGCTGATCAGATGGCTGCCGCACCATATGAGCCACCCGCATTTCCACCCCAACGACAGGTTCATCACCGTGCTGTCCGGCACGTGGTGGGTCGGTACCGGCACGCATTTCGACCCCGATGCCACCGTTGCCATGCCAGCCGGCAGCTTCGTGACCCATTTCGGCCGGCAAGTGCATTATGACGGCGCTAAGGACGAGCCGGCGGTGCTGGAGATCGTCGGCGAAGGCCCCGCGACCGCGACGCCGGCGGAGCAAAAACCCTAGGCCGGCAATTGCCGGCTCCCGAAACTTGCCGGACAGCTGAAGTTCATTTGCCGAACGATGAATGTCGCTGCATCCGGCGACGCCGTAGCATGGCGATCCTGCGCGCCTTGAAGGATCCGGGATGAGAATTCTTCGCCATATCATTACCCTGTCAGGCATCGTCCTCTCGATCATCGCACTGGCGAACCCGGCCGGCGCCACTGTCGAGAACATGCGCGTCATCACGATCAACGATCATCTTCTCGCATTCTACGATGGCCGTCCGCCGGCGCCCGCCAAGGCTCAGCCGGCCGCGAACTGGGCGGATTTCGGCGCGCTGAATGTGGGCGTGGCAACCTATGCGATCCATCGTGGCGACCTGGCCCTGGTCTATGACAGCTTCCCCTATGCCGACGAGGCCAAGTGGATGCGGGACTACCTGACCAAGGCCGGGATCAAACACTTCGTCCTGGTGAACAGCCACTGGCATCTCGACCATGTCGGCGGCAACGCGGTCTATGCCGACAGCGACCGGATCGCCACCAACAAGACGATCGAAATCCTCGCGGCGAAGAAGACGGCGATAGAAAGCGCCGCGGAATGGGGCGAGCCGGCGATCAAGCCGCTGGTGCTGCCCAATATCGGGATCGACAGCGTGACCACATTCCATGTCGGCGACGTCACGGTCGAGCTCCGGCCGATCGAAATCCATTCCGAGGACGGGCTGGTTATCTATCTGCCGGGCGACCGTATCCTGCTGCCGGGCGACACGCTGGAGGATTCCGCCACCTTCATCTCCGAGCCCGACCACGTCATCACCCATTACCAAAACCTGAAGCGGATGGGCACGTGGGACATCGACCGGATTTTCCCGAACCACGGCAATCCGGACGTGATCTCGCATGGCGGATACCGCAAGACGCTGATCGACGCGACGGCGGACTATCTGCGCAGGCTGGTCATGCACGCGCACGACCCTGACTATCTGAAGGGCAGCCTCGAAGACTATGTCGGCGAGTCCGTCAAGAAGGGCTGGGTCTCGATCTGGTGGGCCTATCACGACGCCCACACCCAGAACCTCGAAAAGATGCAAGCCGCGTGGAAGGACAAGGCACTGCCGGATCTGCCGCCGTGACCTGACCGGCACCGCCGTTTCACCGTTGCCAATCCGGCGATGGCAGCCGACAGTCGCGCCAAGCGAGCAAGGCTCGCGGGGAGCGTGGCATGAAAGCTGTGAGCAGCACTTTGGGGGTCGCAGGCGGAGCGGCGCGGATTGCCATCCGAGGAATCCATTTGTCACACCCGTTCAATAGGGGCGACGCGGGCGTCCATGTCGTAACGGAAAAGGATTTGCCCATGGTCGCGGATGGAGGCTGTTCGGTCGTCTGGTTCGAATACGACCTTACACGTCACCTTGCTCTGAAGCCGCGATGCGGCGGACGGTAAGCCGTCAATAGGTCGCGAACATCCGCGCGATGTCCTGCGGATCGTTGCTCACCGTCAGCCCCAGCGCCAGCAGCAGCCGGGCCTTTTGCGGGTTGAGATTGTCGGCCGACAGGAACCGCCCCTCGCGCCACCAGAGCTCCGGATAGGCGCGCCCCGAGCCGGAGCGGGTCGACTGGACGACGATGACCCCTTGCTCCGTTGCCTCGGCGAGCGCCTCGGCATCAGCCGGGCCGGGGAAGCCGGGGGCGAAGCCGGCGGAGACGATCCCCTTGGCGCCCGCCGCGACGAAGGCCCTGACCGCCGCCCCGTCGGAACCGGCATAGGCATATTGGATATCGACCCTGGGCAGCGCCTTCAGGTGGCGGATGTCGAATTCCGTATCCGGCGCCGAGCGGCGGACAGGGCGGCGGTAGAAAGAGATGCGATCACCGTCGGCATGGCCCAGCAGCCCGAAATCGCGGGTGTGGAAGGCGTTGAGCCGCATCGTCGAGACCTTGCTGACATCGCGCGCCGCGTTGATCTCGTCGTTCAACACCACCAGCACGCCCATGCCGCGCGCATGGGGCGAGGCGGCGACGCGCACGGCGTTCACCAGATTGACCCCGCCGTCGCTGGACAGCGCGCTGGCCGGCCGCTGGGCGCCCACCAGCACGACGGGGATATCAACCTTCAGCACCAGGTTCAGAAAATAGGCCGTCTCCTCGAGTGAACTGGTGCCGTGGGTGATGACGATGCCGGCCAGGTCGTCCTCGTCCTGCACCAGCGTGTCGCAGAGCTGGGCCAGCGCCTTCCACTCGTCGAAATAGATCTTGTAGCCGGAGACGGTGCGGAACTTGACCGGCAGCACGTCAGCCACCTGGTGCAGCTCAGGGATGCGCGCCAGCAGCGCGTCGATCTCCAGCCCGCGGTCGGGATCGTATTCGAGCATCTCCAGCGGCGATTCGGCGACGGCGGCGAGCGTGCCGCCGGTGCCGATGACGGCGACTTTCGGTTTCATGGCCGCGATCCTAACGCTTTTCCGGCCGGAAGCGCGAGCCGGTCCAGACCCGCGGCTCGACCACCGGCGGCGCATCGCGTTCGACCGTGATCCGGTTATAAGCATTGGGGTCGCCGCGCAGCCGGTTGGATGTCGTGGTGCCGCATTGGACAACCAGCGGCCCGGCGCCGCCGGGCAGGCTGAAGCGCGAATAGACGTAATGGGCATGACCGGAGAGGACCAGGCGCACATCGGACTGATCCAACGCCGCCAAGGTCTGCTTAGCCCTGCCGGCCAGAACCATCTTCGGCCGGTCCTCGGCGGCCAGCAGCGGATGATGGGCGACGACGATCCGCGCCAGCCCCGTCGGCACGGCGGCGAGGCGGTTCAACAGGTGCGGCATGTCCCGGCGCGCCACCCTGCCGCGCGACCAGTCCCAGTGATAGCCGCCGCGATGGGTGGTGTTGACGCCCAGGACGGCGACCGTGCCGTCAGTCCAAGTCGGTTCGATCTCCGGACCGATGGCGGCGGTCCAGCGACCGTAGGGGCTGGAGAAGCGCTCGGGCAGGTTGAAGGCCGTCAGATCGTGGTTCCCAGGCACCGCCAGGACCGGGCTCTTCAGGCCGTCGATGAACTGCCGCGCCTGCGCGAACTCGCTGCGCCGCGCGTACTGGGTAAGGTCGCCGCTGATCGCCACCAGGTCCGGCGGATCGGCGTTGAGCTCGGCCGTCAGCCCGGCGACGACGGCAGGGTCGTGGGCGCCGAAATGCAGGTCGCTGATATGGGCGATGACGGTCATGCGCTCTCCGCTGGGGCCATCACGCGGATGGCGCGCGGCACGATCCTGTAGGTCAAAGGCGGCGCCATCAAGGTCACTTCGCCGTCATTCATCACGCGGATCGTCCTCGGCGCCCGGCGTCCCATGCGCAGGATGGTGATTTCCCGGGCGGCGGCGCCGTGAAAATCCGGGTCGCGCCGGATGATGCGCAAAAGCAGGCGGACAAGCAGCCGCAGGATGGCGCGCAGATTGATCTGTTTCAGCGCATAGAGCCCCAGCCGCCCCTCGTCCAACCGGTCGCGGCCAAGGCGGCGGCCGGTGCTGTCGTCCAGCAGGTTGGGCGTGATCATGATCGCGCCCGCCCGCAATTCCACGAACCGCCCGTCCAGGGTCAGCGCGACACGCGGCGCCTGATAGCGCGCGAAGGCGCGGAACGCCGCCCGGGCAAAGCGCGACCACAGCCGTGTCATCGAGCCTTTTCCGCGTCCCATCTCACGATAGCGCGCCAGCCGCGCCGGCAGCCCCAGCATCGAGGCGCAGAGATATAGCCGCCCGTTGACCTCCGCAGCGTCGATCTCCCGCACCTTGCCGTCGCGCAGAACCGCAACCGCGGCCGCCAGGTCGCCGATCGGAATGTCGAGGTCCCGCGCCAGCACGTTCGCCGTGCCGAACGGCAGGATGCCGAGCACGATGCCGGTTCCGGCGATCTGCTGGGCGGCGCATGCAACGCTTCCGTCGCCGCCGGCGACCACGACCATGCCGGCCCCAGAGGCACAGGCCAGGGCGACCCGTTCGGGCAGGCTGCCGGCATCCGGGGAGATGAAGTCCACATCGAAGCCGGCACTGCCCAGCAGATCGGGCAACGTGCCGGGCGCGTCCGGACGGTCCAGGAACGCGCCGGACGCCGCGTTCGCGATGACGGCGATACGGTTGGCTTCAATATGGGCGGGCTGCTGGCTCACTGAGGCATCATGGCGTCATTCCGGTACCGCTGGTAAACACGCTATCGGTGAAATCGGGCTGAACATTGATGGAATCTGTCACCACCCTCTGCCGCGACTGTGGAAGGCTGGACGATAGCGCCGCCGGAACACCGTGCCAGGCTTGCGGGTCGCCGCGGGTTCTAGCCCATGCGGAAATCCCGTCGCTCGCCATCGCCCATGTCGATTGCGACGCCTACTACGCCTCTGTCGAGAAGCGCGACAATCCGGAGCTGATGGACAAGCCGGTGATCGTCGGCGGCAGCATCCGCGGCGTGGTCACCACCGCCTGCTATGTCGCCCGCCAATACGGCATCCGCTCGGCCATGCCGACCTCCCGCGCCCTGGCGCTGTGCCCGCACGCGGTGGTGATCAAGCCCGACATGGAGAAATATCAGCGTGAATCCCGCCGCATCCGCGAGCTGATGCTGGGGGCGACGCCGATCGTCGAGGCTGTGTCGATCGACGAGGCCTATCTCGACCTGACCGACGCGGCGCAGGAACGCGGCGAGCCTCCTGCCCGGTCACTGGCCCGGCTGGCGCTGCAGATAGAACGCAAGGTCGGCGTCACCGTCTCGATCGGGCTGGCGCCCAACAAGATGCTGGCCAAGATCGCCAGCGACATGGGCAAGCCGCGCGGCTTTTCGATCATCGGCCGGTCCGACATGCTGGATATCATCGGACCGATGAAGATCTCCGCCCTGCCCGGCGTCGGCCCGGTGATGACCACCAAGCTGGAGGCGCTGGGCTTCCACACCGTCTCGGACCTCTGGGCGGCGAGCGAAAGCGACCTCATCCATCGCTTCGGCCTATGGGCACGGCGGCTCGTCGCCTTCTCGCACGGCGAGGATGGGCGGCGTGTGTCGAGCGCGCGCGGCCAGTCGGTCACCATCGGTGCCGAGACCACCTTCAACCACGACCTCAGGACCTTCGCGCAGATCGATGAAGAGCTGCGGCCGCTGTGCGAGACCGTGTCCCGCCGTCTCAACCGTTCCGGTCTCGCCGCAACCGGCCTGACCCTGAAGCTGCGACGGGCCGACTGGAAAACCACCATTACGCGCGCCTGCAAGCTGCGCGACCCCACCGCGCGTGCCGACCTTATCATCCAGGCAGTCCATCCCGTGCTGGCGGCCGAGCTCAATGGGCAGGCCTATCGCCTGGTCGGCGTGACGGCGACAAGGCTGGTTTCCGACCGGCTTGCAGACCCGCCCGACCTGTTCGCCGGTCTCGCCGGCCCCACCGGTTGAACTTTCTCCGCACATCGCCGGTTGTTTCACATTCCAATAAGTGAAAACCGGACATGCTGACCGAGCATCTGCCGCACTGGGTGGCCGACGCCACCGCCCGACTGATCGCGCTGCTCCAGGACCGGACGCTCCTGCTCGAGCTCGGGGTCCAGGCGGTCTACATCCTCGGCGCGCTGCTGCTGATGCGGCTCGCCGGCTACCCGCTGAAACGGCTGCTGGCCGAGCGTCTCGAGCGGATGCGGTTCGGCCCAGCGCACCAACTCCTGCTGGCTCTGTTGCGGGTCGTACCCTGGCTTATCCTGCTGCTGCTCGTCTGGGCCGGCCGCCTCGCCTTCCATGAAGCGGGTCGTCATGCCCGGCTGCTGCATCTGGCGGAGAACCTGGCGCTTGCCTGGGTGGTCATCCGCTTTACCTCCGGCCTCGTCCGCAACCACCGCATCGCGACGGCCATCGCAATCGCAGCCTGGCTGCTCGCCGCGCTGAACATCGTCGGGCTGCTCGATCCGGCTATCCATCTGATGGATTCGATGGGTGTCACGATCGGGCATTTCCGGCTGAGCCTGCTTCTGGTGGTGAAGAGTATCATTTTCCTGACGGTTCTGCTGTGGGCCGCCAATATCTCGTCGCGCGTGATCGAGCAGCGGCTCACCACCTTCCAGACCATGGCGCCGGCAATGCAGGTGCTGGCGGCCAAGCTGGCCAAGGTCGTGCTCATCACCCTGGCGGTGGTGATCGCGCTCAATGCCGTCGGCATCGACCTCACCGCCTTCGCCGTCTTTTCCGGCGCCATCGGCGTCGGCATCGGTTTCGGCCTGCAGAAGGTCGTGTCGAACCTGATCAGCGGCGTCATCCTGCTGCTCGATCGGTCGATCAAGCCGGGCGATGTGATCGAGATCGCCGGCACTTATGGCTGGATCACGCGGCTCAACGCCCGCTTCGTCTCGGTCTCGACCCGCGACGGCATCGAGCATCTGATCCCGAACGAAGACCTGATCACCCAGCGCGTGACCAACTGGTCCTATTCCGACGAGAAAGTGCGGCTGCATGTGCCGGTCGGCATCGGCTATCGCAGCGATGTGCGCCAGGCGATGGCGCTGTGCATCGAATCGGCGAAGGATGTGAAACGCGTCCTGGAGGCGCCGGCGCCGATCTGCCTGCTGAAGGGCTTCGGCGACAGCTCGATCGACCTGGAGCTGCGCTTCTGGATCCGCGACCCGCGCAACGGCACCGCCAATGTCCGCAGCGAGGTGATGCTGGGAATCTGGGATCGATTCCGCGAAAACGATATTGAATTGCCCTTCCCGCAGCGCGATCTGCATATTCCCGATATGGACAAGCTCGTCGAACTCCTCTCGGCGCGATTCGCCCAGCCCCCGCCGCGGACCCAAGCCGATGAACCAGACCAAGACTGAATTCTACCAGGACCTCGCCGCGCAACTGACCGGCCTCATCGGCGACGAGCGCGACCGGATCGCCAACGCCGCCAATATGTCGGCCTTCCTGTTCATGTGCGTGCCCGACCTCAACTGGGCCGGCTTCTATTTCTTGGGCAACGGCGGCCTGATCGTCGGCCCGTTCCAGGGCAAGCCCGCCTGCGTGCGCATCGCCGTTGGCGACGGCGTCTGCGGCACCGCGGTCAAGGAGCGCCGCACGATCCTGGTTGAAAACGTCCACGAATTCCCCGGCCACATCGCCTGCGACGCCGGCTCCGAATCCGAGCTGGTCGTGCCGTTGGTGAAGGACGGCGAGATTATCGGCGTGCTGGATCTGGACAGTCCTCGCTTGGCGCGGTTCGATGCCGAAGATCAGGCCGGGATGGAGAGGCTGGCAAGGATTTTCGTTGAGGCGAGCGATTGATCCGTAGGATGGGTAGAGCAGAGCGAAACCCATCGTTCCTTGCGCTTGAGGATGGGTTTCGCTTTGCTCTACCCATCCTACGAAACTTGATAGAGATGACTCATTCATCAGCTACAGTAGTTAGCGATCCCGCAATACTCAGCGGAATGCCGGTTGTGGCGG
>DATBAZ010000301.1:0-3384 GCA_036271255.1 Alphaproteobacteria bacterium
ATGAAGACATGGTCCACCACGATGTCGGTGATCTTCATGTTGGCGGTCAGGCCCATATAGGCCAGCGCCCGCTCGGCGGCGGCGCGATGATGTTCTTCCTTCATCGCCGCGGGATCCGGCACCTTGGCGGTGATGGGCAGCGCCTGTTCCGGCGAAGTGCCCCAGGTCACCATCGGCACGATGTCGCGTGCATCCAGGACCACTTCGGCGTCAAACTTGGCGTCCGCATCGGACGTCAGAGTGCGCCAGTAGTTCTCCGCCGCTTCCCAGGCGCCAGCCTTGGGTGCGCGCGGCTTGCCCTTCACATAATTCAAGGTGGTGTCGTCCACCGCAACCAGACCGGCGCGCGCGCCGCCCTCGATGGTGAGATTGCACAGGGTCATGCGTCCTTCCACTGACAGCGCACGAACCGCCTCGCCGGCATATTCGATGACATAGCCGGTGCCGCCTGCCGTGCCGATCCTGCCGATAACGGCCAGCACCAGGTCCTTGGCGGTGATGCCCGGGGCAGGGGTGCCGTTGATCGTCACCCGCATCGACTTGGCCGGCTTGAACAGCAGGGTCTGGGTCGCCAGCACATGCTCGACCTCGGACGTGCCGATGCCGAAGGCCAACGCGCCGAACGCGCCGTGCGTGGCGGTATGGCTGTCGCCGCAGACGATGGTCATGCCGGGCTGGGTCATGCCCTGCTCGGGCCCGACGATATGGACGATGCCCTGGCGTTCGTCGTTCATCGGGATATAGGGCACGCCGAACTCGGCGACGTTCTTCTCCAGCTGGGCGAGCTGGATCTTGCCCTCTTCCTCGCCCGGGCCGAAATGGCGGCCCGGCGTGGTCGGCACGTTATGGTCGGGAACGGCCAGCGTTCCCTCGGGCCGGTGAACCTTGCGGCCGGAGACGCGCAACCCTTCGAAAGCCTGCGGGCTCGTCACCTCATGGATGAGGTGACGATCGATATAGAGCAGCGTGGTGCCGTCCGCGTCCTTGCTGACGGTGTGGCTGTCCAGGATCTTTTCGAAGAGGGTGCGCGGCGCCGACATGGCAAGATTACTCCTCGGTGTTGCCCTTCAGGCCATGACCCGTCGTGCGCTCGGCGATACGCGCCGACTTGCCGCGGCGGCCGCGCAGGTCATAGAGCTTCGCCCGGCGGACGTCGCCGCGGCGGACCAGCTCGACCGAGTCCAGACGCGGGCTGTAGAGCGGAAATACGCGCTCGACGCCTTCGCCATAGGAGATCTTGCGGACCGTGAAGGACGAGTTCACGCCGGCATTGCGCCGGGCGATGCACACGCCTTCGAAAGCCTGGACACGCTCGCGCGTGCCCTCGACCACCTTCACATTCACCCGGACCGTATCGCCGGCCGAGAAGGCCGGGATGATGCGGCCTTCGGTCAGGCGGGCGATTTCGCCGGCTTCGACCGATTCCACTGCGTTCATGTTCTACTCCTCACCAAAAACCGGGAGCGGGATAACCCGATTCCCTTCCAGTTCCAATCTCTTGACCTGCCGAAAGGCTTACGAAGCCTTATGGCGGGCCCACAAATCCGGGCGCCGTTCCCGCGTCAGCCTTTCGGCTTCCGCCCGGCGCCAGGCCTTGACCTTTTCGTGGTGCCCCGAAACCAGCACCTCCGGCACCGCCCATTCCCGCTCCTCGGCGTCGCGCCACAGCGCCGGCCGCGTGTAGTGCGGGTACTCGAGCAGCCCGTCCGTAAAACTCTCTTCCAACGCCGTTTCCGCGTTGCCCATGACACCCGGCAAAAGCCTGACGCAGGCATCGATCAGAACCAGCGCCGCGGGTTCACCACCCGACAACACATAATCGCCGACGCTCATTTCCTCGGCCGCGTTGGCGGCGAGGACTCGCTCATCGACTCCTTCGAATCGGCCGCAGACCAGAGTGAGGCCGGCCGACCCTGAAAGTTCGGCGACCCAGTCCTGCGTCAACAGACGGCCGCGCGGCGAAAGGTAGATCAGCCGGTGCCCTGGCCGATGTGCGGCGCGGATCGCGCGGTCGAGCACATCGGGCCGCATCACCATGCCAGCCCCTCCGCCGAACGGGGTATCGTCCACGGAGCGATGCTTATCGCGCGCGAACTCCCGAATGTCCAGCGTCCGAAGCCGCCATTTGCCTGATTCCAGCGCCTTTCCGGCCAGGCTTTGACCGACCGGGCCGGGAAACATCGCCGGAAACAGCGTCAGCACCGTCACGTCCCAGGGGGCAGCCTCGCTCATGGCTCGGCGCCTCCCGTTTCGACAGCCTTCAGGCCGAGCTCCTCGGCAAGACCCGGCGGCGGATCGATCACCAGCCGTCCGGCCGCCATGTCGATCTCCGGCACCGTCTCCCGGTCGAACGGCACAAGCGGCTTCTTGCCGGACGGCAATGCGATCTCGACGATGTCGCCTGCGCCGAAATTGAGCATGGCCGAAACCGTGCCCAACGCCGTGCCGTCCGGCAGTTCCGCCCGCAAACCGATCAGGTCGGCGTGATAGAACTCGTCCTCATCCGGAGGCGGCAGCTTCTCGCGGTCGACGAACAGCTGGGTACGCTTCAGGGCGTCGGCGGCATCGCGATCGTTGACGCCGTCGACCTTCGCCAGCCAGTGGTCCTTGGCGAAACCGAGCAACGTTACGGCGAATGTCCGCGCGCCGGCCTCGTCCGTCAGGTCGCCATAGTGGGCGATCGCCTCGGGATCGTCGGTGAAGCTGGCCAGCTTGACCAGCCCCTTGACCCCGTGGGCGCCCAGTATCTGTCCGACGCAGATGCGCATGGCACGCCTCTACCGTCCTCGCTTTTTCTTCAGGCCTCGGCGGCGGCTTCGGCGGTCTCTTCGGCCGGCGCAGCGGTCTCAGCAGGCGCGGCAGCGGCGGCGGCGGCTTCAGCGGCCTTGGCGTTGGCCTTCAGGCGCTCCTGGGCCTTGGCCTTCGGGGCCGACTGGTGCGGCGTCTCGCTATAGGTCGGCTTCTCGACCAGGCCGGCATTGCCGAAGAACAGGGCAACGCGGTCCGTCGGCGAGGCGCCGACCGACAGCCAATGCTTGGCGCGCTCTTCGTTGATGGTGATGCGGGTCTCGTGGTCCTTCGGCAGCATCGGGTTGTAGGTGCCGATCTTCTCGATGAAGCGGCCATCGCGCGGGCTGCGCGAATCGGCGATGACGATCGAGTAGAACGGCCGCTTCTTGGCGCCGCCGCGGGCGAGACGAATCTTGAGGGACATCGATACTTCCTTCTTTCTGAACGAAACTAAAATTTACCCATGCCGGGGGGCATCATGCCCGGCGGCAGTTTTCCAGCCAGGCTTCGCATGAAGCCCTTCTTTCCCATCTTCTGCATTTTCCGCATCATGTCCTGCATCTGCAGGAACTGCTTCAGAAGACGATTCACGTC
>DATBAZ010000302.1:0-20040 GCA_036271255.1 Alphaproteobacteria bacterium
CATCTGCGTTTATAGAGCGTTCATGACGCTCAGCTTGAGGAGACACACAATGCGTACCGGCTATCTTCGCCATACAGCCCTGGCGCTCTGCGTGCTGATGGCAGCCGCGTGCCAGACGCCGACCCCCTACGGTCCCGCCACCAGGCCGAACGGTGACGGCTATACCACCCAGCAGATCGAATCGAACCGCTTCCGCGTGTCGTTCAAGGGCAATTCGCTGACCAACCGCCAGACGGTCGACACGTACATGCTGTACCGCGCCGCCGAGGTGACGCTGCAGAACGGCGGCGATTACTTCGTCGTGGTCAACAAGGACGTCGACAAGAACACTGCCTACGAGAATTACGGCGACGACCTTGCCTGGGGCTGGGGCGGCGGCTGGGGCTGGCGCCACGGCTGGGGCGGCGGCCCGGGCTTCGGTGGTGGCATCGATTATACGCGGCCGATCTCGAACTATGACGCGATCGCCGACATCGTGACCTATCGCGGTCCGAAGCCGGCGGGCAATCCCAACGCCTACGACGCGCGCGAGGTGATGACCGCGGTCGGTCCCACCATCGTCACCGTCGCCCCGGCCCCGGGCGCGCCGCCGGCCATGGCCCCGGCCGCACCGCCTCCGCCGGCCAAGCCGGGCTACTGAGCGTTCCGCGTCGTCGATAAACCGGGTCCGATCCGGAATTAATCCCGCTTCGGCGGAGAAGGCCTATGAGCATTCCCGCCAAAGTCCATTTTTGCTGGATCGGAGCCCGCCTGCCCTGGGCCTATGTATTCGCCGTTCTGTCGGCGGCTGAGCGCGGCGGGCTGCCAGAAGTCATTCTCAATCATACCGACCCGCTCGAGGACTGCGCCGAAACACGCACGCTGACCGAGGCCGCCGGCGTGACGCTGCGCCGGATCGATCCGGTGACCTGTCTGACAGAGGCCGGCGACGCACTCGGCGTCGGCCCCGGCCTCGCCCTTCTCTATGGCCGGATCGCCAGCCCTGTCATGCGGGCGGATATATTGCGGGCGGCGATCCTGTTCCAGGATGGCGGCATCTATCTCGATCTGGACACGATCACCGTTGCCTCGTTGAGGCCGTTGCTCGACACGGCGCAATTCGTGGGCTGCGAGTACATCGTATGGCCGCATTCCGCCCGCACCTCGCGTTCCCCGGCACGATGGGCGCGATCGTTGGCGCTCGACCTGCTCCGCAAGGCGCTGCGAAAAAGAGCCAACGGCTGGAAAAGCTTCCGGCGGATCGAACGGCTGTATTATCGCGGCCTCAACAACGCCGTGATGGGCGCCTCACCGAATTCGCCTTTCTTCGGACGCTATCTGGAGGCCATGCTGACCGTGACGCCGGAAAGGCTGCTGGAAGCGTATGCATTGGGGCCGGACCTGCTGCAGAGCACGGCAGGCGATGGGCAGACGAACGATCTGATGATCCACGATCCGCGGGTCTTCTATCCGCTGCCCCCGGAAATCTCTGAACATTGGTTTCGTGACGGCAACACCATCGGGCTGGATGCGGTATTGTCGGCCGAGACGCGCGTGGTTCACTGGTATGCGTCCGTACGCACCAAATCCCGGGTCGCGCAGATCACCCCGGCCTATGTCGGAGAGCATCGCCGGACTCAGTTGTACAGCGCACTGGTCTGGTCGTGCATTTCCGTGCTCCCCGCCATGACGTGACACAGCCGCGGGTCTAAAGCTCCTGGACCTCGACGATGCCGGGCAGGTAGCGGATCGCGCCCCGGCATTGTCGTGTCTTGCTCAATGTCTCCGGGAACACTAGGTTACATGTAACCTAGGATATGGACATGGCGAAGCCTCAACCATCGATCTCGCGCAGCAAGGTGAGCAGACACCGCGACCGCCTGCGCCAGCAAGGCCTGCGACCCATCCAGATATGGGTGCCTGACGTCCGGTCGCCCGATTTCAGAGCAGCGGCGCATCTCCAGTCGGCCGCTGTGGCTGCCAGCGCGCAGGCTCGCGACGACCAGAGCTTCATCGATTCCATCTCCGATCTGGATATCTGTTGAAGCGCGGCGAAATTTGGACCGTTGCCGGAGGCAAGGATTACGCGGGCAAACCCCGCCCGGTCGTCATTCTTCAGGATGACCGGTTCGACCTGACGGCTTCCATTACGATCTGCGCCTTCACGACTGATTCCACCGAAGCGCCGCTTTTTCGCTTGGAAGTAGAGCCGAATGACGGGAACGGGCTGCGCACGATATCCCGCCTGATGGTGGACAAGATCACAACAGTGCCGAAGGCCAGGCTTGGTAGCCGAATTGGCACACTTTCGGACGCAGACATCGCCCGATTGAACCGCGCAACCATAGTCTTTCTAGGGATGGGCGGGCCGATATCCGAATAGAATTTCATCGTGCGAGGAACTTGGGATGTCCGCATCCTGCGCCCATGGATGGGGATCGTCCTCAATCCATGAATAGACGCTTTCGCTAATCGGCAAGACGCTCCGTCAATCGCATTAAAGCTCCTGGACCTCGACGATGCCGGGCAGCGAGCGGATCGCGGCCCGGCATTTTCCTGAGATGGTCCAGGCGCCGGGCAGTTTGAGCTCGATCTCGCGCGCCGCCTCGGTCACCACGATGCTGACCTGCCCCCTGCCCTTTTCCTCGCGCGCCAGGATATCGCGCAGGTTGGGCACGCCGTCGCCGCTGTCCATCAGGATGCGCAGGCCGGCCGCCGATTTCTCGACTGCCTTGTCCAACAGCTCGATGCCCTGGCAGGTCAGCCGCATCTCGTCGCCGGTCTTCTGCACCTCGATGGTCAGGATCAGCGCCTGGCCGGCGACCATGATCTCGCGGTTGGTCGCCAACAGCTCGGAGAACACCGTCACCTCGTAAGAGCCCGTCATGTCCGACAGGCCGAGGAAGGCATAGCGGTTGCCCTTGGCCGAGGTGCGTTCCTGCCGGCCGGTGACGATCCCGGGCACACGGAAGGTACCGCCGCCACGCGCCGCGCGCTCCAGCATCTGGCGATGGGTGATGATGCCGAGCCGGGCCAGCGCCTTGGCATGGCGATCCAGCGGGTGGGCCGACAGGTAGAAGCCGATCGCCTCGAACTCCAGCCGCAGCTCCTCCATCGGGTCGTGCGGCTTGACGTTGGCGAGCGCGGGGGCCGGCAGGCTGGTTCCGCCGCCGCCGAACAGGCTGTTCTGGCCGCTCTTCTTCTCGTCGGCCATCGTCGCGGCATAGCGGACCAGCATGTCGGTCGAGGCGAACAGCCGGGCGCGGTTGCGGTCCAGGCTGTCGAAGGCGCCGGCATTGATCAGGCTTTCCATCTGCCGCTTGTTCATAACCCCGGCATCGACGCGCCGCATCAGGTCGAACACATCCTTGAACGGTCCGTTGGCCGTGCGCTCTCCCACCACGGCTTTCATCGCCGGGCCGCCGACATTGCGAATCGCCGCCAGCGCATAGCGGATCGCCTTGCTGCCGTCGGGCAGCATCTCGACCGAGAAGGTTTCGGTCGATTTGTTGATATCAGGCGGCAGCAGCTTGAAGCCGAGCCGGTCGGCCTCCTGCCGGAAGACGTTCAGCTTGTCGGTATTGGCGACCGAATAGGCCATGCAGGCGGCCAGGAACTCGACCGGATAGTTCGCCTTCAGATACGCGGTCTGGTACGAGACCAGGGCATAGGCTGCGGCGTGGGACTTGTTGAAGCCGTAGCCGGCGAACTTGTCGACCAGGTCGAATATCTGTCCGGCCTGCCCGGCATCGACCTCGCGCTCGACCGCGCCCTTGACGAACAATTCGCGCTGGGCCGCCATCTCGGCCTTGATCTTCTTGCCCATGGCGCGGCGCAGCAGGTCGGCGCCGCCCAGCGAATAGCCGGACAGCACCTGGGCGATCTGCATCACCTGCTCCTGGTAGATGATGATGCCGAAGGTTTCCTTCAGCGTCGCCTCCAGCTTGGGATGCAGATAGTCCGGCTTCTCCTCGCCGTTCTTCACCTTGATGTATTGCGGTATGTTGTCCATCGGGCCCGGCCGATAGAGCGAGATCAGCGCGATCACGTCCTCCAGCCGGTCCGGCTTGATGCGCTTGATCGTGTCGCGCATGCCGGTGCCTTCCACCTGGAACACGCCGACAGTATCGCCGCGCGACATCAGCTCGTAAGCAGGCCTGTCCTCCAGCGGCAGGTTGCCGAGATCGACCCGGATCTCCTGGTTCTTCAGCAGGTCGACCGCGCGCTGCAGGATGGTCAGCGTGGTCAGGCCCAGGAAGTCGAACTTCACCAGCCCGGCCTGCTCGACATATTTCATGTTGAACTGGGTCACCAGCATGCCGGACTTCTGGTCCTTGATCAGCGGGACCAGATCGGTCAGCGGCCGGTCTGAGATCACCACGCCGGCGGCGTGGGTCGAGGCGTGGCGGTAGAGACCCTCCAGCTTCTGGGCGATATCCATCAGCCGGGCGACATTCTCATCCTCGTCGCGCATCGCCTGGAGCGCCGGCTCGCTGGCGATGGCCTGGGCCAGGGTGACCGGATTGGCCGGGTTGTTCGGTACCATCTTGCAGATGCGATCGACCTGCCCATACGGCATCTGCAGTACGCGCCCGGTGTCGCGCAGCACCGCCCGGGCCTGCAGCTTACCGAAGGTGATGATCTGCGCCACCCGCTCCTGGCCGTAACGCTGCTGGACATAGGTGATGACCTCGTCCCGCCGGTCCTGGCAGAAGTCGATATCGAAATCCGGCATCGAGACGCGTTCCGGGTTGAGGAAGCGCTCGAACAACAGGCCGAAGCGGATCGGGTCGAGATCGGTGATGGTCAGCGACCAGGCGACGACCGATCCCGCGCCCGAGCCACGGCCCGGGCCGACCGGGATATCGTGATCCTTGGCCCATTTGATGAAGTCGGCCACGATCAGGAAGTAGCCGGGAAACTTCATGTTGATGATGACGTTGAGCTCGAATTCCAGCCGGTCAGTGTAGAGCTTGCGCGTCTCGGCCAGCTTGGCCTCGTCCATGTCTTGTGTGAAGACTTGGTCGGTCAGGCGCTTCTCCAGTCCTTCGAGGGCCTGGGCGCGCAATTCGTCATCCTCGCTCCGCCCGTCCCCGGTTTCGAAGGCCGGCAGCAACGGCTTGCGGGTGCGCAGCAGGAAGCCGCAGCGCTTGGCGATCAGCAGCGTGTTGTCGACCGCGTCGGGCAGGTCGGCAAACAATTCCCGCATCTCCGTCGACGACTTGAAGCGATGCTCCGGCGTCACCCGACGGCGGTTCTCCTCGCTGATATAGGTGCCGCCGGCGATGCAAAGCAGCGCGTCGTGCGCCTCATACATGCCGTCATCGGCGAAGAAGCATTCGTTGGTCGCGACCAGCGGGATATCCATCGCATCGGCCATCTCGACCAGCGCCGGCTCGACCCGCTTCTCGTCGTCCAGTCCGTGGCGCATCAGCTCGACATAGAGCCGGCCGGGAAACAGCTCCGCCAGATGCTTCAGCATAGCCTCGGCCGCCGGGCGCTGCCCCTCGGACAGCAGCCGCCCGACCGGGCCGGCCAAACCGCCAGTCAGGCAGATCAGGCCTTCGGTCATGCCGTCCAGCGCCTCCAAAGGCAATATCGCGGTATTGCCCTCCTCGTTCTCCAGGCAGCCGCGGCTGATCAGCTTGACGAGATTGGCGTAGCCCGTCTCGCTCTGCGCCAGCAGCACGAGTTGGTCGGGCTCGGCGCGAACGACGGTGCGGCCGGTCGGCTGCGCGACGGCGCGCTTGATCGCGAGCTGGGCGCCGATGATCGGCTGGACGCCTTCGTCAGCCGCGGCCTGCGCGAATTCCAGCGCGCCGAAAAGATTGCCGGTATCGGTCACCGCGACCGCCGGCATCTTTTCCTTTTTGCACAGCTTGATCAGGTCCTTGACCTTGATCGCGCCCTCGGAGAGCGAATAGGCGGAATGGACGCGGAGATGGACGAAATCGGCGTGCGGCAAGCGCGGCTTCCCTTGGTTACCCGTCGATCAGCAGCCCATCCCTCAGCTCGATGACCCGGTCCATGCGGCGGGCGAGATCCAGATTGTGAGTCGCAATCAACGCACCCAATTTCGTCTCGGCGATCAGTTCGCGCAAGACGGCAAACACACCTTCGGCCGTATGCGGATCGAGATTGCCGGTCGGCTCGTCGGCCAGCAGCAGCGCCGGCTCGTTGGCGAGCGCCCTAGCGATGGCGACGCGCTGCTGCTCGCCGCCCGACAGCTTGCCGGGGCGGTGGTTGGCGCGCGGGCCCAGGCCCACGCGTTCCAGAAGCATTTGCCCACGCTCGGCGGCTGCCCTGCGCGATTTGCCGGCGATCATCTGCGGCACGACGATGTTCTCCAGCGCGCTGAATTCAGGCAGCAGGCGATGGAACTGGTAGACGAAGCCGATAGTCCGGCGGCGCAGCTCGGTGCGCGCCCTGTCATCCAGGCCGTTGGCCTTTCGGCCGGCAATCTCGATAGTGCCGCTCGTCGGCCGCTCCAGCAGCCCGGCGATATGCAGCAAGGTCGACTTGCCTGCCCCCGAGGGCCCCACCAGCGCCACCAGCTCGCCCGCCTGCACCGCGCATCCGGCGCCGCGCAGGATGCTGAGCTGCTCCGGGCCCTGGCCGAAAGTCATGACGATGTTCGACAGGCGCAGCGCGGTCGAATTGGCATCATTCATAGCGCAGGGCTTCCACCGGATCGACGCGCGATGCCCGCCAAGCCGGGATGATGCTGAAGATGAAGCTCATCACCAGCGCGATGACGACGACATAGCCCACCTGAAACCAGTCGATCTTCGCCGGTATCTGGGAAAAGAGGTAAAGCGCCGGCGGAAACAGGTCGCGATGGAAAATCCGTTCGAGGAAGTGCCGGACATCCTCGATATATTTGACGAACAGCACCGCGATCACGACGCCGAGCGCCGAACCCAGCGCGCCGATTGCGGCGCCGGCCATGAAGAAAATCCGCATGATCATCCCGCGCGTCGCGCCCATCGTGCGCAGGATGGCGATGTCGGCATTCTTATCCTTCACCAGCATGATCAGGCTGGAGATGATGTTGAAGGCCGCGACCAGGATGATCATGGTCAGAATCAGGAACATCGTGCTCTTCTCGGTATCGAGCGTGTTGAGATAGAGCTGGTTCTCCTGAGTCCAGTCGATCACGCGATACCGGGCGCCGAGCGCCTGGAAGATGTCGACATGAGCCCGCGTGATGTCCTTTTCCGGATCGGCGATATTGACGCCGACCTCAGTCACCCCGTCCCCGGTCTGGAAGAAGCCCTGCGCCGCCTCGAGCGGCATCAGCAGGAGGCCGCTCGAGAATTGCGACAGACCGGGATTGAAGATGACACCGACGGTGAATGTCCCCTTGCGCGGCATGCTGCCGAACGGCGTGCTCGTCAGCTTGGGACTAAGCAGTGTAATCGTATCGCCGACCTTGAGACCCAGCTGGGAGGCCAGCTCGAGGCCGATGGCGACCTGGTCTTCGGTGAAATCGTCCGGCTTGCCGGCGACGATATGGTCGGCATAGGCCGGCTGCGCCTTGAAGTCGGCGGTGCTCAACCCCTTCACCACGAGGCCGGTGGCATAGCCATTGAGCGTCAGCAGAGCTTGGCCCTCGACCATCGGCGTCACCTCGACGATGCCCGGCAGCGCTTTCACCTTGGCGCGGACATCTTCGTAATCCTGGACCGGTCCCTGGCCCATGATCTCGATATGCGGCTTCAGCCCCAGTATCTTGCTGACGAATTCGGTGCGGAAGCCGCCCATCACCGACATGACGACGATGAGCGTGCCGACGCCCAGGGTCATACCGGCGAGCGAGAAGAAGGCGATGACCGAGACGAAACCCTCGGCGCGGCGGGCGCGCAGATAGCGGCCCGCCAGCAAGCGCTCGAACGGACCGAAGATCATGGCTTCAGGCCGACCGGGCTGATTTGGCGGCCTCCGCCAGCTTGGCGATGGCGGCATCGACGGGCAGCTCGTTGCGCTCGCCTGTGGCGCGGCGCTTGAGCTCGACGACGCCGTTGGCCAGCCCGCGCGGACCGACGACGACCTGCCAGGGCAGGCCGATCAGGTCCATGTCGGCGAACTTGCCGCCCGCCCGCTCGTTGCGGTCGTCATAGAGCACGTCGACACCCGCGGCTTTCAGCTTGCCATAGAGATCGTCGGCGGCAGCATCGACAGCGGCATCACCGCTCTTCAGATTGACCAGCCCGACATCGAACGGCGCGACACTGTCCGGCCAGATGATGCCGGCATCGTCGTGCGAAGCTTCGATGATCGCGCCCACCAGGCGCGAGACGCCGATGCCGTAGGAACCGCCCTCGATCGGCACGTCCTTGCCATCCGGCCCGGTGACGAGCGCGTTCATCGGCACGGAATATTTGGTTCCGAAATAGAAGATCTGGCCGACCTCGATTCCGCGCGCGGCCAGGCGCTTGTCCTGCGGCACCTCGGCCTCGAAGCGGGCTTGGTCGTGGACGTCCTCGGTTGCGGCGTAGAGTTCGGTCCGCTGGCGCACGATCGGCTCCAGGTCGCTGTCATAATCGATATCGACCGGCGGGATCGGCATGTCCAGCAGGTCGCTGTGGCAGAACACGCCGCTCTCGCCGGTTTCAGCCAGGACGATGAACTCGTGCGACAGGTCGCCGCCGATCGGGCCGGTCTCGGCCCGCATCGGGATGGTCTTCAGCCCCATGCGCGCGAAGGTGCGCAGGTACGAGACATACATCCGGTTGTAGGAGAGTCGCGCCGCCGCCTTGTCGATATCGAAGGAATAGGCGTCCTTCATCAGGAATTCGCGGCCGCGCATCAGGCCGAAGCGGGGGCGGACCTCGTCCCGGAACTTCCACTGGATGTGGTAGAGATTGATCGGCAGCGACTTGTAGGACTTGACCGCGGCGCGGAAGATTTCCGTCACCATGTCCTCGTTGGTCGGGCCGTAGATCAGCTGACGGTCGTGCCGGTCGGTGATGCGCAGCATCTCCGGGCCATAGGCATCGTAGCGGCCGGTTTCCTTCCACAGGTCGGCAGGCTGGAGGGTCGGCATCAGCATCTCGATGGCGCCGGCGCGGTCCATCTCCTCCCGGACGATCCTCTCGATATTGGCCAGAACGCGCTTGCCGAGCGGCAGCCAGGCATAGATGCCGGCCGCCTCCTGGCGGATCATGCCCGCACGCAGCATGAACCGGTGCGACACGATCTGTGCCTCGGCCGGATTTTCCTTGAGCGTGGGGAGAAAATATTTGGATAGACGCATGGGCGCGGTTGTACGGATTCGGATGCGGGCTGTCTATCGGGCTCGTCCTAGAAGACGCCCTGGATTTCCCCATTCTCGTCGACATGGATGCGTTCCGCCGCGGGAACGCGCGGCAGGCCCGGCATGGTCATGATGTCCCCGCACAGCACGACGACGAAACCGGCGCCCGCCGAAAGGCGGACATCCTTGACCGGCAGGATATGACCGTCGGGCGCGCCGCGCAGATTGGGGTCGGCCGAGAAGCTGTACTGGGTCTTCGCCATGCAGACCGGCGCGGAACCGAAGCCAGCCTCTTCGTACTGCTTCAGCTTGGCAAGGGCGATGTCCGGAAAATCGACATCCTTGGCGCGGTAGATCTCGCGCGCGACGGTGCGGACCTTGTCGGCCAGCGGCATGGCGTCGGGATAAAGCGGCTTGAAGTGCGCCTCGCCGGCATCGGCCAGGGCCGCCACCTCATGCGCCAGGCTTTCGGTGCCCGGCGCGCCGTTCGCCCAATGGGTGCAGAGATGGACATTGATGCCCATCGCCGCGCACTCCTCCATGATCACATCGGTCTCCGCCGTGGTGTCGGCGGTGAAATGATTGATGCCGACGACCACGGGCACGCCGAACTTGCGCATATTCTCGACATGGCGGCGCAGGTTCGAGAGGCCGGCGCGCACCGCCTCGACATTCTCGGTGGTGAGGTCGGTCTTGGCCACGCCGCCATGCATCTTGAGCGCCCGGACGGTCGCGACGACCACGGACACGGCGGGCGACAGGCCGCCCAGCCGGCATTTGATGTCGAAGAACTTCTCGGCCCCCAGATCGGCGCCGAAGCCGGCCTCGGTCACGACATAGTCGGCGAGGCGGAGCGCGGTTTCGGTCGCAGAGAGCGTGTTGCAGCCATGGGCGATATTGGCGAACGGACCGCCATGGACCAGGGCGGGCGTGTGCTCCAGGGTCTGCACCAGGTTGGGCTGAAAGGCGTCGCGCAGCAGCGCCGTCATCGCCGGCGCGGCTTTCACCGAGGCGGCGGTCACGATCTTGCCGTCCTTGTCGCGGCCGACGATCACGCGGGAGAGCCGCTCCTCCAGGTCCTTCAGCGAGCGGGCCAGGCAGAAGATCGCCATCACCTCCGACGCGACGGTGATGTCGAAGCCTTCCTTGCGCTTGAGCCCCTTGCCGGTGACGTCCATCGTCAGGTCGCGCAGCGCCCGGTCGTTCATGTCCAGCGCACGGCGCCAAGTGATCGCGTCGGAATCGAGGTTCAGCGGGTTACCCCAATAGAACTGATTGTCGACCATCGCGGCGAGCAGATTGTTCGCCGAGGTGATGGCGTGGAAGTCGCCGGTGAAATGCAGGTTGATCTCGACCGAGGGCGCCACCTGCGCCTTGCCGCCGCCCGTCGCGCCGCCCTTCATGCCGAAGCACGGCCCCAGCGAGGGCTCGCGCAGGCATATCAGGGTACGCTTGCCGATTCGGGTCAGCCCGTCGCCCAGCCCGATCGTGGTCGTCGTCTTGCCCTCGCCCGCCGGGGTCGGGCTGATCGCCGTCACCAGGATCAGCTTGCCCTTGCGCTCGCGCGGCAGGGATTCGGTGAAATCACGGGTCAGCTTCGCCTTGTGCGGCCCGTAGTGATAGAGCGCGCTGCTCGGGATGCCCACGCGCACGGCGACGTCATCGATCGGAAGCAGGGTCATTCTTCGTGGCTCTCCCTTCAAATCCGCGCCGCGTCGTCGATCTGGAACTGCACTCGCACCTCGCCGTTCCAGCGGTCCAGCTTGACCTTGCCGGCGAGCGCGATCGGGGCGCCGCCGGACTGCAGCAGCAACTGGCCCAGCGGGGTCTCGACAGCGCGGAAGGCGATGGCCTTCACCCGCGCCCCGCTGGTGTCGGTCAGGAAGCAGCGGACATGGCTCGTGCCGACCAGATCGGCCTTCAGCACCCGCACGCCGTTCAGCGCGAAGCGCGGCTCGGCATTGCCTGAGCCGAACGGGCCCAGCCGCTCGATCACCTCGGCCAATGAAATCGTCGCCCCGCCGCAGGACAAGGCGCCGTCGATCGCCAGGATCGGGTCGACCCGCGCGCCGGCCCCGGCGATCCTCGCCTCCAGGAAGGCCGCCAGCACCTTGATGCGGTTCTCGGCGACCGTGAACCCGGCCGCCATCGCATGGCCGCCGCCGGCGGCGAGCAGGCCGGCGGTCTTGGCGGCGATCACCGCCTGACCGAGATCGATGCCGGGAATCGACCGCCCCGAGCCCTTGCCGACGCCGTCATTGAGGCCGATGACGCAGACCGGTCGGTGATAGCGATCCATCAGCCGCGAGGCGACGATCCCGATCACGCCCGGATGCCAGCCTTCGCCGGCGACGACGAGGACATGCCCGGTGTCCGCCAGGCCGCCGGCCTCGACCTGGGCGATCGCCGCCTCCAGGGTCGCGGCTTCGATCTGCTTGCGCTCAGCATTATGCCCGTCGAGCAGCGCGGCGAGCTCGACCGCCTCGGCACGATCGTCGGTCGAGAGCAGGCGCGCCCCGCAATCGGCTTTGCCGACCCGACCGCCGGCATTGACCCGGGGGCCGAAGACGAAGCCCAGGTGGTAGGCGGCGGGGGTTTCGCTGAGCTTGGCGACGTCGGCGAGGGCGGCAATCCCGACATTGCGCCGCTGCGCCATCACCTTGATGCCCTGGGTGACGAAGGCGCGGTTCAGGCCCGTCAGCGGCACGACGTCGGCGACGGTGCCCAGCGCGACCAGATCGAGCCATTGGCGCAGATCGGGCTCCGGCCGGGCGGCATACCAGCCGGCGGCACGCAATGCCCTGTTGATGGCGACGAGGCTGAGGAAGGTCACGCCGACGGCGGCGAGATGGCCCAGCGCGCGGGATTCGTCCAGCCGGTTGGGGTTGATGACCGCCAGCGCCTCGGGCAGCTGGATGTCGGCCAGATGGTGATCGATGACGATCACCTCCAGCCCGGCGTCGCGCGCCGCCGCCAGCGGCTCGTGCGCGGTGATACCGCAATCGAGCGTGATCACCAGCTTGGCGCCCTGCCCCGCCAGGATGCCGAAGGCTGCCGCATTGGGGCCATAGCCTTCGAGGATCCGGTCCGGCACGTAGAGCAGCGCATCGCTGCCGACCGCGCGCAGGAAGCGCAGCAGCAGCGCCGACGAGGTCGCGCCGTCGACGTCGTAATCGGCGAACAGGGCGATCCGCTCGCCCGTCATCACCGCCTTGGCGACGCGCTCGGCGGCCTTGTCCATGTCGAGCAGCGCCGAGGGATCGGGCAGGAAGCCGCGCAGGGTCGGGGCCATATAGGCCTCGACCGTGTCGAGCCCGATGCCGCGCCCCACGAGAATGCGGGCTGCAAGCTCCGGCAGGCCATGGCTCTGCGCCACGGCCAGCGCGATGCGCTCGTCGCACGCCTGGGCAAGCCAGCGGCGACCGGTGATCGAGAGACTACCGTCCAGCCAATCCAGCGGCTTTAGGCCGCCGGGCGCAATGGAAGGTTCCGCCGTCACGAACCGCTCGTGAAGCCCCGCGGAGAGACCTTGCGGCCGAAATTATGATGCGCCTCCACAAAGCGCACCGTGCCGGACTTGGAGCGCATGATGACCGAGTGGGTATAGGCTCCGCCAGGAATGCGCCGCACGCCCTTCAGCATCGAGCCATTGGTCACGCCGGTGGCAGCGAACATGACGTCGCCGCTGGCCAGGTCTTCCAGCATATACTTCCGGTTGAGGTCAGTGACGTTCCAGCGCGCCGCACGGGCGCGCTCGTCATCGTTGCGGAACAGCAGCCGGCCTTGCATCTGGCCGCCGATGCAGCGCAGCGCCGCAGCTGCCAGAACGCCTTCCGGCGCACCGCCCGAGCCGACATAGAGGTCGATACCGGCGTCCGGTTGCGCGGTGGAGATGACACCGCTGACGTCGCCGTCGGAAATCAGCATGATGCGGGCGCCGGCTTCGCGCACCCGGGCGATCAGGTCGGCGTGGCGCGGACGGTCGAGAATGCAGACCACCAGATCCGAAATCTCGGCCTTCTTGGCCTTGGCGAGCGCAGTCAGGTTCTGCAAAGGAGTGTTGTCGAGGTCGACGATGCCCTCCGGCAGGCCCGGCCCGACAGCGATCTTGTCCATATAGACGTCCGGAGCGTTCAGGAACCCCCCCGATTCGGCCATCGCGACGACGGCCAGCGCGTTCGGTCCGCCGACGGCAGTGATAGTGGTGCCCTCCAGCGGGTCGAGCGCGATATCAATCGCCGGCCCGTCGCCCAGCCCGACCTTCTCGCCGATATAGAGCATCGGCGCCTCGTCCCGCTCGCCCTCGCCGATGACGACCGTGCCGTCGATCGACAAGCTGTTCAGCGCCTCGCGCATCGCGTCGACCGCCGCCTGGTCGGCCGCCTTCTCATCGCCGCGCCCCATCAGCATCGACGCGGCCAGCGCCGCTGCCTCGGTGACGCGAACCGCCTCCAGCGCGAGGTTGCGGTCCATTGCCAATTTTTGACTGCTCGGCATTCGATTCTCCTCATTCGTCATATGCATTCGGGCGGTCCGCGAACGGTGCGCCCTTTATCTCAGAATTGTTCGATCCGGATCACGCGTGGCGCCTCGACCACGGCTTCCAAAGCGGCGATCTGGGTTACGGCGGCGTTCATGCTGGCTTCGTAGGTTTCGTGCGTCGTCAGGACTACCGGAACATTATCGCCCGGCGCGCGCAGGCGCTGCAACACGGATTCGAGCGAGACCTGATGGTCGCGCAACGCCGCCGCGACATCGGCGATGACGCCCGGTTTATCGATCACCATCAGCCTGAGATAGTAGGCGCCGAAGCGGCGCTCGATCGGGCGCGGGGTGGCCTTCACCAGCCGGCCCGCCGGCACGCCGAACACCGGCACCCTGCAGCCGCGCGCGATGTCGATCAGGTCGGCGACCACGGCCGATGCCGTCGGCCCGCCGCCGGCGCCGCGGCCGACGAAATTGACCTTGTCGGCGAAATCGCTTTGGGCAACCACGGCGTTATAGACACCGTTGGCGGTGGCGATGGCCGTCGCTTTGGGCACCATGCAGGGATGGACCCGCTGCTCGATGCCGCCGTCGACCCGGCGCGCGATGCCGAGCAGCTTGATCGCATAGCCCAGCTCGTCGGCATAGGTGATGTCGAGCGCCCCGATATGGCGGATGCCCTCGATATGGACGGAGCCGAGATCGACCTCGGCCCCGAATGCCACGGCGGTCAGGATCGCCAGCTTGTGCGCCGTATCGATGCCGTCGATGTCGAAGCCGGGATCGGCCTCGGCATAGCCCAGCGCCTGGGCTTCGGCCAGAACCTCCTCGAAGGCGCGGCCGGTGTCGCGCATCTGGCTGAGGATATAGTTGCAGGTGCCGTTCAGGATGCCGTGCAGCTCGCTGACCGCATTGGCCGCAAGCCCTTCCCGCAACCCCTTTACGATCGGGATGCCGCCACAGACCGAGGCCTCATAGGCCAGGGTGGCATTCTGAGATTCGGCCAGAAGCGCCAGCGCGATGCCGTGCCGGGCAAGCAGCGCCTTGTTGGCGGTCACCACCGACTTGCCGTTGGTAAGCGCCGTTTCGACCAGCTTGCGCGCGGGACCTTCGTCACCGCCGATCAGCTCGACCACGACATCGATATCCGCGGCGCTGCCGAGGGCGACCGGGTCGTCCACCCAGCGGCAGGCAGAAAGATCGCCGCCCCGTCTCTTCGAGCGGTCGCGCGCGGACACCGCGACGACCTCGATCGGCCGGCCCGCGCGTGCCGCCAGCAGATCGCGCTGGGCTTCAAGCAAACGAAGAACGCCAGAGCCGACCGTTCCGAGGCCGGCGATCCCGATCCGAAGCGCGGTCACGGGATCAGGATTCGGCGTAGAGCTGAACCGAAGAACCGCCCAGCGCCGCATCGCTGCAGGCGACGCCGACGGCGATGCGCGGCGCCGGAACGCCATAGCCCGCCACGGCCTGGGCAACCGCGTTGGCCCGCGCAACGGCGAGATCGAAGCGGCCGGAGCCGGCGGCCCCGTCAGCGCCGGGATCGCCATGGCCGAAGATCCTGATCGTTCCGGTCGCGGCGCGGATCGATGGAATGGCCTCCACCAGGGCCTGCTGGGTCACCGTGTCGATCGCGGCCGACCCAGGCTCGAAATGGATCGTGGCGGTCGGCCGGCCCTCGGCCGGGCTGCCGCTGAGGCAGGGTGAGCTGTCCTCGGGACGGTCGGCCGCGGCGGTGATCGTCGGTGCGGGAGCCACCGTCGGCTTTACCAGTTTGGACACCGGAACCGGGCTGCTGTCGACCGAGGGCGCTGCGGGGCTCGCCGGCGAGTCCACCTTGGCCTTGCCCGCGTCGGCGACCAGCGCCTTCTCGAGCGCCTTGGCTTCGGTAAAGGTCGGCATGTTCACCGGGCGGGCCGGCACCTGAGCCAGATTGGGATAGGTCCCGTCGTCATTGAAAGTCTTATCGGCTTCGGGAATGGTCGGCTGGGGCTTCTTCTCGCCCGCGCCGGCAACCTCGGTATCCTCGGAGCTTTCGCCGGCCTTGGCCTGCTTCGCTACCGGCGTCTCAGCCTCGGCGGTCTTGGTGGCGGTATCCGGCGCCACCGAGGACTGCGTCGCCGGCGGCGGCGCAGCCGCAGGGGCGGGCGGCGCGGCTGCGGGCGCAGCGGATGCCGGAGGCGGCGGAGCAGCGGCCGGGGCCGGCGGCGGTGCCGCGGGGGCGGCAGGCGCCGGCGCCATATCCTGCACCGAGACTTCCGCTTTCTTCGGCTTGAAGGCCGGGATCTCGGCGATCGCCGGCTTCGGAATGGTCGGCTGAACGTCCTGCGAATAGGGCACGCTGCTGCCGAACGGCGAGATGCTCTGCACCGTCGAGCAGCCGACGAGGGCGCCGGCCGCGGCAGCGGCTAGCGGCAAAAACTTTATGAAGGGACGTCTCGATGTCATGGCAAATCCGTATGGCCTTGCTCACCTGTAGCAGAAGCAGCGTGAACGGTGCAAAGAAACCTGAAGGCTGGTAAAGCTGGAATTCAGACCGCGATCCAACTGCTCGCAGAATCAGTCGCCGTCCAGCGGTAAAATGACTTGGGGGAGAAATTTTCCCGCAAGTCCAAGAGGAAACGCATGACAGACAGCGCCGCATCGAAACCAAGCGCTCCGGAAAACCCGGCGATCAAGATGCCGGACCCGATCGAGATGAGCCAGACGCTGACCCGGCTGGCCGAACGCGGGCAGAAGCTGGTGACCGAGTTCCTCGAGCGCCAGGCCTCGTCCAAGGATGGCGGGCAGATCGACAAGCTGAATATCGGTGGCGCCTTCTTCGAGATGACGGCGCGCATGATGGCCGACCCGGTCCGGCTGATGCAGGCCCAGTTTCAGCTCTGGCAGGACTATCTGAACCTGGTGAACTCGGCGACCCGCCGCTTCATGGGCCAGGAGGCCGAACCCCTGGTCGCGCCGGCCAAGGACGACAAGCGCTTCCGCGACCCCGCCTGGCAGGAAGGCGCCATCTTCGACTTCATAAAGCAGTCCTATCTGCTGTCCGCCCGCTGGATTCAGTCGGTGGTCAAGAACGTGGAGGGGCTGGACGAGAAGACGGCGCAGAAGGTCGATTTCTACACGCGCCAGTTCGTCGATGCAGTGGCCCCGACCAATTTCGTGCTGACCAACCCGCAGGTGCTGCGCACCACCTTCGAGACCGGCGGCGAAAACCTGGTCAAAGGGCTGGAGCATCTGCTGGAAGATCTGGAACGCGGCAAGGGCCAGCTGCAGATCAAGATGACCGACCCCGATGCCTTCAAGATCGGCGGCAACATCGTGCTGACGCCGGGCAAGGTCGTCTACCAGAATGCGCTGATGCAGCTGATCCAGTACAACCCGACGACCGAGACCGTGCATAAGCGCCCGCTGGTCATCCTGCCGCCCTGGATCAACAAGTTCTACATACTGGACCTGCGCCCCGAGAATTCCTTCATCAAATGGGCCGTCGATCAGGGCCACACCGTTTTCGTCGTCTCCTGGGTCAATCCGGACGCCGAGCTCGCCCAGGCTAATTTCGACGATTATGTGAAGCTCGGCTTCCTGGACGTCATCGACGCGGTCGAGAAGGCGACGGGTGAGAAGGAAAGCAACTTCATCGGCTATTGCCTGGGTGGCACCCTGCTCGCCTCCGGCCTCGCCGTGCTGGCGGCCAAACGGCAGCAGAAGCGGGTTGCCTCGGCGACCTATTTCGTCGCGCTGGTCGATTTCACCGAGGTGGGAGAGGTCCGTGTCTTCATCGACGAGGCGCAGTTGGCGGCGCTGGACGACAAGATGAAGGCCACGGGCTATCTCGACGCCAAGGACCTCAACACCACCTTCAACATGCTGCGCGCCAACGACCTGATCTGGTCGTTCGTGGTCAACAACTACCTGCTGGGCAAGGAGCCCTTCCCGTTCGACCTGCTGTACTGGAACTCGGATTCGACCCGCATGCCGGCGGCGATGCACAGCTTTTACCTGCGCAACATGTACCAGAAGAACCTGCTGGCCGAGCCTGGCGGCGTCACGCTTCAGAAGGTCCCGGTCGACTTGCGCAAGGTGAAGACGCCGACCTACATCATCGCGACCAAGGAAGACCATATCGCGCCGTGGCAGTCGGTCTATGCCGGGACCCAACTCTATAGCGGCCCGCGCCGCTTCGTGCTGGGCGCCTCAGGCCATATCGCCGGCGTGGTCAACCCGCCGGCCGCCAACAAATACGGCTATTGGACCAACGACGACCTGCCGGCCGCGCCGGAAGCCTGGCTGGAAGGCGCCCAGAAGCATGACGGCTCATGGTGGAACGACTGGCAGGGCTGGGTCGCCCCGCACGGCGGCGCCAAGGTTCCGGCCCGCACGCCCGGCGACGGGGCACTCGAGCCGATCGAGGATGCGCCCGGCAGCTATGTGAAGCAGCGGGCGATGTGATGTCTGTCGTGCGCCCTCAGCCTTGCTGACATTCCTCGCAATCCTCGCCCGTTTGTTCGGGCCGTCCGGCCGCATCGCGCGGCGCTGGTACTGGGGCGGCATGCTTGCGGTGATCTGGACCGCTTATTTCCTGATGCCTCTTATCCAGCATATCGGCGGCCGTTGGATGACGGTCCTGCTGTTCCTGCCGTTCTACTGGTCGATCTTCTGCCTCATGAGCCAGCGCTGCCATGATATCGGCCGATCGGCGAGATGGCTGGCGTTCCTGGCTGTACCGATCGTCGGATTGCTCTGGTGGCTGGCCGTCCTCGGTTTCCGGCGCGGCGATCCTGGCGACAACCAGTACGGCAGGGACCCCCGTCCGCCTGCGCCGGATTATCTGGTCGTAGACGCCATATCGTGACCGGCCCGGGCACAGTCACCATCAACGACGTCACCGGGCTGAATCCGATCGAGGCCTGGGCCTTGGCCCGACCGTGCTCGATCAAGGATGTCCGCGAAACGATCGCCCGCTCGCAGGGGCCGATTTCGGTCGGTGGCGGCCATTTCAGCATGGGCGGTCAGACCGCCAGCCCGGGCAGCCTGCATCTCGATATGCGTGGGCTCACGGGCGTTACCCGCTTCGATCCGATCGCCGGCACGGTGACTGCGTTGGCCGGAACGCGATGGTGCGATCTGCAGCGCTTCCTCGACCCGCACGGCCGGTCGGTAAAGATCATGCAGAGCTATGCCAATTTCACGATCGGCGGCTCGCTGAGCGTAAACTGCCACGGCCGGTATGTCGGGCTGGGGCCACTGATCATGAGCGTCAGGTCGATCAGTGTGGTGACGGCGGACGGCACGTTGCATCACGCGGGCCCGGAGGAAAACAGCGAGCTCTTCTATGGGGCAATCGGGGGCTACGGCGCGATCGGGGTCATCGTCGCGGCCGAGTTGGAAACCGCCGCGAATGAGCGGGTCGAGCGCATTACACGCAAGATCAAGGCCGCCGATTATCGAGATTTTTTTCGGGAGACAGTCCGCCACTCGGCAGCGGCCGTATTCCACAACGCCGATCTCTACCCACCCCATTACAAGACGGTCCGCGCCACAACCTGGAGCAAGACGACGCGCGCGGCGACGCATGCCAGCAGCCTGCAGCGGCCGCGACGATTGCGGGCCATCGAGCAGTATATGATGTGGACCGTCACCGAATGGCCGTTCGGCAAGGCGCGGCGGGAATATCTGCTGGACCCGCTGCTCTCCGCGTCGCGCAAGGTTCATTGGCGCAATTACGAGGCAGGCTATGACGTCGCCGAACTGGAGCCGGTGTCACGAACCCTGCGCACTTATATGCTGCAGGAATATTTCGTCCCCATCGACAGGTTCGACGAATTCGCCGCCAGGATGGCCGGCATCCTGAAACGTCACCGCGTCAATGCCGTGAACGTATCGGTACGCCACGCCTTGGCCGACCCGGGCTCGCTCATGGCTTGGGCACGGCAGGAATGCTTTGCTTTCGTGCTGTACTACAAGCAGCGCACACGGGAGAGCGCAAAATCGCGGGTCGGTGTCTGGACACGCGAACTGATCGACGCCGCCATCGGCTGCGACGGCAGCTATTACCTGCCCTATCAGATATTCGCGACCGACGCGCAGTTCCACGCAGCCTATCCCAGGGCGAACGAATTGTTCGCACTGAAAGCCCAGCTCGACCCTGAATTCCGGTTCCGCAACCGACTGTGGGATACCTATTACCGTCCCTCCGTCCAGGACGGCGAGATATCGGCCTCGGAGTTCAAAACCGTATTCGGTACGGTTGCGGGCCGCGACGCCTTCTACCGGTTTCTTCAAACGGTGTTCCACCTCTATCCGGAAGACCGCCTGCATCA
>DATBAZ010000303.1:0-7176 GCA_036271255.1 Alphaproteobacteria bacterium
GCCGCCGGCCGCCGACGGGACGCTGAAGATCGCCTTCCTGGGCAATGCCCGGCGCAGCAAGGGGTTCGAGGTGTTCGTCAATCTGGCGCGGTCGTCCGAGCGGGAGGATCTGCAGTTCGAATCCATCGGCATCGCCGCGCCCGACACCGATCACCTGGATGTCAGCATGCTGGCGCGCAAGCCGTCGCGGACATCGATGTCGCGGCAGGATTACCTGGACGCGGTGCGGGCCATCGACCTGGTCTGCCTGCCGCTGCACAGCCGCGCCTACGACTTCACCGCCAGCGGCACCTTCGCCGATGCGGTGTCGGCACTGAAGCCGCTGATCGCCTTCCGGAACCGCACTTTCGACGCCATCGTCGCCAAATACGGCCCGATCGGCTGGCTGGTCGAAAGCGAGGCGGAGCTGTTTTATCTGATGGCCACGCTGGACCAGGACGCCTTCCTGGCAGCCCGTCCTGGGTGGGTCGCCAATCTGCGCGCCATCCGCGAGGCGCGGCGGCCGGAAATGCTCGCGGCAGGATACGCGGCGCTGGTCGGCTAGGCCTACTCCGCGGCCTGCGGTGCAGCCGTGGCAGGCACACGGCCGCCGGCGGCCTCGTAAAGCGCCCGGGGCGTCATGAACACGCCGCCGATCTCGCCGGCGAAGAAACCGAAATAAGCCTCCAGCCAGGCATAGAACTTCTCCAGCTGCGCCCCGTCCTTGACGTAGGGCGTGCTGCCGGGGGTCAGCGAGGTGCTGTGGAAGGCCAGGGTGAAGACCCGGTCGCCGTTGGCCAGCAGATGGCGGGTCAGCGCCTTGGCCTCGTTCAGGGTGACGCCCTCAGGCGTCAGGTTGACCTGGTTCATCAGGCCCAGCCGGGCGAAGACGCCGGGCAGATGCAGGGCCTTGCCCATGCCGCCATTGATCTCCCGGAACAGCGAGCCGCCCTGGTTCGACAGGCTGCCGATGAAGCTGGTGGTGAAGGGCAGCTCCAAGAGGCCGCCCTCATGGTCGATCCAGAACGGCCTAGTATCGTGGAAGGCGCGGAAATCCGGCCCGCCGTCGCTGGAATAATCGCGCGTCGGCACGACGCTGAGATCGATATGGTAACCCTGCTCACGCAATATGCCCGGCGTCGCCGCGCCAATGCCGTAGCGTCCGGCCTTGTAGGACACTGGCCGCACGCCGAGATTGGCTTCGATCGCCGCCGTCAGCTCCCGCAGCTTCTTCGCCTCCAGCTCAGGCGGCAGGTTGCAGGGATAGGTGTTACGGACGCACACCTCCTCCGTCACCGGCGGATTGACCCAGGGATGGAGATGCGCCCCGATCTCGCAGCGCCCGGACCTGGCGATTTCGGCGAGTGAGCCATAACCCTCCGGCTGGCTGGCGACAGCGTAGTCGATCAGATAGATCGGCTTGATGCCGAACCGGTCGAAACTCGCCTGCAGCCGCGCGATCTGGCGCATGCCGTGCACCGCGGTCGATGACGACGAATAGGCGGCGTTCCAGTCGAAATTCTCTTCCGTGTCGACCACGACCAGCAGGGTCGGCTTCGCCCCGCTGGGCAACGCCAGCGGTTTGGCCTCGGCCGGCGGCTGGAAAGCGTTGGGGTTGGCATCCGCCTTGACGATCGGATCGCCGCGCATCGAGCGGTAGACATATTTCAGCGGCTTCTTCAGCCCCAGCGATTCCGCCTTGGCCCGGAACCACGGCATGATGACGTAGTTGGTCTCCGGCTCCAGCAGATACCGCGCCGTACCGAGCGGGTTACGCTGGAAATAACGCCAGCGGAACTTCGCGTATTCGGCCTCGGTGTACACCTTGGCGTTGCCGCCCAGTTTCGCCACCAGCGGGGTGAAGCGCGGATAGAGCGCGGTGTTGGTGAGGTGCACCTTCATGAAATTGCCGATCAGGAGGTCGTCGAAGAACCCCCATTTCATCGTCTCCATGAAGGAATGCTTGGGCGCGTAGAAGCGGATGCCGCGCACCGAATTCTGCCCGGCGGTCACGGGGTTGAGGTCGAACCGGCCGGTCTCGCCGCCGATCGTCACCTCGACGAAATCGACATATTTGCGGACCATCTCGAACTTGCGGAAGAACGCCTCGACGGTCTTCCATTCCGACTGGTCCAAGGTCGCGTTCCAGTCGTCCTCGCCGGTATTGTCGGCAATCTGCGAGCGGTCCCCGCCCAGATGCTCCGCCTCGTTCGCCGTCACCGTGCCGGTCGCGATATCCACCGTCACGAATGGCTCGATCAGGCGCACATTGGGGCGGCTCCAATGCTTCTGCATGTCCTGCCAGGTGATCCGGTAGTCGTTGGCCCAGATCGAATCCGGCCGGACATAGATGTGCTGGGAGGATGAGCAGCAGAAATTCTTGACGCCTAGCCGGTCGGCATTGCGCGCCACGCCCCAGATCGCGCCGGGCTTGCGTTCGTCCGGCGGGCCGGCGATCGACCGGCCGCTCTCATCGACGAAATTGAACATGTCGGCGTCGATCGAGCACAGCGCCGCCAGATAGGTCTTATCGTTGGGATGATTCTTGACCAGGTTGCGCAGGAACGCTTCCTCACCGGCGATCGGGCTGTCGTTCAGGTTGATCAGCAGCGCGTCGCCGATGCGGGCAATCAGCACCGCGTCCTGGTTGATATTGTCCAGGCACATGACCGACACGGTCGGCGAGACCTGGAACCATTCCCGGTATTTGAGCACGGTGACGTTGAAGCCGCGCTCGGTGAGATGGTCCTTGATCTCGGAATCGTAATGATCGGGCAGCAGCACCTTGCGGCCGGCCGGCATCAGGTCGAGGGACTCGTGATGCATGTGGTCGGGATGGCCGTGCGAGATCCAGATATAATCCGACTTGATCGCGTTCGCGATCTGCCCCGGCGTCAGTGCGTGGTCCAGCGCCCAGCTGCCGAAATAGCAGGTGCCGACCAGCCACGGGTCGGTCGCCAGCACCGGACGTCCGTCGGCGAAGAGCTGGATCGTCGCGTTGCCGAGCGTTTCGAAGCTTTCATTCATCAGGCAAGTCTCGCCGGCCGAAAAGCCAATCTTTGCGCTACCTTATATCGCGTGAGGGTTATCGCAACCCTCCCGCCGGGATGGGCAGGCGTATACCCAGCCGGGCCAGCAGCGACGGCACCGCCTTGGCCGCGTGATCCTCGGGCCCTTCCGGACGGCCGCAGAGCTGCCACAGGCCCAACAGCGAGCCAATATAGAGCAGCCCGCCCAGCGATATGGCGATCGCCAGCTCCGCCACCCGTCCCGGCGTGCTGTCGGCATAGGGCCAGACGGCGAGTAAATAATAGACTCCGGCGCTCATGACGCCGGTCGCGGCGAAGGTCCGCCAGACGGCGGCGACGGTCCGCTTGACCGACAGGCCGATCATGACGGTGAGCTGGGCGAACCAGATCGCCGAACTGAAAAAGCTGGTGACCGCGAACATCGCGGCCGCCGCCAGCACGCCATAGGTAAAGCCGGCCCAGACGACGAGGACGACGCGGATCGCCGTCGTCAGCCCCATGATGGCGACGAACCGGCGCTGCCGGTCCTTCACGACGTAAAGACTATGGGTGAACTCGCCGATCCCCTCGAACAGGGCGTAGAAGGCGCAGACCTGGATGAAAGGGGCCGCGCCCTTCCATTCCGGCCCCAGCGCCACCTGCTCGATCAGGAGCGCGGTCAGGGCGATGCCGATCGATAAAGGCGTGATGATCATCAGGGTGAGCGCCAGTCCGTCGAGGACATGGCGGCACAGCCGCTCCTTGTCGTGCAGCACCTTGGCATAGCCGGCATACATCGGCCCGCGCACCGGCGCGGCGACCTCGCTGACCGGCAGAATGCCGACCTGCTCGGCCGTGCGGAACAGGCCGACTGAGCCGGCGCCGCCGATCCGGCCGATCAGGATGATGATCAGATAGCCGTTGATCAGGTTGAAGATGTTGGTGGCGAACAGCCATTTGGAGAAACTGAGCAGCTCGCCGCCGGCACGGAAGGAGATGCGCGGCCGGTAGGGATGCATGATGTAGCTGGCCGGCACCTGCACGATCTTAGGCGCGATCGTGCCCAGCACCACGGCCCAGGCATTGTGCAGGATCAGCGCCGCCGGGATCACGGTGAAGAAGCCGGCGACCTTGCCCAGCACGTCGTAGACGAACAGCCGGTCGAAGCGCAGGTCGCGCTGATAATCGATCAGCCCGATATTCTCGAAGCCCCAAATGATCGGATAGAGCGCCATCACGCGCGTGACATCGACCAGCCGCGGCTCGTGCATCGCCTCGGCGATCCAGGGGGCGGTCACGATGATGGCGAGCCCGATCAGCAGCCCGCGCAGCACCGTCAGGGTCCAGGCGGAATCGTACTGTTCGCGGGTCGGGTTCTTCATCTTGACCAGCGCCAGGCTGAAGGACAGGTCGGAGATGGCGTTCAGCGTGTCGTAGGCTGTGGACGCGATGGCGGCGAGGCCGAACGCGTCGGGCGCCAGCAGGCGGACCAGGATCAGCGTGCTGATCAGGCCGATGCCCTTGAAGGCCAGCCGTTTCAGCACCATCCAGGCAGCACCCTTGGCCACCCGCTTGCCGAGCGACTGGTCGACGATCGCCTCGGCGAGCGCGCTGGGAAGAAGGGGTTCCGCCGGTTCCACGTTCCGCAAGTCTATGATCGAGAGGCCTCGGCCTATGTTACCGTCTATCGCCCCTTTTTTGATAGGCCGAACGATGGTGGTTATTGCAGCCGGGTGTACGACCGGCGTCCACCGATCGATGGAGGCCGTGCCGCCGGCACTGTCGAAGCGTCGACAGAGACGCCCGAACAGGCTGCGCTGACACGTCGATATTCGGCCGGCGAGTCGAAGTCGGCCTGTGCTTGACCGCGATCGGAAGCCAGCATGTCATACGTGACCGACAGCATCGCGTTGATCTTTTCCTCGATCCGGCCTCGCGCCTTGGGAAGATCGTCAGGCGACGCGATTTGAACCGCGCCGATCGCGTCGGTCATCGCTTTCAGGCGAGCCCGAAAGATCGGGAGATACCGCTCGATAATATCCTTATCGATTTCGACATGGCGCAGTTCATGCCTGGTAGCGACGTCCTGGCGGCATTTGCCATGCGAGCTATCCACATAGATGTTCGGAGCGCTGGATAGTTTGACACTGACGACCGATGGCCAAACACAAGTCGGACCATTCGCCGGACCGGCATTTCTCGTTCTGATTTCCGAGTCGACTGAGATGGTAGCGGCGGTGATCCCGACCGTGTCCGCCGATTTCATACCTTCGGGCAGAGTACCCTTGAGGTTCATTGCCTTCAGTTGGTCCAGGCTCCTGCTGTCGTCGATCGACGGGGCGCTGATCGCTCCCGATACCCGGATTTCGGTTTGAGGCGGGGGACAAACATCGGCGCTGACCGGAACGAGGCCGGTCGCCAGGAGCATGACCGGTAGCAACATAGGCATTACGCCGCCTCAATCGGTTGTCGTCGGTGTACGCGCGCGGGCGGCCGATGCGTTCGGGTTGAGCGTCACCTGCGGGCAGGCGACGCTCAGGCGCTGATATTCCTGGGGCGAATCGAGCTGCCGATGCCGAAGCGACCGGTCGTCGTTCAGCGAATCCGACACGACCGCGATGACGGCGTTCATCTTCTCCTCGATCCGGGCGCGCCAGGCGGCGGGATCGAGCCCGGGCTCAGGCGACGCGTTCATCGCATCGGCCATGGCGACGAGGTGCAGGCGAAAGATCGGCCCGTACATGTTGATCACGTTCTTGTCGATCGCGACGTGCTCCATCTCATGTCCCACGCCGACCTCGCGCGAACACTGGCCATGGTCGGCCCCGACATAGACGGTCGGCGCGGTGCTGAGGGTCACGGTGACCACCGAGGGCCAGACGCAGGCCGGCTCGCCCGCCGCCGTGCCGGTGCTGGCGATCCTGATCTCGGAATCCACCGTGACCGCGGCGACGGTCAGGCCCGCGACCCGCGTAAAGCTTCGGTCGCTGGCGAGGGGATCGCGGAATTTCATCGTTTCGAGCTGCGTCGCGCGCTTCGAATAATCGATATGCGGCTCCACGATATCCTTGGAGATACGGATCTCGGTCCGCTCCGCCGGACAGGCGGACGTTTTCGCAGCCGCGCCACCCGCGGCGAGAACGAGCGCCGCGAAGGCGAATACCCCCGATTTTCCCAATGCTACGGACATCGCTTATGACTCCGCTGATTTTACCCGGTGAATCACACGCGAGAATCGGCGATCGTGCAAGAGGTTCTGTTACGAAACGTCCCTGATCTGGCCGCGGCAGGGCTGATACAAGGCGCTGAGGCCGCCACGCTGGAGGCGGTCACCCGCCGCTATGCGATGGCGATCACGCCGGACATCGTTCGCATCATCGATCCCGCCGACCCCAATGACCCGATCGCCCGGCAGTTCGTGCCGTCGGCGGACGAGCTGGTCACGACCCCCGACGAGCTGGCCGATCCGATCGGCGACGCAGCCCATTCCCCGGTGAAGGGCATTGTCCATCGCTATCCCGACCGGGTGCTGCTGAAGCCCCTGCATGCCTGCCCGGTCTATTGCCGCTTCTGCTTCCGGCGCGAGCAGGTCGGCCCCGGCGGCGAGGCGCTGAACGCTGATGAGCTGGAGGCGGCGCTCGGCTATATAAGGGGCAATCCGGCGATCTGGGAGGTGATCCTGACCGGCGGCGATCCGCTGATTCTGTCGCCGCGCCGGCTGGGCGCGATCCTGGACGCGCTGGAGGCGATCCCACATGTCGTGACCCTGCGCATCCACAGCCGTGTGCCGATCGCAGATCCGGGCCGGGTCGGCCCCGATCTGCTCGCCGTGCTGGACCGGCGGAAGCCGCTCTGGATCGCCGTGCACAGCAACCACCCGCGTGAGCTGACCGACGCCGCGAAGGCGGCGTGCCGGGCGCTGACCCGCGCCGGCGCCGGTCTGCTGGGCCAGACGGTGCTGCTGCGCGGGGTCAATGACGATCCGGCCATCCTGGAGGCGCTGTTCCGCGCCATGGTGGCCGAGCGGATCAGGCCGTATTACCTGCACCATCCCGACCTCGCCCCCGGCACGGCGCATTTTCGCCTGTCGATCGAAGAAGGCCGCGCGATCGTCCGCGCGCTGCGTGGCAGGCTGTCGGGGCTGGCCCAACCGACCTATGTCCTCGACTTGCCGGGAGGGGCCGGAAAG
>DATBAZ010000304.1:0-7162 GCA_036271255.1 Alphaproteobacteria bacterium
AAATAAGCCTCATGCACCGGCTTGCCATCGACGAGATAGGGCGTGAGGCGAGCGTGGACAAGATATTCCACGATGCCGATGGCGGCATTCAGCGTCATCACCAGAATGGAGGCGAGGAACAGGTTCGCCATCAGCCGGGTCGGGAAACGCGCCAGCAGGATGGCGACGAAGACCGGCACCAGATGCAGGTCGATCATGAAAGAGGCGCCGGCCGTGCCGAACCGGGCCAGCGTGTAGACGATCAGCCCGATGACCGCGACCATGTAGATGACATGGGCCGGCAAGGTGCCCGCCAGGCGATAGAAAAAGCTCACCGGGTTTTCGTTGAGCAGCAGAATGGCGAAGGCGGTGAAGATGAAATAGGAGCCGGGGTGGATCTTGAACGGCAGCGAACTGCCGACGAGGCTGTAAGGCCAGCCATGAGCATCCAGGAACATGCCCGAAAACAGGAAGAAGCAGGCAACCCCGATGCAGGTCAGCCAGATGACGACCGGCGACAACGGCCGCTGCCGGTAGGCCCTCTCCACCATCAGACCCGCGCCTCGGTCAGGTAGTAGAAATTGGGCGAGACTGTTTCGTCGTCCCGGTCCGAAACCACCCGTCCCTCGGCATCGATCACCTTCAGCACCCGGAAACCCTGCGCCTCGAGCTGGTCGATCTGCGCCCGGCGGCCGATATAATAGGTGACGATGCTGAAAAGATGGGGCGGATCGTTGATCAGAGCGTACTCGTCGCATTCATAAGACCGGCAGCGCACGCGCAGATGGTTGGCGATCTCCACCCCCGTCCGCGCCACGCCGCGCAGCCGCAGCGGCCGGCGGAAACGGGGCTTGAGCTGTATGTCTCGATAGGCGCGGTTATGGGCCGAGAAGGCGAATCGGCCATCCGGTGCCAGCAGCCGGCGAACCTCGCCGAGGATGCGCAGACGATGGGCGTGATCGACGGAATCGATCCCGTTGAACGAGAACAGGATGAAGGGAAACGACCCGCTCGTCAGCATCGGCATGTCGGCTGCGTCCGCCAGGATGAATTCGAGGCCGGGGAAACGCCGGCGGCAATATACAATCATCGCCGGTGAATAATCGACTCCGTAATACTGTCCGGCAACCGTCGCCAGACAGGCAGTCGTGCGCCCGGCGCCGACCCCGATATCCAATACAGGACCGGCCGCGATACGGGCTTGCTCTTCCGCGAATATAAACTGTTCTGCCGGCGTTATATCCGGCATATTCGCGTAAACTTTAAGCGCTGAACGCGTAGAATATACGGACCGGTTTCGATACATTACTGCGATGATAGAAGAGAATTTCGACGAGGCAAATCTCGATATTGGCGGCCGCAAATTCGTTGTGCCGATCCGGGATATCCTGGCCTCGCTGATCCGCGGCTGGAAGGCCCTCGCCATCGCCTTCGCCATTCCGGTCGTGCTGTCACTGGCGGTCGCCGTCACCTTGCCCAAAATCTATGACAGCGAGGCGCATTTGCTCGTCCTGCCCGACCGGCAATATACCGAGCAGCCGCTGACGCGCGACGACAACGCCCCGCAACCCGGCATCGATTCCGAGCAGATCAGCAAGATCGAGGTCGAGATACTGGGCAGCCGGGAATTGAAGCTCGCCGTTGCGGCCCAGCTCGGCCCCCATGCGGTCGACCGCTCCCTACCCGACGTGACCCAGAAAGATCTGCTCTACGACCGGGCGGTCAATGTCGCCGCCGACCGTTTGGAGCAGGCGATCGACGTGGAATCCGAGATCGACTCCAGCATCATCCGCGTCCGCTTCTCCAGCCGCGATCCCGACATCGCGACCGCGGGGCTGAACCGGCTGGTGAACGACTATCTCGCCTACCGGCAGGACATCTTCAACCGCGATCGCGTCCCTTTCCTGCTCGACAAGCGGAACGAGGCGAGCACGCGGCTGGAAAAGGCGCGCGCCGACCTCGCCGCCTTCAACCAGGCCCATGACATCGTCGCGCTGAAGGACCAGGTCGCGCTGCTGCTGGACGAGCAGAGCAGAGTGAACCTCTCTGCCCTGCAGGCGCACGAAACCGTGGCTGAGCGCGCCGCAGCGGCGAGCGCGCTGGCCGCTGTTTCGGCCCAGTTGCCCGAAAAAGTGGTGCTGACGGACGATCGCGATGTGGAAACCGAATCCGGCAATTCCCGCTCGATCCTGCTGGGGCTGCAGCTGCGGCGGCAGGAGTTGCTGTCCAAATATGCCGACACGTCCCACTACATCACCGACATCGACCAGCAGATCGCGGCGCTGAAGAGCTTCGAGAGCAAGAACGACATGCGCCCCGGCCGCAACACCGCGACCGGGATCAATCCGGTGGTCGAAGAGGTAAAGGACGACGTCCGCAGCTTCGAGCAGGACCGCGCCGGCAACGAGGCGAAAGGCCAGGAGATGGAGCGCCAGTCGCAGAAGCTCGAGCAGCGCCTGCTGGAGCTGACCAGCCTGCGACTGGAGCATCGCCAGCTGGAGCGCGCGGTCGAGCTGGCGGACCAGCAATACCGCATTCTGCTGAAGCATTATGATGACGCGCTGGTGGCCGAGGCGGTCGACAAACACAGCATTGCCAATGTGCGCGTGATAGAGACCCAGAACCCGATCCATGCACGCAGCAGCCGCCGGCTGGTGGTCGGGCTTGGGTTGCTGTCGGGGCTGCTGGCAGCGATCGTCACCGCCTTCGTCGGCTCCGCCTTCCGCGAAACCATGCTGACCCCGTCGGCGGCTGCGCGCAGGCTCGGCCTGCCGGTGCTGGCGCGGGTGGCCAATCGGGACTGAAACTTCAAGCAACAGGATATCTGAGAGTTGGGGCGGAGAGAGGGAAAACCGCGCCGGGTGCTGATCATCGTCGAGAACCTGCCCGTGCCGTTCGACCGGCGGGTGTGGAACGAGGCGACGACGCTGCAGCGGGCGGGCTATGAGGTCACGGTGATCTGTCCGGCTATGAAGCCGCATCTCGAGCGCCATGAGGTGCTGGAGGGGGTGCGCATCTATCGCCATTGGCTGCCCCAGGCGAGCGGCGCCAAGGCCTATGTGATCGAATACGGTATCGCTCTGCTGATGGAATTCTGGCTGGCGCTCAAAATCTTCATCCGCCATGGCTTCGACGCGATCCATGCCTGCAACCCGCCGGACCTGATCTTCCTGGTCGCCCTGCCCTTCAAGCTGTTCGGCGTCAGATTCCTGTTCGACCAGCACGACCTGAACCCTGAGCTCTACTTCGCCAAATTCGGGCGCGAGGGCCGCCGCCACAAGGCGCTGAGCTTTCTCGAACGCTGGACCTTCCGCAGCGCGGATGTGTCGGTCGCCACCAACGAAAGCTACCGCCAGATCGCGATCGAGCGCGGCGGCATGGCGTCGGACAAGGTCTTCGTCGTTCGCTCCGGCCCCAACCTTGAGCGCTTCAAGGTCTCCGAGCCCGACCTGCGGCTCAAGAACGGGCGTGAGCATCTGATTGCCTATGTCGGGGTGATGGGCCAGCAGGAGGGCATCCACTATCTGCTCGAAGCCGCGCGGGAGATCCGTGACCGGCACGGCCGGCGCGACGTCGTCTATCGCCTGGTCGGCGAGGGGCCGGAAGTCGCCTATCTGCGTGAGAAGACCCGACGGATGGGGCTGCAGGCCGACGTGTTCTTCGAGGGGCGGGTATCGGACCAGGTGCTCACCACCGTGCTGGCGACCGCCTCGGTCTGCGTCAACCCGGACGAATTCAACGAACTCAACGACAAATCCACCATGAACAAGATCATGGAATACATGGCCTCCGGCCGCGCCATCGTTCAGTTCGACCTGACCGAGGGCCGGGTGTCGGCGCGCGATGCATCGGACTACGCCCGCCCCAACGACGCTGCCGACCTCGCCGACAAGATCGTCGCCCTGCTCGACGATCCCGAACGCCGGCGGCGGATGGAAGAATTCGGCCGCAAGCGCGTGGTCGAGGAACTGTCCTGGAACCACGAGGCGCCCAAGCTGCTCGCCGCCTACGAGGCGCTGTTCAACTCCCGGTAGAGGCCGCGCAGCCGCTCGGCGATGCGGGCTTCCGAATAGCGCTCGGCGACAGTTCGCTGCGCCTCTCCGCCTATCGCCAGGCGCAGGGCTCGGTCGCCTGCGAGTTCACCGATCGCCGCGGCAAGCGCCTTTGCGTCGCCAAGCGGGATCATCTTGCCATTGATATTGTCGGCGATGATCTCCGGCACCGCTCCGACCGGTGTCGTGACCGAGGGCAGGCCCAGCGCCATCGCCTCGACCAGCGAATTGGGGAAGCCCTCGCCGAAGGACGGCAGGGCAAAGATGTCGGCAGCCCGCATCTCATCCAGCATGGCGGGATGATCGAGCACGCCACACCCAAACAGGTTGGGCAACGGCGGAAGGTCCGGCGCGGCGGCGATGCGGAAGCGGACCTCGGGCAGGCGCCGGGCCGCCTCCAACACCAGTTCGATCCCCTTCCGCCGTGCCTCGCTGCCGGCGATGAACAGGCATGTGACCGGCCGGTCAGGGCGGTCGGGTGAGGCGGTCAGCGCATCCGGCACCCAGTTGGGCAATACGAAGACGCCGTCGGCCCGCCCCAGCCCAGCGACGAGGTCCGCCCAATATTGCGACTGCACGATCAGCCGATGCGGCAGCCGGATGGCCCAGCGGATCATCGTGCGGACCACCCCCGGCGAGACGTCGTAAAAGCGGTCGAACGCCCCGCCCAGCCGCATGATCACGCGACGGCCGAGCAGCCGCGCCGTCAGCACGTAATAAATCGCCTCCCAGAAGGTCAGGAAATCCGAGGCCTGGATCTGGACGATATCCACCCGCGCCGCCAGGAACGGAAAGGCCGCGACATGCTTCAGCGTAACCAGGGCGCCGATAATCAGCCGCCCGATCCCGCCCTTGAGAGCCGCGCCATAGCCCCAATTGTCGATCGTCCCGCGTTTGGGCGGGCGGGACGTGGTGAAGCGGCGGAATTCGAATTCGTCCGCCAGGGCTGAGTTGACCAGCTTCAGCATGAAGCTGGTCACGCCGCCCACCGTCGGCGGCCAGGGCCCGACCACCAGAATGCGCGGGCGAACGGTCAGAGCGCATACTCCCGGTGGAACAGCTCAAGCGACAGCAGGGTCCAGAGCAGCTTCTCATGTTCGATCCGCCGGTCCATATGCTCGGCGATGATCCGGTCCAGCGTTTCCGGGCGGTAATAGTGCCGGGTGCGCGACGAGGCCCCGAGCAGATTATCGATCAGGAAGGGCTTCAGCTTGCCGCGCAGCCACTCGCCGGTCGGCGCGCGGAAACCGACCTTCCGGCGCTGGATGGTGCGCGCCGGCACCAGGCCGCTCGCCACCTCGCGAAGCAGGTTCTTGTTGAGGCGCCTGGCATCCGGCAAGGTCGAGACCATCGCCACCAGCTCCTGATCCAGGAACGGCATCCGCGCCTCGATCGACGCCGCCATCGTCACCCGGTCGCCGCGCTCCAGCAGATTGTCCGGCAGCCAGCTGGTTTGGTCGAACTGGAAGATGCGGCGCAGCGCAGTCGTGCCGCTGACCGCCGGCGGCGTGAAAGCGTGCGCCGGCCCGGCGAGCAGGTCGCGTCGCTCGTCCGGATCGAGCGCACCGAACCAGCGGGCGAAACGATCGCCCTCGTCGCGCAGCCCTACGGTCCGCGCGGCCAGCCGCACGCGCCGCGACGCCCGGTCGGCGAGCGGCAGCACCAACCCGCGATGCAGCGCCCCCGGCACCACGCGGCGATATCCCGCGGAAAGGCGCTCGGCGCGATGCTTGGGATAGCCGCCGAGTATCTCGTCCGCCCCCTCCCCGGTCAGCACCATCTTCACATTCTTCGCGGCATGCATGGCCAGCCGGTAGAGCGCGATATCCGACGGTTCCGGCACCGGCGCGTCACGGGCGCGGATCAGCAACGGCAACACCTCGGGGAAATCGTCGGAACCGACCGTCAGCGCGTGGTGCCGGCTGCCGACATGGCGTGCCACGCGTTCGGCCTCCTCCAGCTCGCTGAAGCCCGGCTGGTCGAAACCGACCGCGAACGTGTCGATCGGCAAGGAGCTATGCCGCGCCATCAGGGCAACGATGGTCGAGCTGTCGAGGCCGCCGGACAGGAAGGCCCCGAAGGGCGCATCGGCAACCATCCTGAGCGCCACCGCCTCGTCCAGCGCCCGGCGCAGTGCCGAAACCGGATCGCTGCCGGTCCAGGTTGCCCGCGGCTCGGCATCCGGCGGCTGCCAGTAGCGCTCGACCGTCAGCACCCCATTTCGCCAGATCGCCATCGTGCCTGGCATCAGTTTTTCGATGCCTTTGAAAAAGGTTAGAGGAGCCGGCACATAGCGGTAGGCGAAATAGGGTTCGAGCGCGGATATTTCGATCTGTCTGTCAACAAACGGCAGCAGAGACTTGATTTCCGAAGAAAATAGAACCGTCTTGAGATTTCGTGTGAAGAACAACGGCTTCTTGCCGAACCGATCGCGCGCCAGCATCAGGGCCTGCGCGGCGCCATCCCACAATGCGAAGGCGAACATGCCGCGCAGGCGATCGACGCAGCGCCGGCCCCACTGGCGATAGGCCTTCAGGATCACCTCAGTATCGGAGCGCGTGCTAAAGACGTGGCCTAGGGCGCTGAGTTCCGCCTGCAGCGCTGCAAAATTGTAGATTTCACCGTTGAAGGTGAGGCTCAGGTCGCCATCGGTCATGGGCTGCGCGCCGCCGACAGGGTCGAGAATAGCCAAGCGCTTGTGGCCCAATGCGATACGGGCCTTGCCGCGACTGAAGGACTGAAAGAATTGGCCGTCCCCGTCGGGCCCCCGATGGGCAATCGACCGGAGCATATCGGCTAGCGCGGCATCATCTGGTACTGCTGCTCGATCGCCTATCCAACCCGCTATTCCACACATGGAGCCCACAATATCGAGCGCGTCCGACCCTGCCAATCGATCAGAGCCGGATAGTGGCCGTCTTGGCTGGTATTTCAGGCGCTTGGCGGCGATGTCGGCGCCGGAAATGGCGTTCCGCGTGCTCGACAGGCTCAGGCTGATCCAGGACAAGCGCCAGCCGCCCCGATTCGATGTGCCTGTCGGCATCAACCGGCCATTTTCCTTGGGGCGAGCCCAAGGCGCATGGAGTGACCTGATCCCCGAATGGCGGGCTGTCTATGAAAACGCACGCGAC
>DATBAZ010000305.1:0-31566 GCA_036271255.1 Alphaproteobacteria bacterium
GCGGCGCCGGCCTGCCCTGAGTCATCCCATCACGGTATCGACCCTCAGCCGCGTCAGCTTCAGCCACTTGATGCGCCAGCCCTGGGGCAGCTTCACGTAGGTCTCGCGATAATGGCCGTAGCCATGCATCTCGCGGATCGGCGTGCCTTTGGGCCAGCGCAGCATGTCCTCCATCGCCCAGATGCCCTCGGCCGTGGTGTCCGAAGTGAATTCGATCTCCGGCATATGCCCGTGATGGGTGGTTTGCACGCCCTCCAGCGTCTTGGCCAGGTCCTTGGCGAAGGTCGCCGGGTCGCCGTTCGAGTGCCAGTCCGGATTGGGCGCCGGCGGAACCGTGCCGTCGAACACGATCGGCGCGCCGTTCAGGTCCTTCGGCGTATAGGCCTCGGTCGAATCGATGATCGCGTCCTGGGTGAAGACGCCGAGATAGGCCGCCCAGTCCTTGGTATCCAAGCTGCGGAAATATCGCGCCTTCAGCTTCTTGATTTCCTCCAGCGCCAGGATCTGCTCGTTGTCTGTCATCGCCGTCCCCAGTAAACATTTGACGAGAAATGTTTTACGCGAGACGATCTCGACAGTCGAATGGTTTCTGGGGATCGACGTAATCGGTGCGACCGTATTAGAAACGCTCAAACATCGCTTCCTTCCGCGCTCTTCGTCTGATACATTTGTATGGTAAGGCCGACCAACGACCACCATTCAAGGGAGGAAACCGCGATGATGATCACCCGTGCAAACTTCCTTCGGGGCCTTGTCGCCACCACTGCGCTGCCGCTCACGGCGCGCGCCGCGCCGCATGAGGTCGAGGCGCTGGGCCAGTTTCAGGCCGAGGGGCTGGGGGGCGGGGCTATGCCGTTCAGCGCCAAGCCCGGGACCGGGGCGGCCCCGCTGCGCTTTGCCGTCATCGGCGATAACACCGGTATTGCCCGGCCCGGCGTGTTCGACGCGGCGATGACCCAGATCGGCTGGCTCAAGCCCGACTTCATCCTGTCGGTGGGCGACCTGATCGAGGGCTATAACGACGATAAGGCGACCATCGCCCGGCAGTGGGATGCGATCGAGCGCTCGATCGCCAAGGCCGGCGTCCCCTTCATCCACACGCCCGGCAATCACGACGTGAACAACCCGGTCACGCTCGATGCATGGCGGGAACGGCGGGGCCCCGGCTATTACGCCTTCACCTACAAGGGTGCGCTGTTCATCATCCTCAACACCGAGGACCCGCCGACCCCGATGGCGGAGAAGGCGGCGGCCCAGTTCTATTCGATGGTCGATCTGATGGCGAAGGATCCGGACAAGGCCGAGAAGACCATCGGCGACTACATCGCCGGCAGCACCGCCAAGGCGAACGCCGGCGCCGAATATGCCGATGCCGACAAGTGCAATATCAGCGACAGGCAGCTCGCCTTCGTCCGCGACACCTTGGCCAGACATGAGAAAGTCGCCTGGACCTTCGTCATTCTGCACAAGCCGGCCTGGAAGATGGCGAGCCCGGCCTTCGCGCGCATCCAGGCGATGCTGGGCCAGCGCCCCTACACCGTCTTTGCCGGCCACACCCATTACTTCACGCACGACGTGCTGGACGGGCACGACCTGATCAACATGGCCACGACCGGCGGCATCAAGCAGCAGAACGGCCCCGGCACGCTGGACCACACGATGCTGGTGACCTTGGAGCCCGCCGGCCCGCGCTACGCCAATATCCGCCTGTCCGGCCTGATGGATGTGGCCGGCGCCAGCGGGCAGGTGCACGCCTATTGATTGCGCGTCGCGCGGACTCTCAGTTCGCGCAATAACGCTTGTCGAGACACTCTGTTGTGTCATACTTGCCCATCTGAATTCGGCAACAAGCCGGACTGCGCGCCAGCGCGCTTGAGACGGCTGTTTGGGGAGGCATCGATGACTCTATCCCGTAAATTCTGCGCCAGTGCGCTTGGGCTGGCTTTCGGCGCGGCCGCGTTCGCCGGCCCGGCCAAGGCGGAAACCCGCGGCTATGTCGTCAGCTGGTTCTATACCGCGGCGGAGTCGCAGAAGGACGATTGCCCGGACGGCACCAATCCGCTCTCGGACGTGATGGTGAAGCAGTTCCTCGTCGATATGGGCAAGACCCCGGCCGAGATCGCCAAGCTGTACGAGGATTACCCCAACAACCTCTATGTCCCGCTTTATATGCGTGGCAAGCGCGACGGCCAGTGGGTCAATGTCTATGCCAACCCGACCTCGGTGCCCGACCCGAACATCAAGACCGCCAAGGGCCATGTCGAATACGGCTTCAATCTGGACGGCAAGGACGGGCCGAACGATTTCGTCGATCCGCAGTCGGGTGAGAAGGGCGTCGACGACATGCTCTACCGCGCGCTCGGCTGCTTCATCACCCAGCGCGCCTCGGGCGGCAAGCGGGCGACCTGGCCCGATATCGAATGGGACATGACGCGCGACCAGATGCCGGCCTGGATCGTCGAGGTCTCGGGTATCGAGCGCGATGCCGCCGGCAAGATCAAGGACGGCGACGTCAAGCTCAGCGTCTATCGCGCTACGGGGCCGGTGACCCGCAACGCGGCGGGCGATCCGCAGTCCGACATGAGCTTCACCGTCGACACCAACCCGCGCACGCAGAACGTCGTCCATGCGACGATGAAGAACGGCACGCTGTGGTCCGACCCGTTCGAGTTCTACATGATCCAGGACCCGTTCGCGGTCTCCGAATACCACTTCAAGAAGACGCGCATCCGCCTGACCCTCAACGACGACGGCAGTGCCAAGGGCGTGCTGGGCGGCTATCAGCCGTGGCTGCCGATCTATGAAAGCTTCGCGCTGGGCGGCTCGACCAACGAGCTCAACCTCTCGGTCAACACGCCGGGTATCTATTACGCGCTGAAGAAACTGGCCGATTACGAGCCGGATGCCAGCGGGCAGAACCAGTACATCTCCTCGTCCTACATGATCGAGGCGGTGCCGGCCTTCATCACCCACCCGAACGCCGACAAGACCTCCATGGTGGTCGGCCCGGTGAAGCTGGCTGGAAAGTAGGCGCTGCTAGGACGCGGCAGCCGTCGCCAGATGGCTCTGCCGCGCCTCCTGCGGGGTCATGCCGTAACGGCGTTTGAACATGCGGTTGAAGGTCGGATGTTCGACGAAGCCGCTGCGGAAGGCGATCTCCCCGATCGTCAGCCCGGCATGGCGCGGCGACACCAGCATCAGGTGCGCCCGTTCGAGGCGTGCCTTCCAGATCGTATCGGCAACGCTTCCGCCCCGGGCTGAGAATGCGCGGTAGAGAGTGGCGCGCGAGCAGTTCAGCACGGAAGCGAGCTGCCGCGGCCCGAACTCGGGGTCCACACATTCCTTTGCGACCAGGCTGAGCGCGCCCTCATAGAGCCCGATGCCGAACCGGTCGGCGTCGAAGCCACCCTCCTGCGCGGTCAGCAGGACCGCCATGGCGAGGTCCGCGGCGACCCGGATCGCCAGCACGCGCTGCTCCGGCGACAAATCCGCCGCCCGGTCCGCCGTGAGCAGCAGATGCGATTTCAGCAGCGCCGCGATGCCCTGTGTCTGCAGGGAGAACGGAAATTTGGCCGGCACTTGCAGGCGGTCTCGCGGAATGATGAGGCTGATGACGCGATGCCGGCCGCGTAACCAGTCCGTCGGCTGCGCGCTGTCCACCAACGTCAGGTCGCCGGGCCGCAGGTGGCGCTCCGCCTCGCCGATACGATGGGCCGAGGCGCCGGAGGCCAGCAGGTCGAAACTGATATCGTCGACGCCGTCGCGCCGGCACCGTGCCCGGTCGCGGCGTGCGGTCCAGCCATCCGAGGCGACGTCGATCAACTCGGCGCCGTCCCCCTGGACGCGACTCAGCCGTGCGCGGAACGCCCCGCCCTCCGGCGCGTTCGCCTCCGGCCTCAGCCGCTTCATCACCCCGTCGCGCCAGAAATCCAGACGCTCGGCCGCCGGGACGGAATCCGTCGTGCGGCTGACGATGGTACCGACCGTCGCACGCCCGGTGTGAGACGCGGGATCAAGCATTTTCTTCATGCGTGAGACCTACAACCTACGCTCGCAACCCACGGGTTACGTAATAACTTAAAGCAAATACGAGGAAAACTGAAAACGGCGCAATCGGCCGCGTATCGAGGTGCGCGGGACTGTGGCAGGCCGGATATTCAGGCTCGAGGAGGTTGCGGCGGCCCAGGCAGGTCTTATCGCCGTTGCAACTTTTGCGAGAAGCCGCGGTCGGCTCGAGCCGCGTGTTTGGATGAGGGACAACGATGGCCGACTTCTTTCTATCCAGCGGCTTCACGGAATCGGGTCTCGTCGTTTCTCCCGGCGACCGGCTCATAGTCCTTTCCGGCGGGGTCTCGGTCGCGGCGCTGGTTGGCAGCGGCGGGTTCGAAGTCTTGTCGGCGGGCGCAATGGCCAGCGGCACGATCGTCTCCAGCGGCGGGGGCCTGCTGATCCTGCCCGGCGCCGTCGCAACCGGCACAGACCTCAAGACGGGCGGCGCGGTCATCTCGACCGGTATCGTCGAATACCAGCCGGCCACCCTCTATTCGTCCGCCGGGACCACGACCACCGGCAGCGTGCTGAGTTCAGGCGCGATCGAACTCGTGCTGGACAGCGGGATTGCCAGCGGCGCGATCCTCGGCGCCAACGGGACCCAATCCATCTATTCCGGCGGCGTGGCCACCGGCACCGAGATCGATAGCGGCGGGGGCCAGATCATCTTCTCCGGCGGCGCCGCGGGGGGGACCACGGTGAATTCCCGCGGCGTGGCGTTCGTGGCGTCGGGCGGCGCCGTCAGCGGCATGATCGTCAATGCTGGCGGCAGTGCGACCGTCTCTGGCGCCACCACCGGCACGGTCATCAATAGCGGCGGCACGGAGTCCGTCGGCGCCGGCGGTGTTGCCAGCGGCACGACGGTCGGCAATGGCGGCGTCGAGATCGTCAGTGGGCGCGGCGTCGCCAGCGGCAGCATCCTGAGCAGCGGCGGCCATCAGCTCCTCACCGTCAGTGCCACCACCACCGGCACGGTGATCGGCGCCGGCGGGCTTCAGATCGTGTCGTCGGGCGCGACCGCCAGCGGCGACGTGATTTCCAGCGGCGGCGTGGAGATCGTGCTGTCCGGTGGCGTGTCGACCGGCGCCACGGTGATGGCGGGCGGCGCGGTCGTCTCGACCGGCATCGTGCTCGAACAGCCCGGCTCGGGGATCGCCGTGCTGGGCGCCAGCACGACCGGAACCGTCGTCAGCGCCGGCAGTGTCGACTATGTGCTGAATGGCGGCGTGGCCAGCGCCACCGCTCTCAGCGGCACGGAAATCATTTTCAAGGGCGGCATCGCCAGCGGCGCGGTGGTCGGCAGCGGCGGCGTGGAAACGATCCTGAACGGCGGGATCGCGACCGGGACCATTCTGAACAACGGCGGTGCCGCGATCATATCGTCCGGCGGCGTCGCCAGCGGCGCGGCGATCAATAGCGGCGGCACGCTCACCGTGTCGGTGGGGGGCGCTGCCCGCGGGACCACGATCAACAGCAGCGGCACGCTCACCGTATCCGGGGCCAGCACCACGGGGACGACGATCGGCAGCGGCGGCATCGAGCGTGTCGTTGGCGGGAGCGCCGTGTCGGCGACCGTCAGCAATGGCGGCATCCAGATACTGTCGGGATCGGCCCTCGGCAGCGCGACGACGGTGAACAGCGGCGGGACGCAGGTCGTTTCGTCCAACGCCAGGACCACCGGCACGACCATCAATGCCGGCGGCACGCAGATACTCGCCTCGGCCGGCAACGGCAGCGGCACCATCGTCAATAGCGGCGGCGCGCAGCTGATCTCGGGCGGCAAGGCCTCCGGGACGGTGCTGAACAACGGCGGCAGCCAGACGATCTTCGCCGGCGGGTCCGCGACATCGACGACCGTCAGCGCCGGCAGCGTCGAGGTCGTGTCCTCGGGCGGCAGGTCCTCCAACACCGCCATCAGCAACGGCGGCATCGAAACCGTGTCGTCGGGCGGATTGGCGGCCTCAACGATCGTCGGCAGTGGAGGCGTCGAGACCATATTGTCGGGCGGCAGCGCGAACATCGCGACCGTCAGCCGCGGTGGAGACCTGGCGGTCTCCGGCGGTAGCGCGACATCGGTTACGATCCTCAGCGGCGGCTCCGCCGGCGTCGGCAGCGGCGCCCTGATTTCCCGCGCGCTGATCAGCGCCGGCGGAACTCTCGGGCTTGTCGGCACGGCGAGCAACACGACGATCGTCGGCACGGTCTCCAGCGGCACCCTCGTCTCCAGCGGCACCGAGGCCATCTATTCCGGCGCGAAATCGGTCAGCGCTACGGTCAGCAGCGGCGGATACGAGGTCGCTTATGTAGGCGGCCAATCGATCAGCGCGACGATCCTCAGCAACGGCTATCTGTTCGTCGACGGCGGACAGACGACCGGCACCCTCCTTGGCGGCCTGGGGTTCGTCTATTCCGGCGGCGTCGCCAGCGGCACGCGGGACATTGGCGGCGGGTTGAACGTCTCCTCGGGCGGCGCCACCGTCGGCACGATCGTCAGCGCCGGCGGCGCGGAATATATCGGCGCGGGCGCCACCGCGACGGGGACCATCCTGCTGAGCGATGGTTATGCGCAGTTCGTGTTCGCCGGCGGCGTCGCCAGCAACACGATCGTCAGCGGCGCAAGCCAGATCGTCGCGAATGCAGGGGAGGCGATCGGCACGCAGATTTATTCCGGCGGTCGGCAATATGTCAGCAGCGGCAGCACCGCGACCGGCACAATCGTCTATAACAGGGGCACGGCTTACGCCGCCACCAGCGGCGTGATCAGCAACGCCGTCGTCAGCAGCGGCGGCCTGTTCCTGCTGAGCGGACTGACCGGTGATGGCGGGAGCGCCGTCAGCGCCACCGTCAGCGGCGGCGGGAAGCTCTATATCTACTCGGGCGGCGTCGCCAGCGGGACGACCATCGCCAGCGGCGGGGTCGAGACTGTCTTCTCCAGCGGCTTCGCGATCGGCGACACGGTGCAATCCGGCGGCGTCGCGATCGTATCGTCGGGCGGCGTCGCCAGCGGTGTCGTCATCGATGCCGGCGGCTCGGCCTCCATTCTCGCCGGCGGCAAGACCGTCGGCGATACCGTCGCCGGCGTCGAAACCCTGTCGTCGGGGGCGACCGCCACGGATACCGTGATCGAATCCGGCGGGTTCGAGCTCGTGCTGCACGGCGCGTCCGAATCCGGCGCGACCGTGCAAAGCGGCGGCCTGCTGCTGGTCATCGGCGGCAGCGCCGCCGGCGTCACCTCCGCGTCCGGCGCCACCGTGGCCTCCGGCGGCGTCTGGGAGCAGAGCGGCAACGTCTATACGCCGCTGGGCAATGTCACGACCGGCATCGCGGTCGGCAGCGGCATCGTACAATTCGTGCTCTCGGGCAGCACCGCCTCAGGCTCCGTCATCGCCAGCGGCGGGCAGGAACAGGTTTACGGTAACGGGACCACCGTCGGCGCCGTGATCAGCGCCGGCGGCTTCGAATCCGTGTCGTCGGGCGGCATCGCCAGCAGCGCGCAGATCAAGAGCGGCGGCCAGGAAATCGTCTTGTCCGGCGGCGTCGCCAGCGCCACGAACATTTCGAGCGGCGGCTTCGAGATCGTTTCGAAAGGCGGCCGGGCCGTCGGCGCCATCGTCAGCAGCGGCGGCAAGGAGGTGGTCAGCAGCGGTGGCATCGCCAGCGGCGCCACGGTGCTCAGCGGCGGTGTCGAGCTGGCGTCGGCGGGCGGCACGGTCGCCGGCACGGTGATCAGCTCCGGCGGCGTCGTCAGTGTCACGTCCGGCGGCATCGCCAGCGGCACCATCGTGAACAGCGGCGCCGCGCTCGACCTGACGGGCAGCGGCAGCGCCGTCGACATCGTTATCAACAGCGGCGCCACCGTCACCGGCGTGTTCAACGACACATTCATCCACCCGGTGATCAGCAGCGGCGGCACGCTGACCATGTCGTACGGCACGGTCGTCAGCAACGCGCAGATCAATGCCGGCGGCAAGGAGGTGGTGTCCGGCGGCGACTGGAACGCGACGATCAGCGGAGTCCAGGTGCTGGTTCAGGGCACGAACGACAGCAGCCAGGTGCTCAGCAACGGCGATGCCTTCAACGCGACTGTGGCCAGCGGCGGCGAGCAGGTGGTGCGATCCGGCACCATCGCCACCAGCACGACAATCCTAAGCGGCGGCGTCGAACTGGTGTCGTCCGGCGGCCTGGCCAGCGGCACGATCGTCAGCAGCGGCGGCGCGCTGATCGTCATGGGCGGGGGGACAGCGACCGGGACCGACATCGAGGGCGGCTCCGTCATCTCGACCGGCCTCGTCATCATTGCCGCCGACGGTTACACACCCACCTACGGCAGCGCGGCCTCCGGCGCGGTCGTGGGCAGCGGGGCCAAAGCCTATTTCCTGGGCGGGTCGGCGGCCGGCGTCACGCTCAGTTCCGGCGGCCAGAGCCTGGTGGCATCCGGCGCCACCGCGATCGGCAACACGCTGAGCCAAGGCGCCACGGAAACCGTGTCCTCGGGCGGCGCGGCCAGGGGCACGGTCGTGCTGTCGGGCGGTTCGGAAACGGTCAATAAAGGCGGCACGATCGTCAGCGCCATCATCGGCAGCGGCGGCTCGGCCTTCGTCTCGGGCACCGCCAGCGGCACGATCGTGAGCGGCGGCGTGCTGAACATCGCGAGCGGCGGCGTGGGCAGCGGCACCGTCGTGAGCAAGGGGTCCGAATCCGTCGCCACCGGGGCGACCGAAAGCGGCGCGACCGTTTACAGCAAGATCAATGTTTTCGGCACCGTCGCCGGCGCGTCGATCAGCGCCGGCAGCATCGACGTCGACAGCGGCAGCGCCAGCGGAACGCGGATCTATGGCGGCAGCCAGTCCATCTTCTCCGGGTCGGCCACCGGCACGGTCATCAGCAGCGGCGGTACGGAAGTGCTGTCCAGAGCCGGCGTCGACAGCGGGGCCGTCGTCGACAGCGGCGGCACGCTCACTGTCAGTTCCGGCGGCACGGCCAGCGCGGCCACGATCAGCGCCGGCGGCACCGTAACCGTATCCTCGGGCGGCGTGGCGCGCGCGACGGTGGTCAGCAGCGGCGGCATCGAAACCGTCTCCTCCGGCGGCGTCGAAGTCAGCGCCGTCATCGGCGCCGGCGGCAGCGGCGTCCTGCTCTCCGGCGGTGTCGCCAGCGGGACGGAGGTCGGCTCCGGCGGCAAGCTGCTCGTCGGGCCGGGCGGCACGGCCAGCGGCGCGCGGATCGATGGCGGCGGCATAGAGCTCGTCTCGTCCGGCGGCGCGGCCAGCGGGACGGTGGCCAGCAGCGGCGGCCTCGTCATCGTCCTGTCGGGAGGCACCGCCGCCGGCTCGGTCAATTCGGGCGGCGTCGTGGCATCCTCGGGCGTCGTCGTGGCGCGGGCCGACGGTTCCCTCGTTACCGCCGGCAACACGGCGAGCGGCATCGCCGTGGGGGCCGGCGATACTGAATATGTGCTGAACGGCGCATCGATCTCCGGCTCGGTGGTCAGCGCCGGCGGCGCCGAGGTGATCTATGGCGGCGGCGGTGAGTCCGGTGCGGTGCTGAGCGGCGGCACGCAGATACTCTCGTCAGGCGCGACCGCGACCGCGACCGAGGTCGCCAGCGGCGGCAGCCAGACGATCCTGACGGGCGGTATCGCCAGCGGCACCGTCATCGATGCCGGCGGCGCCGTGTCGGTGGCGTCCGGCGGCATCGCGCGGGGTGGCACCGTCGGTTCCGGCGGGGCCGAGACCGTGCTGTCCGGCGGCACGGCCAGCAGCGTCACCGTCGCGGACGGCGGCGCCCAGACGATCGCTTCGGGCGGCACCGCCAATGGCACGATCATCCAGAGCGGCGGCACCGAGACCGTCCAGGCCGGCGGCAAGCTGCTCGGCGCGACCGTCGGCAGCGGCGCCGTCCTGGCGGTCACCGGCAGCGCCACGGTCAGCGGCACGACGGTCAGCGGCACCGACCGCATTTCCAGCGGCGGCGTCACCACCGGCACGGTCGTGGCCGATGGCGGGCGGGAGATCGTGTCCTCCGGCGGCGTCACCCTGTCGACCACGATTTCGGCGGGCGGCACGGAAAAGATCTGCTCCGGCGGCGTCGCCAGCGCGACCGCGATCAATTCCGGCGGCAGCGCGGTCGTCGGCTCCGGCGGAATCATCAGCGTGGCGGCCATCAACTCGGGCGGCAGCGCGGTGATCGGCTCCGGCGGCGTCGCCATCGGCGTCAAGGTCAATTCGGGCGGTGTCGAAATCGTTTCCGGCGGCGTCGCCAGCAACACCACGATCAGCGCCGGCGCCACGGAAATCCTGCTGTCCGGCGGCGCCGATAGCGGCGGCACAATCAGTAACGGCGGCACCCAGATCGTCGGGTCGGGCGCGGCTGTGAGCGGCAAGACCATCGGTTTCGGGGCACTGCAGGCGGTCTCCGGCGGCGCCACCAGCGGCATGACCATCCTGGGCAGCCAGACGGTCTCCTCCGGCGGCGCCACGACGGGGACGATCCTGAACAGCGGCGCCACCCAGACGGTCGGCGCCGGCGGCACGGCCAGCGGCACGGTCGGCGACAGCTCCGTGGTCATGCAGATCGTCCTGTCCGGCGGCACAGCGAGCAATACGTCCATCGGCACCAACGGGCGCGAGACAGTTTCCTCCGGCGGCACTGTATCGGGCCTCACGCTCAGCGACGCCGAGCTGCGGCTGTCCGGCGGCCTGGTCGCCGGGATCACGGCCGTCGGCGGGGGCATCTCCGCCGTTGGTGGCACCATCCGCGGCCAGACCTTGTACGGGACGACGGAGGTTCTCTTGTCCGGCGCCGTCGCCAGCGGCACGGTGATGAGCGGCACCGACAGCCTTTTCGGCCGGGGTCAGCTCGTCATCAGCAGCGGCGCCACCGCCAGCGGCACGACGGCCGGCAATTTCGGCTACGAATATGTCTATGGCAGCGCCACGGATACGACGCTCGGCAGCGGCGCCTTCGCCTATGTCGAAGGCGGGACCGCCTCGGGTGTGACGGTCGGGAGCGGCGGGCTGCTCGATCTGCTGTTCGGCGCCGCCGCGAACCATGTCGTGGTCGATGGCGGCACGGTCTATGTGGCGATCGGCACGACCGCCAACGACGTCACCGTCGAAAGCGGCGGCATCGAATTCCTGGCCGGCAATGCCAGCCATACCGTCGTCGGGAGCGGGGGGACGCTGGTGCTGATGCCGGTGGGCGCGATCGGCGATGTGACGGTCGAGGCTGGCGGGACCGTGATCTCGGGCGGGATCGTCTCCTTTTCCAACACTTCCTTCAACCTGCTGGGGAACACCGTGTCCGGCGTGGAGGTGTCGGCCGGCGCCCAGGAATTCGTCATGTCAGGCGGCGTCGCCAGCAGCCTCACGGTCGATACCGGCGGCAGCCTCTACGTCTTTTCCGGCGGCACGAACGTCTCGGCGACGCTCGGCGCGGCGGCGGTGGAGGTCATCAACGGCGGGGTCGACAGCGGCAGCGTTTTCAGCGCCGGCAACCAGACGGTCGAATCCGGCGGCCGCGCGGTCGGCGCGGTCCTGACATCGGGCGGCCTGCAGTTCGTCAGCTCGGGCGGCACGGCGACCGGCACGGTCCTCAGCAATTCCACGGAAACAGTGGGCCGCGGCGGCATCGCGATCGGGACGGTGGCCAACGACGCGACAGTGAATGTCAGCGGGACCGGCGTCTTGTCCAACGCCACGCTCGGGAGCGGCGCCGACCTCAATCTGGAGCATGGCGGCACCGCGATCGGCACGGTGATGAGCAGCGGCAGCATGGTCTTCACGGACAGCGATACCACGATGCTGTCCACGACGCTCTATGACGGCGCCGACCTGTTTGTCGGCGGGACAGCCAGCGCAACGACGCTGAGCGGTGGCTTCGAGGGTGTGCAGAGCGGCGCCGTCGCCGTCGGCACCACCATCGGCAGCGGCGGCCGGATGCTTCTCGACGGCAGCGCCACCAGCACGACGATCTTCGACATGGGATCGCAGAGCGTCCGCGTGGCAGGCGTCGCGACCTCCACCACGATCGGCAGCGGCGGCTACCAGGCAGTGTCCGGCACCGCGATCCACACGACGGTCAATGCCGGCGGTCTTCAGGGGGTCTTCAAGAGCGCCATCGACACGGTGGTGGCCGGCAGCGGTGCCAGCCAGACCCTGTACGGAACGGCGACCGGCACGACGATCAGCGATGGCGGCCAGCAGGTCATCTATGGCGCCGGCGTCGCCAGCGGCACGGTCGTGGGCAACGGTGGCTTCCAGATCGTCAGCGGCACGGCGATATCCGCGACGGTGAACGGCGACGGTTTTCAGATCATTTCATCCGGCGGCAGCGCGGTCTCGACGACCGTCGGCGACGGCGGAACGGAGACCGTTTCGCTGGGCGGCATCGCGATCTCCACGACCGTCGGCAGCGGCGGCATTCAGACCGTGCTGTGGAGCGGCACCGCGACGGGAACGCTGCTCGCCGGCGGCGTCGAGACGGTTTCTTCGGGCGGCACGGCCAATGCGACCTCGGTGGGCAGCGGCGGCGTCGAGATCGTCTCGTCGGGCGGCCGCGCCAACGCGACCTCGGTCGGCAGCGGCGGCCTGGCGAGGGTAGTTTCCGGCGCCACCATCAGCAGCGGCACGATCGGACAGGGCGGACAGGAGATCATCTTCTCCGGCGGCACGGCCAGCCGGGTGACGGTCGCCAGCGGCGGCACCCTGATCGTGCTGCCGGGCGCGACGGCGAACAACACCGCGCCCGCGGCCGGCGGCAACGTGGTTTCCACCGGCATCGTGCTGGTCTCGGGCACCGGCCTCGCGCTCGTCGAGGGCGCGACCGGCAGCGGCGATACGGTCGGCTCGGGCGCAGTCGAGTATATACTGGGCGGCGGCACGGCCAGCGCCACGACCATCGGCGCGGGCGGAAGCGCGTTCGTCGCCAAGGGCGCTGCGGCCGGCGCCGTCGTGTCGAGCGGCGGAACGCTGATCGTCAGCTCCGGCTCGGCCATCGGAACCACGGTGCTGTCCGGCGGCCAGGAGATCGTGAGCGTCGGCTCCGCCGTCAGCGGAACGTTGAGCGGCGGCACGGAGGTCGTGTCGAACGGCGCTCTCGCCTCGGCGACGACCATCCTCGGTGGCGGCAGCCAGACCCTGCTGCGGGGCACCGCCAGTAACACGGTGATCGGCAGCGGCGGGGTGGAGATCGTCTCCTCCGGCGGCCGTGCCAACGCGACCTCGGTCGGCAGCGGCGGCACGCTCCAGGTCTCCTCGGGCGGCATCGCCAACGTCGGACGAATCAGCCAGGGCGGGCAGGAGATCGTTTTCAGCAGCGGCACGGCCAGCGCGACGGCGGTCAACAGTGGCGGCATCCTGTATGTGTCGTCGGGTGGCCTCGCCAGCAAAACCACCGTGAGCCTGGGCGGCCAGGAGATCGTGTTCAGCGGCGGCCGGGCCAGCGGCACCACCGTCAGCAGCGGTGGCACCGAAGTCCTGTCCGGCGGCACGATCAGCGGCCTGACGCTTTTGGACGGTGGCATCATCGACCTGGCCACCATCGCCTTCGACAGCGTCGGCACGGTGAATCTCGATTCCATCACCGACGTGCTGACCGTCATCGAAAACGGAGTCGGTCACACCTACCAACTCGCCGGCGGCTATACCGGCGAGTTTTTCCACCTGGCCGATGACGGGAACGGCGGCACCTACGTCACCGAAGACGAGGTGCCATGCTATTGCCGAGGCACACGCATTCTGACGCCGAACGGCGAGGTTCCGGTCGAAAGCTTACGCATCGGTGACCCGGTCCTCACCGCCGGCGGCGAGGCCCTATCGCTCAAATGGATCGGGCGGCGCTCCTATCGCGACTGGCTGGCCGTCGGCAACGCGGATGCGCAGCCGGTCCTCTTCAAGGCGGGCTCCATCGCCGACCATGTGCCGGCACGCGACCTTTATGTCTCGCCCGAGCATGCGATGTTCCTGGACGGGCTTCTGGTTCCCGCCGGGCATTTGGTGAACGGCGTGTCGATCCTGAAATGCGAAGGCATGGACCAGATCGACTATTTCCACCTGGAATTCGACCGCCATGTCGTGATCCTGGCCGAGGGCGCGGCGGCGGAAAGCTTCGTCGACGACGACAGCCGGATGCTCTTCCACAATGCCGAGGAATATCGCCGTCTTTATCCGGACGAGGTGCGCTGGGTGGATACCGAATTCTGCGCCCCCCGCGTCGAGGGTGGGCCGGCTCTTGATGCGGTCTGGCGGAAATTGGCGGCACGGGCGGCTCAAATGCGCCCGGACGGCTCGGCCGCGCCCTGGGGTCGGCGCGGCAAGATCGAGGTCGCGACCGGTCGGCTGGTCGCCGGCTGGGCGTTCGCGGGCGCCGATGCCGGGCCGGTGCCGCTGGCGGTGCTGGTGAACGGCGCGGTGGTCGGCCGCGTGGTCGCGGACCGCTATCGGTCCGATCTGGCGGCGGCGGGCATCGGCGACGGGCGCCATGCCTTCAGCTTCGTCCTGCCGAAAGGGCTCGAAGATGCGGCCCACCGTATCGAGGTCCGGCGGGAGGCCGACTGGTCCCTGGTTAAATCGTAGGTCGTACGGACATCACTTCGTGTCGGCCGCCGCCGTCTTCGTATCTTTGGGATGGATGACGAAGGCCGGGATCGCCTCGATGCGGAACGCGGTGGAGATCGCGCCGCACTGGCCGGTCTTGGGGTCGGGATAGCCGTCGGCCAGTCTGTTCAGCGCCTCATAGACCGCGGGGCAGCTATAGGACAGCAGCACCGAGGTCACCACCATCGGCTGGCGGATAAAGCCGTCATACAGCGTCTCGACATCGTAATAGCCGCCGATCTTGCCTTTGACCGACCCGTCCGGCTGCGGCGTCAGCTCCAGCCGCGCGCCCTTGATATAGAAGTCGGTGTCGACATAGCCGGCCGAACGGTAATTGAGGCGGAGATCGACCGGATCGGTGTTGATCACGCCGTCCACCATCCTGCCCTGGGCCAGGTTGCGGTATTTCGGATCGCTGTGGACCTGCAGGCTGGCGTCGGGCAGGACGTTGCCTGCGGCGTCGGTCTGGGCCTGGTCTTGGGATGAATAGATGCCGACCTCGACATGCGCGTTGTTGCGCGGGTCTTTCATGCCCTTGATCTCGAGCAGGATCTCGTACTCGCCGGCGCGGATATTGTCGTAGGCGTATTTCTCGATATCCGCGCCCTTGCGCCACCCGCGGATGCAGCCCATCGCCCGCCACAGCTGGTTATCGACCTGGCCCTTGCCGTCGACGGAGGTGAAGCGCTCATGGGCGCAGGTGCCGCCGCTCACGGGGTGGCTCTGCAGGTCCATCCCGTCGGCGACATGGCCCTGGATCGTGCGCTCCGGCGGCGAGGCGAAATCCTTGGGATCGGCGCAGCGATTGTGGGTGCGGACGCCCGGGGCAATGAAGCCGCCCGGGGCATAGAGCAGCTTCCACAGCTCCTTCTGCGCCTCCGGCTTCGACAGGCGCTCCCGTTCCGCCGGGGCCAGCGCCTCCAGATAGATGTCCTTGGCGCTCTTGTTGAGCCCGTCCGGGCAGTCCGCCGGCCCGCCATCGTAAGAGGCGAAGGCGATGCTGGACACGATATAGCCTTTCGGCGCGGCATCTTCTCCGCGCGCGGTGCCCATGGCCAGCAACGCGCCGGCGGCGATGCAGGCGGCCTGCAACCGGGCATTCATCATCGGAAACCTCCCCATCCGCGGCCCTGAATTATGCTGTTCGGCCATCCGGATCGATGATCCGCCGTTGCGGACGCATGTCAATGATCCTGATGCGAACAGGCGGCGTATGGCTCATCGGCAAAGAAAAGTTCGTCGGCGCCGGGATTGGAGCTATAAAGCAATAAGCGTTAATATCTGAATCGATTGGAATTTACGCAATTTGCTCGCGTAATGAGCAAATCAGGACCGCCCGCCGGATGATTATGCGACGCCGGTAGGGACATGGAGGGCAGTAGACGTGTCTGGGCCGCTTACGATCACTTCCGGCGTTACCTCGTCCGGTTTGAATGTTGCTTCGCAAGTCAACATCCAGCCTGGCGGCACGACCATATCGACGATGCTGATTTCCGGCGGCATCGAGAATGACGCCGGCTTGGCGAGCGCGACCACGATCGGCAATGGCAGCGTTGAGAATGTCAACGCGGGCGGCGTCGCCAGCGGGTCCTTCGTTCTCAGCGGCGGCATCCAGGTTCTCAGTTCGGGTGGGAACAGCTTCAATACCTCGGTCACCGGGGTCTTTGTGACGTCCGATGGCCTGCCGACGCCCGCGCAACAGGTCGTTCTCGTCGGCGGCGCGGCCAGCGGCACCACAATCATCAACGGCGGCGCTCAGATCATCGCTTCCGGCGGAACCAGCTTGGATGCAGCGCTTTCGGGATCCTTCTTCCTGTCGAACGTTACATTCAACGCGACGGAACAGGTGCTGGGCACCGCCAGCAATACCAGCCTCGGCTTCGGCGGCGAGCAGGACGTCATGGCGACCGGCGTCGCCGTGCGGACCTCCGTCGGCAGCGGCGGAATCGCGCTGATCAGCGCCGGTGGCACCGCCAGCCGCAGTTTTATCCTCAGCGGCGGTATGGCGCGGGTCGGTTCCGGCGGCCTCCTCGTCAATGCCGACCTCGAAGGTGGTTTCGATCTCAGGGCCAGGGTCGATGTGGGCCCGCACGGCAGCGCCAGAAATACCAGCCTCGGCTTTGGCGGATCCCTGGATGTCAGCGGCACGGGCGCGGTTGCGACCGGCGTCTTCGTCAGCAGCGGCGGACAGGTCACCGTCGAATCGGGCGCCACGATCTCGAACGCATTCCTCATCAGCGGCGTCCCAGGTGACGGTTTCGAGGGGTCCGTGCTGACCGTCTTTGCCGGCGGAACCGCGCTCAACACCACCGCCACCAGCGGGGCGTTCATATTCGTGTCGGGCGGCACGGCGAACGCCAACTTCGTCTATAGCGGTGCCTTCATCGACGTGGGCAGCGGTGGCCTGATATCGCAGACCGTCATCGAAGGCGAGACGTTCCTTTCGAGCGGATTCGTGAGTTCTGGCGGTGAGGGGCCGTCTGTGCGTCCCTTCGATGCCTTCCCCTCCTTCGCCTCCGGCCAGATCGATGTCGGAGGCATCGCCAGTAATACCAGCGTCGGTGCGTTCGGTTTCCTGGGCGTGCAGGGCACGGCGCGAACCCTGCTGGTCAGCAACGGCGGTTCGGTTACCGTCGAAGGGGGCGGCAGGACGTTCGCCGCCACGATCATAGGATCCGGATCCGGCACGCAGCCGACCCCGTCCGAGGAAACCGTCTTCAACGGGGCCATCGCCAGCAACACCGTCGTCTCCAGCGGCGGACAGCTCGAGCTCATCGGCGGCAGCGCAACGCTCGTTACGGTCCGGTCAGCCGGAAACCTCGCAGTCGCGTCGGGGGCCTTCGCGTCCAACGTGAAGCTGCTGGGCGCGAAAGGCCTTGGCGCGTTCGCCACGGTCGCGGCGGGCGGCGATGTTCTGGACCTGACGATCAACGCCTACGGTTCCGCTATCGTCCTTGGCGGCGGCACGGCGGATGACGTGACTGTCGGCAGCGGGGGTGTCCTCACCCTCAGCGCCGGCGCCATTGCCAGCGGTATCACCGTGTCTTCCGGCGGCACGATCCATTTGGGGGCTTTCGCCAGCGCAACCGGCCTCCACCTCCTGGCCGGCGCTCACGAGGTCGTCGATCAGGCGATCGGCAGCGGCCAGACCGTCAACGGCCTCACGATCTCCAGCGGCAGCTCCATCGAAGTCGTCGAGGGCGGGCGTGCCGTCAAGGTGACCGTTCTCGCGGGTGGGGAACTGGATTATGCCGGTGGCGTCGTCACCAGCCCCACGATCAGCGCCGGCGGCGCCATAGGGGTCACCGAAGGCGCACTGGTCAGCGGGCTGATCGTCAGCTCGGGCACCAAGCTCTTCGTGCGATCCGGTTTCGCGGCCGGCACGACGATCCGCAACGGCGGCATCGGATATGTCTACAGCGCCGGGGGGACCAGCGCGGCAATCGTGGCCAGCGGCGCCGTGCTGATCGATAGCGGCGGCAGCATCATCAACCCCCTTATCCGGTCCGGCGGCGTGCTCAGGGTTGCACCCGGCGCACTGGTCGGCGAGCTTGAGATCGGCAATGGCGCCACGATCGTCGTCTCACAGGGCGCCACCGCGGAATCGATCGCAATCCTCAGCGGCGGAACGCTCCTTGCCTCCGGTGGCTTCGTGGACGGCCTCGTCTTGTCCAGTGGCGGCACAGCGACCCTCCTGTCAGGTTCGGTGGCGGCGTCCCCCGCGGTGCTGAACGGTGGAAAACTGATCATCGCCGGCGGTTCCGCGGGCGCGCCGGTTCTGTCGAACGGCGCAGTCGTGGCAATCGTCTCCGGCGGCCGGGCCACTGGCCTGATCGTGACCGACGGCGCCGCGCTGCAAGTCTCGTCCGGCGGCGTCGAGGTGAACGCCCAAATCCTGTCGGGCGGCAGGCTCGCCCTCTATTCCGGCGGCCGGGCGAACGGCCTCACGATTTCGCGCGGTGGCAGCGCCACCATCCGCTCGGGCTCGATGATCAGCGGCATAACGACCAGCCAGGGCGCCACGTTGATCGTGTCGAACGGGGGAACCGCCTCCGCGGTCAAGGTGCTGAAGGGCGGCGAGATCGTCTATGCCGGCGGCACTTTCGTCGCGGCCACGACCAGCGCCGGCGCGTTGATCGGCGTCGCCTCGGGCGCGACGGTCAGCAAAATGGTGGTCAGCGCCGGCGTCACGATGCTGGTCTCCTCCGGCGGCACGGCCAGCAGCACCGTCCTGCACAATGGAACCGAGATCGTGTCGGCGGGCGGAACAGTGGCCGGGACGACGACGATGACCGGCATCTCCGACCTCTCGGTCGCCACCGCGGGCAACGTCGCGTTGACCGTATCGGGCTACGCGGCCGGTGACATATTGCGCCTCGCCGCCTACCGGTTCGGGCCCAATGAAGGGCTGACCTTCGTGGAAAACGCGGCGAAAACCTCAGGCACGCTGACGCTCACGGACGGGACGCTGAAGGCGACGATCACACTGTTCGGCCAGCATGTCGCCACCGGCTTCAACATCATTTCCGATGGCGCTGCCGGCACGGTGGTCACCTATGGCACAACCTCCGGCCCGGGCCTCCCCAGCCTTGTCGGCGGACACTGATAGCGTCTTGTAATCCTTGCGTCTCCGCGCGATCCTGACCGCAAAGGATTGGGGAGGAAAGCGAATGGATGGGCACTCCGCGCCGGTGGAGCAATTCGATGCCGTTATCGTCGGCACCGGCTTCGGCGGGATGTACATGCTGTACCGGGCGCGCCAGAACGGCCTCAAGGTGGTGGCGTTCGAGGCCGGCGACGATGTGGGCGGCACCTGGTACTGGAACCGCTATCCCGGCGCGCGCTGCGACGTCGAGAGCGTCGAATATCAGTACGGCTTTTCCGACGATATCGTGCAGGGCTGGAGCTGGTCCGAGCGCTATGCCGGCCAGCCGGAAATCCTGCGCTATGCCGACTATGTGGCCAAGAAGCTGGACCTCAGGAAGGACATACGCTTCAAGACCCGCGTGACCGCCGCGGCCTATGACGAGGCGGCGCGGCGCTGGACGGTCGAGACGGAGCACGGCGAGCGCGTGTCGGCCCAGTTCTGCATCATGGCGGTGGGCTGCCTCTCGGCCTCGCGCATCCCGGACATTCCCGGCATCGCCGATTTCAAGGGCAAGCATTACCACACCGGCGCCTGGCCCCACGGCGGCGTGGATTTCACCGGCCAGCGGGTCGGCGTGATCGGTACCGGCTCGTCCGGCGTGCAGAGCATCCCGGTGATCGCCGAGCAGGCCGAGGAGCTCTGGGTCTTCCAGCGCACGCCCAATTTCAGCCTGCCGGCGCTGAACCATCCGGTGGCGCCGGATTACGTCCAGCACTGGAAAGAGCGCTTCATGGAGGAGCGGACCAGGGCGCTCGCCAATAACGGCACCTTCTTTTCGGCCAACCCGCAATCGGCGTTCGATGTGGATGAGGAGGAGCGGCGGCGCAACTTCGAGGACCGCTGGGGCAGGGGCGGCTTCGCCTTCGTCCAGTCCTACAAGGACGTGCTGAGCAAGTTGCCGGCCAATACGCTGGCGGCGGAATTCGTCCGCGACAAGATCAAGGCGACGGTCAAGGATCCGGATATCGCCAACCTGCTGGCCCCGACCAACCACCCGATCGGCACCAAGCGGCTGTGCCTCGATACCAACTACTACGAGACCTACAACCTGCCGCACGTGAACCTGGTCGATATCGCGAAGACGCCGATCGATCGGATCACCCCGAAGGGGGTATTCGTAGGCGGCAAGGAATACGAGGTCGACGCCATCGTCTTCGCCACCGGCTTCGACGCCATGACCGGGGCGTTCCTGCGCATCGACATACGCGGCAAGGGCGGCCTGACCTTGAAGGAAAAATGGGAGGCGGGCCCGCGCACCTATCTGGGGCTACAGGTGGCCGGCTTCCCCAACCTGTTCACCATCACCGGCCCGGGCAGCCCGTCGGTGCTGGTCAATGTCATCATCGCGGTCGAGCAGCATTCCGACTGGATCCTGGCCTGCATCCAGCACATGCGCGCCAAGGGCCTGACCATGATCGAGGCCCAGACCGAGGCCGAGGACAGCTGGGTCGATCACGTCAACGAAAAGGCCGATGAGACGCTCTATCCGATGGCCAATTCCTGGTATGTCGGCGCCAATATCCCAGGCAAGCCCAGGGTGTTCATGCCCTATGTCGGCGGCTTCACCAACTACGACACGATCTGCAAGGAGGTCGTGGCCGAGGGGTACAAGGGGTTCAGTTTTACGTAGGCAGTGAGCCGAAGATCTTGACCTGATCGAGATGGAGGACGCCGGGACCGCCGAGCTCGATCCGGACGAAGCGCGTCAGCGGCGTATCCTGGCCGATGGCGATCATCAGCGGTTCGCCCCATGCGCCGCCGAACTGCCCTTCCGACTCATGGTCGACCAGCATGGTCCAGTCACGGCCGTTGCCCGATATCAGGATGCGGACGTGCTGCAGGGTCGATTGGGTATCGAGGCGGTTGAAGATCCACATCTCCTTCAGCCGGTACGCCTCCTCGAGATCGACCATCCACCAGGGCGGATCGTCATGGCCCGTGTGGAAGCCGAATGTCCCGGTTATCATCCCGTTGACCGCGCCGCCGGCATCCGTGTTCAGGCCGGCATTGCGGGACTGAGGCGAGATCGAGCTTTGGGTCGCCGGCTTGCCCAGCGCGATATTGGGCGAGGGTTCGGGACGTTCGAACAGCGGGGCGGGCAGGACGATCGGGGTCAGCTGGGCCGGCGTCTGGCGCTCGCTGTTCATCAGGATGGGCAGCAGCTTGGGGATATAGTCGCGGAGCCTGAGCCGTGACAGCCGCTGCTGGACTACCCAGCCCGGGAGGAACAGAAACGGCAGCCGATCCTCGCGCAACAGCTGATCGGCGCAGCGCTCCCCTTCCAGCACCGGGTGGATGAAGGTGCAGTCCGTGAGCTCGTCCAGCTCCACCTCGACCGTGGGCGGCCACCAGGTATAGCGGGCGTAATTGCCGAAATCGGCCAGGGTGGCGCACCTGTAGCCGTTCAATTCCAGCTCTGTCCCGATGAAGACCTCGGACATGGCGAACTGGGTGATCCCACCGGCATCGAAACGGCGCGACAGCTCCAGCCGCCGCTCCCTCAGGAACGTCACCCCGCGATGGGAATAGAAGGCGATGGCGTTGAGATAGGGGCGCAGGACGGCCGGGTCGTAGAGCGTGTCGACGGTCTTGGTCCATTCCCACGCCGTCACCGGCTCGGTCGTCCTCAGCCCGGCGAAATCGATCTTCTGGGCGGCGATCGCATCGACGAGCTTGTCGAGGCTTTCGTTGATCACCGCGTCATATTCGACCGTCACGTAATAGTCGTAGGGCGGCAGGTCGTCGATCACCGGATAGAGCGAATAATCGGCGCTGTACCAGAACATCGATACGCGCGGCTCGCCGTGGGCGAAGCCGCGCCGGATCATGTCCGCCTCGGTCATGCGGACCACCTTGTCATGCGGAATCGGGTTGATCGGGCCCTTGGTCTCGTCGACGAGGATATAAAGATCGCCGGACCCGACCACGGACTTCAGCCGCTCGATCTGCCGGACGACGAACAGGTCGAGGAAATAGATCTTAAACAGAACTGCGAATGCCACGCGTAGGGCCTCCAGCCGCCATGGCCGTATGATGTACGGTCCTTGTACGCGCGACCCTGCCTGGCCTTGCGCTGGCGGTTCAAGGTGTCGCGGTACGGCGGTTCTTGTCATCGCCTCGACGAAGGGCGATCCTCGTGCAAAAGGTTTCGGGGAGGGTGTGGTGAAATCGTGGTTTCTGTTGCTTTGCCTGGGCGCGGCGCTGATCGCGGGCCCGGTTCGGGCCGAGGCGGACGCGGTGCCGTCCAATCCGCTGAAGAACGCCTATTTCGGCGAACTGCATCTCCACACCGCCTATTCGCTCGACAGCTATATCTTCGGCAATCCGAACAGCCCCGATGCCGCCTACAGGTTCGCGCAGGGTGAGCCGGTGACGCTCTATGGCGGCGAGACCAAGCAGATCAGCCACCCGCTCGATTTCGTCGCCATTACCGACCATTCCGAATTCCTGGGTGAGCTGGCGCTGTGCACGACGCAGGGCGCCGCCGCCTATGACAGCGTGGCCTGCAAGGGCATGCGCGATTTCAACATGATGCAGTTCGGGCGGATCGCCGCCAGCGTCACCGCCAGGAAGCGGCTCGGCGATATCTGCGGCGCCGACGGCAAGGCTTGCACCGACGCGATCAAGGGCGTGTGGCAGAAAGTGCAGGACAATGCCGCGCGCTATTACAAGCCCGGCAAGTTCACCACCCTGATCGGTTACGAATATTCGGCCAACATCCCGGGCACGGTCATCGGCACCTCGGGCAAGGACAATCCCCGCGCCAATGTGCCGGGCATGCTCCACCGCAACGTCATCTTCCGCACCGACCATGTGCCGGACACGGTGTTCAGCGCCTATGAGGGTTCCGGCGAGGAACTGATGAAGTGGCTGGAGGAGAAATGCACCGGCCCGTGCCGGGTGCTGACCATACCGCACAACTCGAACTATTCCTGGGGCCGCTTCTTCTGGGAGGGCAAGAACACCGACGGCACGCCCTGGACGCGCGATATCCTGGACCGCCGGGCGCGGATCGAGCCGCTGGTCGAGATCTTCCAGATCAAGGGCGCGTCCGAATGCATGGCCGGCATCGGGCTCACCGACGAGGAATGCAATTTCGAGAACGCGGTGCCGCCCTGCCCGCCGGGCGAGATAGACCAGTGCGGCAGCGCCGGCTCCTTCGTCCGCGACGCCATCGTGCGGGGCCTCAAGGTCGAGGAGAAGGAGGGCGTCAACCCGTTCAAATACGGCTTCGTCGGCGCCACCGACAATCACGACGGCACGCCGGGCGCGACCGAGGAGAGCGACTTCAAGGGCCATCTCGGCCAGCAGGACAACACGGCGGAGAAACGGCTGGGCTTCCATCCCGGCCCCGCCGTCGATGACGGGCACGGCGAGGTCGGCAGCGCCTATATGCGCTTCAATCCGGGCGGAATGACGGGGGTATGGGCCGAGAAGAACACGCGTGAGGCGATCTGGGACGCGCTCTACCGCCGCGAAACCTACGGCACCAGCGGCACCCGCATCCGTGTTCGCTTCTTCGGCTCGTTCGACTATCCGGCCGACCTCAACAAGAGCCCCGACCTGGTGAAGACGGCCTACGCCAAGGGCGTGCCGATGGGCGGCGACCTAAGGGCTGCCGACCTTGGGGGCGGCAGAGGGAAGTCTCCCCGTTTCGTCGTCTGGGCGACCCGTGACCCCGACAGTGCGCCGCTGCAGAAGGTCCAGATCGTCAAGGGCTGGATCGAAAACGGCAAGGAGATGGCCAAGGTCTACGACGTCGCCTGCTCCGACGGGATCGAGGCCGGTGCCGACGGCGCCTGCGCCGACAACGGCGCCTCGGTCGATATCGCCACCTGCAAGGTGGCAGCCGGCAAGGGCGCGGCTGAGCTTTCCACCACCTGGACCGACCCGGCCTTCGATCCGAAGATCCGCGCGGTCTATTACGTCCGCGTGCTGGAGGACCCGGTCTGCCGCTGGAGCACCTATGACGCGCACCGGCTGAAGATCGACCCGCCTAAGGTGATCCCGGCCACGATCAAGGAGCGCGCCTGGACCTCGCCCATCTGGTACACGCCGGGATGATCGGGCGGCTGTTTCGCGAACCGCTATTGCAGTTCCTGGCGCTCGGCGCGCTGATCTTCGCCGCCAACGCGGCGCTGCATCCGGCGCCGGGCGACGATCCGCATCGGATCGCGATCGGCAGGGCGGATATCGAACGCGTCCGCGCACTCTATACCCAGCAATGGGGCGTGCCGCCCGCCGATGCCGACCTGCCGAAGCTGGTCGAGGATTACGTCCGCTCGGAAATCCTGGCGCGCGAGGGGCAGGGGCTGGGCCTGGCGGCGGACGACCCTGTCGTGCGCAACCGGCTGCTGCAGAAGATGGAGTTCCTGCTCCAAGACACCTCCGCCATCGCCCAGCCCTCGGACTCCGAGATGGAAGCCTGGCTCGCCGCCCATGCCGACCGCTACCGGTTGCCTGAGCGGCTGGTCTTCCGCCAAGTCTATTTCAGCCAGGCCCTACGAGGTGACCGTGCCGAGGGCGACGCGCGCGCCATGCTGGCGTCGCTGGCCCCCGGCAAGGCCGCCGCCGATCCGGCCGGCGACCCGTTCATGCTGGCTGCCGATCCGGAGCCGCGTTCCGCCGCCGACATCGCCAAGGATTTCGGTCCGGCCTTCACCGCTGCCCTGTTCGCCTTGCCCGCCGGATCGTGGCAGGGGCCGGTGCGCTCGGCGCTCGGCATCCATCTGGTGCGGATCGACCAGCGCCTGGCCGCGCGCCTGCCGCCGCTCGGCGACATAAGCGGCCGCGTGCATGACGACATGATGGCCGAGCGTTTCCAGGCGTCGTCGGATGCCGCCTATGCCCGCATCCGGGCGAAATACCGGGTCACGGTCGCGCCGTGAGTGGTCGCACCGTGATCCGTGTTCTGCTGATCCTGCTCGGCGTGCTGCTCGGCGGCTCGGCCGTCGCGCATGAATCGCTGCCGGTCTATCTCGGCATCGTCGAGGAGGCGCCGAACAGCTTTGCCGTGACCTGGCGCATCCCCGCGACGCAGGGTACGCCGCCGCCGGTGACGCCGTCATTCCCCGCCCAATGCAAGCCCGTGGCGCCCGCGACGCTGGAGCAGGCGCCGGGTTCGCTGATCGGGCGCGCGGTTCTGAGATGCCCGTCCGGCCTGACCGACGGCCGCATCACCCTGACCGGGCTAGACCGCACGGTGCTCGACGCGCTGGTGCGGATCGCGTTCGCCGATGGCCGCGAGACGACCGTGGTGCTGCATCCGAACAGCCCGTCCCTGACATTGGACGGGGCCGCGCCCCACACCGATGTGGGCGGGTATTTCAGCCTGGGCGTCGAGCATATCCTGTTCGGCATCGACCATCTGCTGTTCGTGACCGGGCTGGTCCTGATCGTCCGCCGCCCGTGGCGGCTGGCCAAGACGATCACCGCCTTCACCCTGGCGCACAGCATCACCCTGGCGCTGGCGACCTTGGGCTTCGTCCATGTCCCGCCGGCGCCGGTCGAGGCGACCATCGCGCTGTCCATCGTCTTCCTGGCGCGCGAGCTGGTGCGGGCGGAGCGGGGCGAGAGTGGCCTCACCATCCGCCAGCCCTGGTTGGTGGCCTTCGCCTTCGGCCTGCTTCACGGCTTCGGCTTCGCCGGGGCGCTCTCGGAAGTCGGCCTGCCAAGGCACGACATCCCGCTGGCGCTGCTGCTGTTCAATCTCGGCGTGGAGGCGGGGCAGCTGTTGTTCATCGCCGTGCTGCTGGCCGTCCGCGCCGCGATCCTGCGCCTTGCGCCCAGTATGCCGCTCGTTCTCGTCCGCCTGCCGACCTACGGAATCGGCGCGGCGGCGGCTTTCTGGCTGATCCAGCGGGTGGCGGTGATTTTGTAGGAGCGCTTGACAGAGTTCCCACATGTTCCTATATTGTTCTAATGCGCTCTGCACCCCCCACCGCTGCGATTGCCCAACCTGCCGCCGATGCGGCTGAGGTTGCGCGCCTGACGCGCGAGCGGCTGAAGGAGCTCGACCGGCTCCGCGATTTCGGCTTCATGCAGATCGAGCGCTTCAACAAGGCGGCGGACACCGTGCCGACCGCCGTCCTGCTCGACCGCATGCTGGGCGCCAAAGGCCAGGTGATGGAGTTCGAGCGGCTGGCCCGGACCATGCGCCAGATCATGGTGCTGGAGTTCGAGCTGCGCGGCCTGTTCCAGGCGCCCGACCGCGACGCCCCGCGCAAGCTGCGCCTGGTGAAATCCGACCGGCCGGGCTTCGAGCCCCCCGACCTGGAGAAATTCCGCCTGGACCTCGAGCCGCTGGAAGACCTGCTCGACATCCGCAGCGACTACCGCACCGGCCCGCTAGACCAGGTCGTCGCCGGCATCCGCCAGACCTTGGGTGCCGCACCGCCCGAAAACGACCCCTTCGCCCCGCCGCCCGAGCGCGCGGCGAAACTGCCGCCGGCCACCGTCAAGCTGCCGGAAAAACTGCCTCAGCCCGATACGCTGGCGGATCAGCGCAAGCTCGCGGTCAAAGCCGCGGCGCTGGCCATCCGGGCCAACGGCGGCGCCGGCTTCCGCAAGCCTTCGAAAAAGCAGATCGCGAAACGTCGGCCCAATGGCCGCGGTCCACCGCGTTGATCTGTAGGGTGGGCTGAGCACAGCGAAGCCCACCAGGCGAGCAACGCTCGGCATCTCCCGTACTCACAATCGCACCGCATCGGTGGGCTTCGCTACGCTTAGCCCACCCTACAATGCCCACCTGCACCCGGAAAGCGGATGCGGGGCGTTGGCACGTGAACGCCACCTTCATAAGCCCCTCGCCCTTCGGGAGAGGGAGGGGCCCGCCGCTTTGGGCGGGAGGGTGAGGGTACGGTGCCGCGACCGGGCTACCCTCACCCGACTTCGGCCAGGCTCACTGCGTTCGCCAAGCCTTCGTAGCCCTCTCCCGAGGGCCAGGGATTATCCGCCGGCCTTCTCGCTCAGCGCGGCGGCGACCACGGTTTCCAGCTCGTCGATGCGGAACGGTTTGCGCAACACGACGGCGTGGGGTCCCGCCGCCTTCTCGATGGCGGCGGTTTCGGCGTAGCCGCTGGCGAAGACGATCGGCAGGCCGGGCTTCCGATTCCGCGCGGCGGTGGCGAATTCGGCGCCGTTCATGCCGGGCATGGCGAAATCCACGACGACCAGGTCGGGGATGCGCTGCTCCAGGGCCTCCAGCCCGGCGGCGCCGTTCTCGGCGGCGATCACCGCATAGCCCAGCGTCTCGAGCGAGGCGGCGAGAACCCCCCTGATGTCAGGGTCGTCATCGATCAGCAGGATCGTCGCCGCCCGTGCCGCGGCCTTTGCCGCCGCCGGGCGTTCGGGCTCGGCCGCGGCCGCGGGCTGCAGGGTGAGCAGCGGCAGGTAAAGCCGCACGACCGTCCCCTTTCCTTCCTCGCTCTCGATCCGCGCCGTGCCGCCGGCTTGGCGGGCGATGCCATAGACCTGGCTTAAGCCCAGCCCGGTGCCCTCGCCGATCCCCTTGGTGGTGAAGAACGGGTCGAAAGCCTTGGCCTGGACCTCGGCCGGCATGCCCGAGCCGCTGTCGGTGACGCTGAGCTCGACATAGTCGCCGGCCGGCAGATCGACATCCCGTGCGATCTGCCGAACCGCCGTGGCGATGGTCAGGTCGCCGCCCTCAGGCATCGCGTCGCGCGAATTGATCGCCAGGTTCAGCACCGCCATCTCCAGCTGGGTGGGGTCGGAGAGGACCGGGGCGCGGGGGTCGTCCAGCATGAAATGCAGCCGGATCAGCGGTCCCAGCGTGCGCGCCAGCAGCTCGCGCATGCCGCTGACCAGCTCGACCACCAGCACGGGCTTCAGCTCGATCCGCTGCGAGCGCGAGAAGGCGAGCAATTGCCCGGTCAGCTTGGCGCCGCGCTCGGCCGCCTCCAGCCCGGCATCGGCGAAGCGCTTCACCCGGGCGAGGTCCTCGGGCTTGCGCCGGATCAGGTCCAGGCTGCCGACGATGGCGCCCAGGAGATTGTTGAAATCGTGCGCGATGCCGCCGGTCAGCCGCCCCACAGCCTCCATCTTCTGCAGCTGCATCAGCGCCGCCTCTGCCTCGCTCAGCCGCGCCTGCTCGCTCAGCCGCTCCGCGACGTCCTGGACGAACTGATAGGCGCCGATCACCCCGCCGTTCTCGTCGCGCAACGACCGGAACCGCATCTCATAGCTGCGCTTGCGGCCGCCGACCTCCTCCACATGGGTGACATCGACATATTCCTCCCCGGCGAGCGCCCGCGACCAACGGGATTTGACCCCTTCGCGCTGCACGGGGCGCTCGGCCAGCAGCTCCAGCATGTTGTCCCCGGCCTTTGGCCTTCCGACGCCGAAGACGCGGGCGAATTCATCGGCCGCCGCGCGATTGATCGCCAGCCAGCGATAATTCGGGTCGACGACATGGATCAGCAGATCCGTATCCTCGACCACATCGGCGAGTAGCTTGCGTTCGGCCAGGGCCAGAGAGACCTGGCGCTCCAGCGATTCGTTCAGCTGGCGCAGCCGGTCCTCGCTCGTGCGCCGCGCGGATTGCGCCCGGGCGCGTTCCACGGCGGCCCAGGTGCGATCGGCAACCTCGGCTATGAGGTCGACATCCTCGGTCCAACGCCGCGGCCGGTCGTCATGGACATAGAGGGCCGCCGTGAAGCGGCCTTCCTTGATCAGCGGCACGACGACGATGGCCTTGGTCCCGAACTGGTCGAATGTCGGCCGGGCGCGGGCGGCGCGCGGATCGTTGGCGACGTCCTCCATGATCAGCACGCGCCCGGCCAGCACCTCCGCCATGATTGCGTCGTCGAACGCGTCGAGGCGATAATTGCCCTCGAAATCCGGTGTGCCGTCGGCAACCCAGTTGCGGCCGACCGAGACATTCTCCTGCGCGGCGTCGATCTCGCCATAGCCGACGCGCGACGCACCTAGCTCCTGGCCCAGCGCCTCTGTCGCGGCGGCCATGACGGCGATCGGGTCGGCCAGGTCGCGCAACCGATGTTCCAGCGACAGCCGGAAGGCTTGCCGGCGGCGTGCGCGCGCCTGCTGCGTCGTTTCGGCGACGGCGCAGAACATTCCCTCCACCGCGCCGCTCTCGCCGCGTACGGGTGAATAGGAAAATGTGAACCAGGCCCTTTCGTCATAGCCGTGCCGGTTCATGATCAGCGGCAGGTCTTCGCGGAACGTCGCCTCGCCGGCCATGGCGGATGTGATCAGCGGCGACACATCCGGCCAGATCTCGCTCCAGACGTCGCGGAACCGCGCGCCCAGCGCCGCCGGATGCTTGGCGCCCAGGATCTCGGCATAGGCGTCGTTATAGAGAAGACCCAGGCCGGGCCCCCAGGCGACGAACATCGGGAACAGGGAATTGAGCAGCAGCTCGACGACCACTCTCAGCGGCGCGGGCCAGCCCTCCGGCGGTCCAAGCGGCGACCCCGACCAATCGTGCATGCGCATCAGGGCGCCGGCCTTGCCGCCGCCGCTCGGAAACGTTCCGATCCCCCTGCTTGCCTTCTTGCCCACAGTGGCGCTCAACGAACAATCCTCGGCGATCGCCGCACAGCGCGCCTCTTCCGATGACGGAAGACTAGACTTTCGCGGCTGTGGCGTCACCTGACTCGAAACAACGCGTCTATGACAACTGTGCCTTTACCGTCGTGGGTTAATCGGTGGGAATGGTGTCCCGTAACCACACATTGGACGGAATCCGCGGCTGCTTGGCCGTTGTCGTCATGCTCAACCATGCCGCGCACCTGCGTGGCTGGGGCAGCCTGACCTGGCCGGCCAACGGCAGCGTTGTGGTCTTCTTCATGCTGTCGGCCTGCGTGCTGACCCGCTCCTGGGACGGGCGCTATCTCACCTTCCTCGCCCGCCGGGCGCTCAGGCTATGGCCGACCTATGCGCTGTGCCTGTTCGCCGGTGCGCTGTTCTTCAGGCAGGCGGTGCCACTGCCCTATTACGCCTGGTGTCCGCTGGCGATGCCGACCACGGCGCCGATGGCCGATGTGCCGACCTGGTCCCTGACCGTCGAGGCCTGGGCGATGCCCTTCATGCCGCTCTTCGTCTGGGTCGCGCGCCGGCGGTTCATCTGGTTCGCGGCGGCGGTCGTCGCGACCCTGGCGGCCGGAGGCTTATATCCGCCGGCCTTCTTCGGCATCTTCTTTTTCATCGGGGCCTGGCTCTCGCGTTTCCCGCTCCACTGGGCGCCGCTGCAGGCGAGGCTGCCGCAATGGCTCGGGCGCATCTCCTACCCGCTTTACCTCTGCCATTGGCCGATCATCTGGGGTCTCGGCCTGCCGCTCTATGTTTCGATCCCGCTCACCTTCGCCGTGGCCCATCTGCTGGCGGGAACGGTGGAGGCATGGAGCATCGCCGTCTCGCGCACGATCCCAAGGCGGCTGGCGCGATGGATCGCTGGGCCGGCCCCGCTGCCCGTCGCTCAGTCCTGATAGGCGCCAATATCGGCCTTGCCCTTGCGCGGCCGGCCGGCGAAATCGGTCAGGCCGGCGACCGACAGCGGCAGAGCGGCGCCCCTGCCCAGGGCCGGCGACCCGGCGCCAAGATGGAAGTTGGCGGCCTTGGCGTTGGTGAATTTGGGGTCGCCATAGCGACTGGCCTCGTCGTTGCCCGTCGCGGTCCGGTAGCCGGCGAACGAGGTGTGGTTCCTGCCCATCCACTCCCAATTGCTGTTCGTGGCGCCGCCGGGTGAGAAATAGAGATTGTCGTCCAGGGTCGCCGGATCGGGCTGGCCGGCGACAAAGCTGTAGAGCAGCAGGTTCTGGGCGTTGTCCGCCACCGCGATATTGTTCTGAAACAGGTTGCCGGTGGCGTTGAACTGGATCTGGAACTCGCCCTCGCTGTTTCGCGCGGTGCCGTTGCCGTAAAGCGTGTTGCCGACGATCCGGCAACCGGTCGTGCCGCCGACATTCCTGGCATAGCCGCCGATCGAGACGCCGACCGTATTGCTGGCATAGACGATGTTGCTGCGGATCGTCACCGCATGGCTGACCCTGCCTTTATGCTCGCTCGCCGCCTCGATGCCGATGTCGCTGTGATGGATCAGGTTGCGCTCGATCACCACGTCGGCGCCGCCGTCGACATAGATGCCGTCGGCCGATTCCTGGCCCTTATAGGCGGGGTTTTTGAGCGAGCTGATGTTGTAGACCGTGTTCCCGGCGACATAGCCGTTCTGCGCCCGGTCATAGGCTGGGTCGGGCGCGAACTTCTCATAGCCGCCGACATCGATGCCGATATTGT
>DATBAZ010000306.1:0-2380 GCA_036271255.1 Alphaproteobacteria bacterium
GGTTGCTGAGACAGAGGGCCGATATCGAGCTGGTCATCTCCGCCAAACCGAGTTTTTCCACCAAGGTTCCGAACGTCGCCGCCGTACGTACCGAAAAGAACAGTACGTTCTCTATCGTACACGCGTACAGCGCATCGACCAAGGCCTTCGAAAAATCACTGGCCGGAACAGCCTCGTAAAGCGCCACGCAATCGACTGCGATACCGGCCGGGGCCAGCAGCGGCTCCAGGTCGCGCGCCACATCCTTGGCCGCGACATGCAGCACCGGCCCAGTGTTGCCGAGGGTCTCGCTGACGAACTCGGCCAGCAGCGCGGCATCGCCGCCCGCGCCGCGCACATCGGCAAACCCTACCTTGCGCAGCACATCGGCCGTCCGCATGCCCACCGCGTAGGCCGGCAGCGACCGGTCCGGCGACCGCTCGGCGAAGCTACGCACGCCATTTGCGCTGGTGAAGACCAGGGCGCGATAGGCACCGAGATCGGGAATCGGGGTCGGCAATTGCACGATTTCGAGCATTGGCTCGACCAAGGTGTCGTAGCCACGCGCGGTCAATTCGGCGGCCATCCCCTCGGCCTCGTCCCGGGGGCGGGTCAGGACGATGCAGCCGGTCATCCGTGCGCGGAGAGCTCAGCGGCGATGAAGAAATCCCGCGGCATGTCCGCCTTGATGCTGCACCCGGCCTCAGTGCCCAGTCGCGCGGCATCGGCCACCGGCGCCCGCTCCTCGATCCGGATGATCGCCGTTCCGTCGGGGCGCGCGACCAACCCTCGCAGAAGCACCTCACCGCCCGAGACAGTCGCCAACGCGGCGATCGGCGTGCGGCACGAACCGTCGAGCTCTGCCTGGAAGGCACGTTCGGCAGCAATGGCGATGGCCGACTCCCGATGGCTGACGGCGTCGCAGAGGGATCGCGCCCAATCGTCGTTTTGCCGGATTTCGAGGCCGATCGCGCCCTGGCACGCCGCGGGCAGCATCTCGGCCGGGTCGATCGGGTGATATTCGGCCTCGACACCGAGCCGGGTCATGCCGGCAACCGCCAGCATGGTGCCATCGACCCCACCCGCCGCAAGCTTGGCCAGCCGCGTGCCCACATTGCCGCGGAAATCGACGATCGTGAGATCGGGCCGGCGGTTGAGAAGTTGCGCCTTACGGCGGGGGCCGGAGGTGCCGATGCAGGCGCCCCTGGGCAGCGTATCGATGCTGGTCGCGACCGGCGACAGCAGCGCATCGCGCGGGTCGGCACGGGGCAGAACGGCGGCCAGCACCAGACCTTCGGGCATCCAGGCCGGCAGATCCTTCAGCGAATGGACCGCCATGTCGATGCGGCCCTCGGTCAGCGCCTCCTCGATTTCCTTGGTGAACAGGGCCTTACCGCCGATATCGGCAAGGCTGCGGTCCTGAATACGGTCGCCGCTGGTCTTGATGATCACGGTTTCGATCGCATCTTCGGCGATCAAACCGGAGCGGATCAGGAAGTCGCGGGTCATCGTCGCCTGGACAAGCGCCAGCGGGCTGCCGCGCGTGCCGATCTTGAGCTGTCTGGTCATGCCTATCCTTTAGGACCTCGACCCCTGTCGGCGAAAGGGCTTAAACAGGAACGATGAGCGGAAAATTAATGATGCTGGGCATCGAGACAAGCTGCGACGAGACCGCGGCCGCCGTGGTCGACAGCGAACGGCATATATTGTCCAACGTCGTGCATAGCCAGATCACGGACCATACGCCCTATGGCGGCGTGGTGCCGGAGATCGCGGCGCGGGCGCATCTGGAATATCTCGATGCGGTGGTAAGCCGCGCCCTGGCCGATGCCGGCGTGACCTTGAACGAGATCGGCGGCATCGCCGCGACCGGCGGCCCGGGCCTGATCGGCGGGGTGATCGTCGGTGTGATGACCGCCAAGGCCATCTCCGCCAGCGCCGGCAAGCCTTTCATCGCGGTGAACCATCTGGAGGCGCATGCGTTGACTGCGCGCCTCACCGCCCCGGCGGACGCGCCATTGGAATTCCCGTACCTGCTGCTGCTGGTCTCGGGCGGCCACTGTCAGTTGCTGGATGTCGAAGGCATCGGCCGCTATCGCCGCCTGGGCACCACTATCGACGATGCCGCCGGCGAAGCCTTCGACAAGGCGGCCGCCCTGCTTGGCCTCGGCTTCCCCGGCGGTCCCGCCTTGGAACGCGCGGCGGCGAACGGGGACCCCACCCGCTTTACCCTGCCCCGCCCGATGCTGGGCCGGCCGAATGCCGATTTCTCCTTCTCCGGCCTCAAGACCGCTTTACGCCAGATGGCGGCCCAGCAGCCGTTGGACCAGCAGACCAAGGCCGACCTCGCCGCATCATTCCAGGCCGCGCTCACCGCCTCGCTGGTGGACCGTACGCGCCG
>DATBAZ010000307.1:0-2426 GCA_036271255.1 Alphaproteobacteria bacterium
CCTTCTCGAACACGGAAAACCGAATGAAAGCCGCCACCCTCCTCACCGCGCTGCTGCTGGCCTCCACGCCCGCAATCGCCGCCGACGCCCCGCCGCTTGCGGGGCAGGCGCACGTCGTCTGGGATCTGACCGAACTCTACCCGACCGACGCCGCCTGGGCGGCTGAGCGGAAATCCGTCGCCGATGCCTTACCCGGCTTGGCGGGCATCAAGGGCACGCTGGGCAAGGATGCGGCGGATCTTGCGAAAGGGCTACGGACGATTTCCGATCTCCAGCGGCGGCTGGCGCGGCTTTCGACCTATGCCGGCCTCAAGCGCGATGAGGACACCCGCAACGCCGCCAACCAGGACCGGCATCAGCGGGCGGAGCTGCTTTCGACCGATCTCGCCTCGGCAACGGCCTTCGTCAATCCGGAGATCATCCAGATCGGACAGGCCAGGATCGACCAGTTCATCGCCGCCGATCCGGCGCTGAAGCCGTTCACCTTCATGCTGAAGGATATACTGCGCCAGGCGCCGCACACGCTGGGCGTGGAGGCCGAGGGCGTGCTGGCCGCGGCGGGGCAGGTGAGGGCGGCGCCCAAGACCGTCTATACCCTGCTCGCCAATGCCGACCTGCCCTGGCCGACGATCACGCTGTCGGATGGGCTTAAGGTGCGGCTCGACAGCCAGGGCTACACAGCGACCCGCGACCTGCCCAACCGCGACGACCGCAAGGCGGTGTTCGAGGCCTTCTTCGGCAAATGGGCGGAATACGGCAAGAGCTTCGGCGCGACCCTGGGCGGCGGCATGCAGGGCACGATCTTCGAAGCCAAGGCCCGCCATTATCCGAGCGCGCTGTCCTATGCGATCGCCGAGCACAACGTGCCCGATGCGGTCTATCGCACCTTGATCGACGAGACCAACAAGGGCCTGCCGTCGCTCTATCGCTATTTCACCCTGCGCAAGAAGATGCTGGGCCTCAGCGAACTGCATTATTACGACATGTACGTCCCGCTGGTAAAAAGCGACAAACGCTACACCGTCGACGAGGCGGAGAAGATGACGCTCACGGCGGTCAAGCCGCTGGGCCAGGACTATGTCGATACGCTGGCCAAGGACTTTGCTGCCCATTGGATGCATGCGCTGCCGCAGCTGGGGAAAACGCCGGGCGCCTATATGAACCCGGGCGCCTATGACGTGCACCCGTTCGTGCTGGCCAACTTCACCGGCAATTACGACAGCGTCTCGGCCATCGCCCATGAATGGGGCCACGCGATGCACAGCGTGCTGGCGAATCACGCCCAGCCGTATGAGACCGCCGACTACCCGATCTTCCTGGCTGAGATCGCCTCGACCTGCAACGAGATGCTGCTGCAGGACAATCTGATCGCCAACGCCAAGACCAAGGAAGACAGGTTATTCTTCCTGAACCAGGCGGTGGAGACGATCCGCACCACTTTCTTCCGCCAGGCGATGTTCGCCGAGTTCGAGCTCAAGGCCCATGAGGCCGGCGAGGCCAAGGAAGCGCTGACCGGCGAGTCCTTCACCAGTATCTATCTCGGCCTGCTGAAGCGCTATTACGGTGACGCCCAGGGCGTGGTGAAGATCGACGACCTGTATGGCGTCGAGTGGGCCTATATCCCCCACTTCTACAACGACTTCTACGTCTACCAGTACGCGACATCGCTGGCCGCCGCTGCCTATTTCAGCCACGCCATCGCCGCCGGCGACACCAAGGTGCGCGATACGTATCTGGGCGTGCTGAAGTCGGGTGGATCGGACTATCCCTACGATATCCTGAAGAAAGCCGGCCTCGACATGGCAAGCCCTGCGCCCTACCAGGCGCTGGTGGCGCGGCTCAATATGCTGCTCGACCAGATGGAAGCGCTGATGAAGGGGTAGGCGATCTTGGTCTCGTGCCGTGCCGGAATTTTCACGTGTGCGCTGCTCTACACGGTCGCGAGCGGTATGCCGGTTTCGGCGGCGCAGTGCGCCGATGAGACCTACGGGTTGGCTGATATTCCAGATGCGCCCCGCTTCGAGGACTATGTCGTTCCCGCCGAAAAGCTGAGCCGTCCAGCTAGCCCGGTCTTGGTCGCGCCCGATGCGCGCGAATTTCGCACTACGCTCCGTCAAGCGGCTGCGAAAGGCCCAAATTTTGCCGGCCACTTCACGGTAGCGGTCTGGGGGTGCGGCGCTGCCTGCACTGATTTTGGTATCGTGGACGCTAGGTCCGGCATGGTCTTCTTCATCCCTGCACTACGCGGAATCTCAACCTTCGCAGTCGTCGAGCCGGATGGCGACGAGCCTGAATACACCGGCCTTCGCTTCCGCACCGACAGTCGGCTTCTGGTCGTCCTCGGCGCGCCGAGGGAAGACGGGGCACGCGATGGCGTTGCCTTTTATAAGTGGACAGGCGCGGGGCTAAAGCTTTTGCGGTTTGTC
>DATBAZ010000308.1:0-2025 GCA_036271255.1 Alphaproteobacteria bacterium
GACCCGCGCCTGCAACTCGGCATAATTCTGCCTGACCGGCCCATCGGCCGTGGCCGGCCGAGCAGCCCAGCGCCGGCTATGCTCGGCCAGGATGTCGGCGAGACCCAGCGATTGGACGATGCTCACAACCGACCCTCATACCGGTCGCGGATGCCGCGGCGCATCAGCTTGCCGCGGCCGCCGGAATTGTCGTTGGTGTGCGGCAGCTCATCGTCCACGACGATCAGGTCGGGCCAAAGGCTCTCCGGCAGCTTTGTCCGGACAATTTCCCATAGCCCGTTCTCGGTCAGAACGTGGCCGGCCTCGGGCGCCACGGCCAGGATGATCTTCTGCTCCGGCACCCCGTCCGGCGCGCCGATCACACCGGCCTCGCCGACGCCGGGCACGGTCATCAGCACGTCCTCGATCTCAAGCGGGCGGATATAGCGACCGCCGCGCGAAATGGCGTCTTCCTTGCGGCCCAGCACATGCAGCCGGCCCTTGGCATCCATCAGCCCCAAATCGCCGGTATGGAACCAGCCATCGCGGATCGACTCCGCGTTCTTGGCCGGCTGGTTGTAGTAGCCGGCGGTGCGCTGAGGTCCGGTGATGACGAGGTCGCCGACCTGCCCGATCACGCGGTTGCCCTGCGGGTCGAGGATCTTCACCGCGCAGCCGGTGCGCGCCGGGCCGACGCCCTCGGGCTCGGTCGCGTCGTCGCTCAGCTTCTGGATGCAGGTATAGGGCTGCTCGGTCTGGCCGTAGAAGGCATAGAGGCCAACATCCGGCAGGCGCTTGCGCACCTTGGCCAGCAGCGCCGCGCCGAGCGGTTCGGCGCCCAGAATGATCACCTTTAGCGAGGAGAGGTCGTATTGCTCGTGCGGGTGGTTGGCCAATATGTCGGCCCATTGGCTGGGCAACATGATGACGTGGCTGATGCGTTCGCGCTGGACCGCCTCCAGGAATGGGCGGGGACCGAAATCGTCCTCCAACGCCGTCTTCATGCCGACGCCCAGCGCCGCGCCCAATGTGCAGGGAAAGCCCACGCCCCAGATGATCGGCCCTGTTCCCCAGACGTGATGGTCCTCGTGCGGCAGCTCCAGCAGGAAGTCGCCGACATTCTTGGTGCCGGCATGGGTGTGGATCACCGCCTTCGACACGCCGGTCGTGCCGGAGGTGTAGAACAGCGCGAACGGGTCGTCCCAATGCGCCCCCGTCGCGGGCTCATCCTCGGGCGCGCGCTCGGTCAGCGGGGCGAGATCGTCATCGACCGACAGGAACAGCTTGATCGACGGCACGCGGGCGCGGACCTTGGCCGCGACCGCTGCATTCGCCTTGTCGAACACGAAAGCGTGCAGTTCCGACAGCGCGCAGGTGGCGACGATCTGGTCTTCCGGCCAGAAGGGATTGAGGGCAGCGATCACCGCGCCGATCTTGCCCTCCGCCAGATAGAGATCGGCGATTTCCTGGGAGCCGCTGAGCAGCGAGCCGACCCGCATGCCGGCGGTGATACCGGCCGCCAGCAACGCGTTCGCCGCCTTGTTCACCCGCCGGTTCAACTCATCGAACGTATAGGACTTGCCGCGGCAGACCAGCGCCACCTTGTCGGGCGTGCGCAACGCGCTGGCGGTCAGTATCGCGTAGGCATAGTTGCCGTAGGGCGATTTGTTGGACATCGATCCTCCCGCTTCAACTCTTCTTCTTGAAATTGGGCAGCGCGGCGTGGCCGCCGAGCGCCTCGAAAAATACCGCGACATCCATGCCGATGGACACCTCTTCCGGCGCCGCCCCGGTAACATTGCCGAAGACCCGCAGCCCCGGCTGCTCCGGCAGGCCGATCCAGGCGATGACGTAGGGCTCGCGGCCCTGAAATTCGGGCACGAAGCTTTTGTGGATGATAGAAAAGGTCTCGACCTTGCCCTGGCCCGACACTGCCTCGAACGCCAGCTCGGCCGAACCGCAGTCCGGGCAGGCGCTTTCCGGGAAATGGATCCAGCGCCGGCAGGCGCGACAGCGCTGGATGGCAAGCTCGCCCCGCGCCGCTGC
>DATBAZ010000309.1:0-3046 GCA_036271255.1 Alphaproteobacteria bacterium
AAGGACTGCCACTTCCACCTCCAGCCAACACCGCCGGAACCGCAATACCCCATCTGAAGAAAGCGCGCGGTTAGGTGCTTTCATCGGTTAGAATCTCCCGGTTGGTGGGAGGGGTCGATGCAGCGGCAGGGTAGCTCACATGGGCATCTTCGTGTAAAGGGTCTCGATTTCAGCAATTCATGCTTCAACTCCGTTGGATGTATCAGTATCCAGGTTTGAGCCCCAATCTTGACCTGGTCGTTCCCCAACCAGTTCCAACTCACATACGGTCGCCGTTTTCGCAACGGCTGCACCAAAATCCCGCTTTCGGCGGGCGGGGGCTCAGGAGGACGCGGCCATTCTTTTCGTCGGCGTCTAATATAAGGCCATGCTTCACCTTCGGCTCGTCCTGCCTGGATCTGCCGGACCTGATCAGGTTCCGGAAGATTCGAGTACCGTCATATGTTTTCCATCAGGCAGCTTTGGCCGTCGTACCATCGATCAGGATCCCGTGGACCGCGTACTTCCACAAGGCGACGAGCAGCTTTCGGGCCATTGCCACGATCGCTGTCTTTTTGCCACGGCCGCCGTTGCGCTGGACACGCTCGCGGAACCAAATGCTGAGTGCCGAGCCGGGCTGGTGTCGCAGCCAGAGCCAGGCCAATTGGATCATTGTCGTTCGCAGGCGGGGGTTTCCAGCCTTGGATACCCCTTGTTCGTGGGCGACCGATCCGCTTTGCCAGGGTGTCGGCGCCAACCCAGCGTAGGCCGCCACCTGTCGTCGATTGTTGAAGCTGCGGAATAGTCCTTCGGACCAGAGGACGGCCGCAAACTCCGGACCAATCCCCTTCAACTGGGCGAGCAGCGATGCCGGCGTAGGGGGCCCTTCCTTCGCCGGTTCGAGCATGGCGTCTCGTTCCGAGCCGACCGCCTTTAGCTGTGCCAGGATGACCTCGAGCCGGTCGAGCTCGCGGCTGATCTGCGCCTTCAGATGCTCTGGCAACGGGCGGCCATCGCCAGTTGCCAGCTCCTCTAGGCGCCCGCGCCGGTTACGGCGCAGCGGCTCATAATCGCCAACCCCTTGGGCGAATAACAAGCCCTTGATCCGATTGACATGCCTGACACGCTCGGCCGTCAGGGTCTTGCGCTCCCGGCAGATCCGGCGGCGATCTTCCTCCTCCGGGGTTGGTGCTTTGACCATGGCGCAGACCCGCGGTTCGCCGCGCTTGTGGGCCAAAAGCGTGCGGACGAGCGTCTCTCCATCGATCTTGTCGGTCTTCGCCCGCCGCCGCCGGCGCGAGGTCAAAACCGATGCGGGGTCAACCACCCAGCTTTCGATCCCTTCCCCTTGCAGCAGGCGGTGGATCCAGAAGCCGTCAAGGCCGGCCTCTTGAATGGTGATGATGGAAAACGTTCGTCCCGTCCGAGTTCGCGCTTTCTGCTGAAGCTCGGCGAAACGGCGGTCGTGTCCCATCGAGTGGTGTAGGAGCTGTGGGTAAGTAGCCCGACGCAGCGACCGTCGAGAGTCTGGCGGCGGCGGGCTACTTATCCACGGCGGTGGTCATCGTGAATCGCCGGTAGGGTTTGGTTGGCACCACTCAACCGAACCGAGGACCCAGCGATGACCGACGAGATGATGAGCCTTCGCGCGCTTCTGGAGAAGAGTTCCGACACCGATCTGCTGCGCGAGATGATCGGGTTCACGGCGCAGCGCCTGATGGAGTTGGAGGTTGGCGGCCTCACCGGCGCCAGGCATGGTGAGCGCAGCGCCGAGCGCCTCAACCATCGCAACGGCTATCGCGAGCGCGACTGGGAGACGCGAGCCGGCACGGTCGAGCTGCGCATCCCCAAGCTGCGCCGCAGCAGTTACTTTCCCTCGTTCCTCGAGCCGCGCCGGATGGCCGAGAAGGCGCTGACGGCGGTGATCCAGGAAGCCTACATCCAGGGCGTCTCGACCCGCTCAGTCGACGAGTTGGTGCGCGCCATGGGGATGAGCGGCATCTCCAAGAGCCAAGTGTCGCGCTTGTGCGAGGAGATCGACGGCAAGATCGAGGCCTTCCTTAATCGGCCGCTGGAAGGCGACTGGCCGTATCTGTGGCTTGATGCGACATACGTCAAAGCCCGCACCGGAGGACGCATTGTCTCGACCGCGGTCATTGTCGCCGTTGCCGTCAACGGCGATGGGCGCCGCGAAGTGCTCGGCCTGGATATCGGCCCCTCCGAGGCCGAAACCTTCTGGACCGAGTTTCTGCGCAAGCTCGCCCGCCGTGGCTTGCGTGGCGTCAAGCTCGTCATCTCGGATGCCCATGAAGGACTGAAGGCGGCGATCACCAAGGTGCTGCACGCCTCCTGGCAGCGCTGCCGCGTGCCCTTCATGCGCAACGCCCTGGCATACGCCGGCAAGAGCGGCCGGCGGGTCGTCGCCGCGTTCATCGCCACCGCCTTCGCCCAGGAGGATGCCGAGACTGCCCGCGTTCAGTGGCGCCAGGTAGCCGATCAACTGCGGCCCAAGGTGCCCAAACTCGCCACCCTGATGGACGATGCCGAGGCCGACGTGCTCGCCTTCATGAGCTTCCCCAAAGACCATCGGCCAAAAATCCATTCGACCAACCCGTTGGAACGCCTCAACGGCGAGATCAAACGGCGTACCGAGGTCGTCGGCATCTTCCCCAACGACGCGGCGATCATCCGTCTGGTCGGCGCCATTCTCTTGGAACAGAACGATGAATGGGCCGTCCAGCGCGCCCGCTACATGACACTGGAAACCATCGCCCCATTAAGCGACGATCCCATCGTCAAGCTGCCCCCCGTGGCCGCCTGACAATACCGGCCATCCCTGCCGGTGAGCGCGATACCCCGCCGCTCCTACACCATCACCAGGGACATGATCGCGCGGGTCCGGCGACCCTGGCATGGTCTCGGCCGGAACCGCATTGGCTGAGGCGATCCGCACCTCGCCGCAACCCGCCGGGACGGTAAAGCGATAGACCCGGATCGATCGCGGCAGGGCGGGGGATTTCGCCGCCGGCGGCGAGATGGAGATCGGGGTCGCGGTCGGTCACACAGC